>JAITMQ010000033.1 GCA_031277225.1 Clostridiales bacterium | reverse complement strand
CGAACGATTGCGTCCATTTTTCATTTGACCGGTTTCAGCTTTGCATTTGGGGCATTGTTTTTTAGTTAGATTATCCATGTAGTTATTATATCATATTAAGTGTTGTTTGTCCACACCTTGTGCCGCTGTCCTCGGCCTTTCTAAAAAGCTAGGGCGTGTTAACATAAATGGGTTGTGCGGATTTTCGGAACGATTTTTCGCCAATCAAGGAGGTGAAATTCGCCGCGTGCCCAAAGGCACGCAAGAATTTTGCCCGTCGTCGTCGCAAGAGTGGCGGAAATATCGTCCGAAAAGACGCACAACAGCTTTATGTTAACACTCCCTAAGCCGCCCGAAGGCGGTTTAGAGTAATGACAATGGTGATGCCACTATGCGGCGTGGCGCAGAGCTTCGCTCTGGCTACGCCTTAAGAGCCAGCGCGAAGCGCCGCGCACGGCTACGAGATTGCCAACATTCCGCCGTGCGCAGACCTTCGGTCTGGCTCACGGCTTTAGCTAGTGCGCAGCACCGCGCACTACCCCCGGCTTTACCTACAGCCTAAAACCGCCCGAAGGCGGTTTTTGTTTATTCTCTCGGCAGGATTATTACCTGCCCTATATTGATTCTATTGGGGTCTTCTATTCCATTTAATTCCATAATGCGTTCAACCATGCCGACATCGCCGAAGAAACGGCGGCTGATTTGCAAAAGTGAGTCGCCCGGCTGTATTGTATAGGTTTCGGGGACATTTGCCAGCGCAAGGCCTGTTGGCGTGGTTTCAAGCGGCGGCGGCGGCTCGGTTGGTGCTTCTGTTGGGGCTTCGGTAGGGGCTTCGGTTGGCGGAGGCGTTTCGGGCGGCGTTTCGATTGGCGGCTGTGGCGGCGGGGTTAGGACTTCGGGCGGCGGCTCGGTTGGCTGTGTGCCCGCGTCGGCAAATTCGCCGGGCGCGAATACGGGGGCTGCCACTAATTGCCTAATTTGGTCTGCGATAATCAAATTATTTGAATCCATAGTAATTATAGCATCTTCCAAGGCGGAAATTCGCCCATCGCTTTGCAAAAGGCCCGCGCCCAAAATAAAACTTGTGATAAACAAAACCGCACAAAGCCCCACCAGCAAATTCGACAGGCGGCGCATGTCTTCAACGCTGCGCCCGGCCTTTTTTTCGCCAAGACCCAAGGGAGTGGTTTTAACGCCGCCCATCGGACGAGAGTCGCGGCCGGCGGGCTTAGGCTCGTTAAAGGGGCGCAGGCGCGGGATGGGCTCGGCGGCCTCGTCCTTTGTCTTAGGCACGGCGCGCGCGCGATTAATCCTGTTGTCATTCATATAATCCTGCATTCCCTTATTTTGGTCATAATACACAAAATAGCCCGAAACTTCGTCCATTCCGCTCATTTCTTTATTCCAAGTGTAAAAAAGATTGAGTTTTTCGGCGGGGTCCATGACGAAAAGCAGATTGTAGGGGCGGGTGAAATTGGCCATGTGATAGTCGGCATAGGACGGATTGAGATAGACGCCATAGCCGGGCTGGGACTGCATCCAGCCGATAATTTCGCTGCCCGGGAAATATTTGGCAAGCTGTTCCTCGGCATATTCATAGGACTCGTCCGTAAAACTTTCCATATTGTCCTGGAATTTGCTGTGTTTCCCCAAAATTGCGCCGCTTACAAAAGCATGTGGCGCGCCGTCAATCACCATATATTTGCCCACCAAAAACGCAACCTTTTCCGCAGGGCTTTTGCTTTCCGCAAATTGCCGCAAATATGAGCAAACATAGTCTTCCACATATATTTTCAGACCCTCGCCCATAGTGCCGATTTGCCTGATATTTGTGGGTAATTCGAAATTCTTCATAATATTCCTCCTAGTTCTAAACTTGTCCCTAAAGGCAGTATAGCACAATCCAACTGCCAAAAATTGGAAATACATGTCGCCCCAGAACCATTTTTTAACAAAAAATTTCGACAAGAGATTGTGGCCGCAAAATTTTTTCAAAAAAACCGAAAAAAACCCTTGACAATGGTTTTGGATTGGTATATAATAGTTTCTTGTGTGCGACATCTAAGCTGTGAATCGGGAGGTTGCTTGCGAGTTTTAAAAGGCTTGCAGGGTTTTTCCGGGGAGCGAGAGGGTATTAAATCCCTGTGATGTGCATGACCCCTATATGAAACACACGGGTGCGTGTAACACCACGGACACACAATATACCATATTAAGGAGGAAACAAAGTGGCAGAGAAGAGTAATAAGATGCGAATTTGCCTCAAGGCCTATGACCATAAGATTATAGACCAGTCCGTGGCGCAAATTATTGAAACGGCCAAGCGCAACGGCGCAACCGTTAAAGGGCCGATTCCAATGCCGACAAGGCGCGAAGTTATCACAATTTTGCGCGCTGTGCACAAATACAAAGACTCGAGAGAGCAATTTGAGCAGCGCACCCACAAACGCCTAATCGACATTTCGGGCGCAACCCAAAAACTAGTCGATGCGCTGGGTCGCTTAGACCTACCCGAAGGCGTAGGGATTACCGTGAAAATTATGTAAATTTCATGAACGCAAGCTAAGCGTTCCGCTGAAGGAGGAAAAATATGGTAACTAGAAATTTATTGAAGCCAAAAAAGGCGATTCTCGGCCGCAAGATTGGCATGACGCAGGTTTTTGCCGAAAATGGCGAACTTGTGCCCGTTACGGTGATTGAGGCAGGGCCATGTGTGGTTGTGCAGAAAAAGACCGTTGAAAATGACGGATATGCCGCCATTAAAGTGGCTTTTAAGGATGCCCGCACGAATAAGCGCGGAAATGTCTACCTTAATAAGCCCGACAAGGGGCAATTTGACAAAGCGGGATTAACCGCCTATAAAAAATATCTAAGGGAATTTAGATTAGAAGATGTGGACAGCTATGAAGTTGGCGCAGAGATTACGGCCGATATTTTCGCCGAGGGCGACAAGGTTGATGTTACGGGAACTTCAAAGGGCAAGGGCTTCCAAGGCGCAATTAAACGCCACAATTATGGACGCGGCCCCGAATCTCACGGTTCTAAGCATCATCGCGCGCTGGGTTCTATGGGTCCCGGTACAACGCCCGCCCGCGTTCGCAAAGGCAAGCCAATGGCCGGACATATGGGCAATGAGCGTGTAACCGTGGCGAATTTAACCGTGGTTAGGGCAGATGGCGAACGCAATTTGCTTTTGGTAAAGGGTGCTGTTCCCGGCCCGCGCGGCTCACTTGTCAGCATTAAGAATACGACTAAGAATAAATAGCAATAGGGAAGGAGGATTCGCGTGATTGTTGATTTATATAAAATGGATGGCTCTATAGTTGGAAAATTAGAGCTTGACGACGAGGTTTTCGGCGTAAAGCCCAATGAAGATGTGGTGCATTTGGCGGTTGTGCAATATTTGGCAAATCAGCGTCAAGGCACAAAGTCGGCCAAAACCCGCGGCGAGGTTCGCGGCGGCGGCGCAAAGCCCAGACCGCAAAAAGGCACGGGGCGTTCGCGTCAAGGCACAATTCGCGCTCCGCAATGGAGAGGCGGCGGCGTGGTTTTTGCCCCAAAACCAAGAGATTATTCATTTAAACTCAATAAAAAAGTAAAGCGTTTGGCGCTTAAGTCTGTATTGTCCAGCAAGGCGCAAAATGGCAAAATTTTGGTGTTGGACGAGCTTAGGCTGGACAATGCCAAAACCAAGGAAATGGTTAAGGTTCTCGGCAATATAAATGCGCGTAAGCCGCTTATTGTGCTGGGTGAAGACAGCAGTAAAGAAGTGCTTTCCGCCAGAAATATTCCCGGGGTTAAGACCGCAGGGGTCAACACTATAAATGTCTACGATATTTTGAAACACGACAATTTGGTCATGACAAAAGAAGCCGTGGAGAAGATTCAGGAGGTGTATGCATAATGGCAGACTTAAAGTATTATGACATTATCTTAAAGCCCGTCATCACCGAAAAATCCATGGATGAAATGGCGGACAAAAAATATGCCTTCTATGTACATCCAAATGCCACCAAAAATATGGTGCGCGAGGCTGTTGAGAAAATGTTTGAAGGCACAAAGGTCGAAAAGGTCAACACAATGAATCTTATCGGCAAGAAAAAGCGGACAAGAAGTTTCAAATACGGCACTACGCCAAGGCGTAAAAAAGCCATTGTGAAGCTGACACCCGAAAGCAAAGACATTGAAATCTTCCAGGGCATGTAATCGTAGGGGCGACCGCCCTCGGTCGCCCGGTAAAGGAGTTGAAGAAATTGGGAATTCGTAGATATAGGCCCTATACGCCCTCCAGACGGCATATGACGAGTTTGGATTTTTCCGAAATTACGACAAATAAGCCGGAAAAATCGCTTACCGTGCATTTAAAGAAGTTTTCGGGGCGCAATAATAGGGGCTTAATCACCGTTCGCCATCGCGGCGGCGGCCATAAAAAGAAATATCGCATTATTGATTTTAAACGCCAAAAAGACGACATTGTCGCCACGGTTAAAACCATTGAATATGACCCCAATCGCTCGGCCAATATAGCTCTTTTAAGCTATGCAGACGGCGAAAAGCGTTATATTATCGCTCCGCAGGGGCTTAAGGTCGGCGACAAATTGATGAATGGGCCAAATGCAGAGCCGCGCGTGGGCAATTGCCTGCCAATGACGCATATTCCGCTTGGCAGCGCCATTCACAATATCGAAATGAAGCCCGGCAAGGGCGCGCAAATGGTGCGCTCGGCCGGAAATTCTGCGCAACTTATGGCGCGCGAAGGCAAATTTGCCACGGTTCGTCTGCCTTCGGGCGAAACGCGCATGGTGCCCGTAAATTGCAGGGCAACCATGGGAACAGTCGGCAATAGCGACCATGAACTGGTTAAAATCGGCAAGGCGGGGCGCAAGCGTCATATGGGAATTCGCCCGACCGTTCGCGGTTCGGTTATGAATCCGAATGACCACCCGCATGGCGGCGGCGAGGGTAAAGCACCGATTGGGCGCAATGCCCCCGTAACCCCTTGGGGCAAGCCTACGCTTGGCTATAAAACCCGCAAAAAGAATAAGCAAAGCGATAAATATATCGTTAGCCGTCGTAAGAAGCGGAAATAATGGGGGGTTGCGCCGATGAATTTTAAGATTGAGAAGCGAAACTCCATTAAAACCGCCGGTTATGTGTTCAAAACCGGCATGACCGAGGTCGGAAGCGAAAATAATCCCATTGGCGATTTCTGGCAAAGTGTCTTTGATGGCGAGCGTGTCGGCAATCTTCGCAATATTCAAAAACGCTGTGGCGATTATGGCATCTGCGTAATGACTGGCGAAAACGATATGGATTACATTATCGCTGTTGAAATTGCGGACGAAACGCAGGTTGATGAGGGGATTCCCGCTTTCGCGGGAATGACGGTTTGCGAGATTCCCGCCGGCGAATATCTTGTAATTGAAACCCCGCTTGATAAAGTTGTCGAGGCTTGGGCGCAATCGTTTCAATGCCTTGAGGGCAGCGGTTATGAGATGAGCGGCGAAATATCCTATGAATATTATGACGCCCGAATGGGGCAAGACCCGCAACTTATCGATATAGTTATTCCTGTAGTAGGGGCGACCGCCCCGGTCGCCCATTAGAAAGGAGGAGAATGATGGCAAGGTCTTTAAAGAAAGGCCCATTCGCCGACGACCACCTGCTTAAAAAGGTCGAGGCACAAAACGAATCGGGCAGCAAAAATGTTATTAAGACATGGAGCAGACGCTCTACGATATTTCCACAGATGATTGGCCATACCATATCCGTGCATGACGGACGCAGGCATGTGCCCGTGTATATAAGCGAAGACATGGTTGGACATAAGCTGGGAGAATTTGCCCAAACAAGAACATATCGCGGCCACACGAAAGACGAGCGTCGCTCGCGTTCGCGATAGAAAGGAGGAAGTGTTTTGCCTAAAGGTGAGAGTAGAACACAATATAAAAGACAGCGCAATAAGGACAATAAAGACAGGCGGCCACAGGCTCATGCCAAATATATCCGAATTTCCGATATAAAGGCGCGCATTGTGCTGGATCAAATTAAGGGCAAAGGCATTGAGGAGGCTCGCGCATTGCTGTTATACAATCCTCGCGAGGGTGCTCGGATAGCTTTAAAAGTGCTTAATTCCGCCGTGGCAAATGCCGAAAACAATTTGGGCTTAAATCCGGATGATTTGTATGTTGAAACGGCTTATGCCAATCGCGGAAGCAGTCATTATTCGAGATGGCGCCTGCGGGCTCGCGCGCGCGGCCGCGCCAATCGAATTGAGAGGAAAGTCAGCCATATATCCGTAATTTTAAATGAGAGAAAATAAAAAGGCGGTGAAAATTTGGGACAAAAGGTTAATCCCCACGGTTTAAGAGTTGGGATATACAAAGAATGGGACAGCGTTTGGTATGCCGAAAAAGGTTTCGGAGACCTTTTGGTCGAAGACCATAAAATTCGCAAATTCATTAAGAATAAACTCTTTTTATCCGGCGTGTCAAAAATTACTATTGCCCGCACTTCAAGCAAGGTTCGCGTAACCGTGCATACAGCCAAGCCCGGCATTGTTATCGGCAGAAGCGGCAAGGCTATTGAAGATTTGGCAAGGGACGTTCAAAAATTTGTAGCAGACCCCAAACAAAAGGCCACAATTGATGTGCAAGAAGTAAGGCGGCCGGAACTTGCCGGCCAATTGGTTGCTGAAGATATTGCGCGCCAGCTGGAAAATCGTGTTACATTCAGGCGTGCTATGAAGCAGGCCATGACACGCAGCATGAAATTTGGCGCAAAAGGCATTAAAACCATGGTTTCGGGTCGTTTGGGCGGCGCGGATATTGCGCGAAGCGAATCATATTCGGAAGGCACAATTCCGCTGCAAACCCTTCGCGCCGACATTGACTATGGTTTTGCGGAAGCGGACACGACCTATGGCAAGCTTGGTGTAAAAGTTTGGGTTTATAAAGGCGAAATTTTGCCGGGCAAAACAGCGGCGGAAGAGCCAAAAATCCCACCTGCGCCAAGGGAAGAAAGAAGAGGCCGCAGAAATGACAGAGGCGGACGAAGCGGCGGCGGTGGCCGCGGCCAGGCGGGCTCCGGAATGAAAGGGGGCAGACCCTGATGTTAATGCCAAAAAGAGTTAGAAGACGTAAGCAATTTCGTGGCCGCATGAAGGGCAAGGCCATGCGCGGAAACCGCATAATTTACGGCGAATTTGGCATTGTCGCCAAAGAGCCGGGCTGGGTTACGTCGAATCAAATTGAGTCGGCAAGACGTGCAATGACAAGATATATCAAGCGTGGCGGTAATGTTTGGATTAAAATTTTTCCCGACAAGCCCGTAACGGCAAAGCCCGCCGAAACCCGCATGGGTAAAGGTAAGGGCGCGCCGGAATATTGGGTGGCTGTTGTGCGGCCGGGTCGTGTAATGTTTGAGCTTAACGGTGTAGCCGAAAACATTGCCCGCGAAGCCCTGCGCCGCGCCGTCCATAAATTGCCGATAAAGTGTAAAATCTACGGAAAAGCCGAACTTGACAAAGAGCTGGACGCCGTAGGGGCGACCGCCCCGGTCGCCCGTTTAGTGAATAATGATTAAGGAAGTTGGTGATAGCGGTGAAAAGTAGAGTGTATCTTGAGGAGTTGTTGATTAAGTCCCCAAATGAGCTGCAGACAGAGCTTGTGGATGCCAAAAAGGAATTATTTAACCTTAGGCTGCAAAATGCCACAAATCAGCTGGACAACACCGCAAGGATTAGAGAAGTCAGAAGAAATATTGCAAGAATCAGAACCGTAATGACCCGCAAAGAGCGCGGACTGGCGTAGGGGCGACCGCCCCCGGTCGCCCGGCGGAAGGAGGTAAAGTGTGGAAGTTGCGACTACAGCTAGAAATTTAAGAAAAACCAGGGTTGGCAAGGTTACCAGCGACAAAATGGACAAAACCATAGTCGTTGCTGTAGAAACCAGCATAAGACACCCAAAGTATAAAAAAATCGTAAAGCGCACCTATAAGCTTAAAGCCCATGACGAGAAAAACGAATGTGGCATAGGCGACACGGTAAGCGTAATGGAAACCAGGCCATTGTCGAAAGAGAAGAGATGGCGTTTGGTGGAGATACTAGAAAGAGCGAAGTAATGCTATTGGAGGGTTTGAGATGATTCAACAGCAATCCAGATTGGTTGCGGCTGATAATTCCGGCGCAAAGGAAATTATGTGTATTCGGGTCTTAGGCGGCTCGGGGCGCAGATATGCCGGGGTTGGCGATGTTATAATCGCCTCGGTTAAAGCCGCTACACCCGGGGGCGTTGTAAAAAAAGGCGAGGTTGTTAAGGCCGTTGTTGTGCGCACAAAGAAAATGATTGGCCGCGCCGATGGCTCTTATGTCCGCTTTGACGACAATGCCGCCGTTATAATAAGAGATGACAAAAACCCCAGAGGCACAAGAATTTTTGGCCCGGTGGCCAGGGAATTAAGAGATAAGCAATATATGAAAATCCTTTCCCTTGCCCCCGAAGTCTTATAAGGAGGTTAAAACATGGCCAGCAAAATTAGACGCGGCGATAATGTGTTAGTAACCACCGGCAAGGACAAGGGCAAAGAAGGCCGCGTGCTTTCGGTGGACCGTAAAAAGCAGAGGGTTTTGGTTGAAGGTGCCAATAAAATTAAGAAGCACCAAAAGGCCAATCAGCAAAATCCGCAGGGCGGAATTATTGAGAGAGAAGCCCCTTTGCATATCTCCAATGTGGCGTATTTGCACAAAGGCAGCCCCACGCGAATCGGCTTTATCGTTGAAACCGAAGAGCGGGGCGGAAAAACCAAGAGGGTTAAACGCCGTGTTGCCAAAACCACGGGAGAAATTATTGATTAATATCCTGACCCCGGTATGTCCCGGGGCTGAAAGGAGAATTTAAATTGACACGTTTTAGAGAAATGTATGAATCGGAAATTGTTCCTGCTATGATGGAAAAATTTTCTTATACGAATAAGATGGCCGTGCCCAAAATTGACAAAATTGTCGTAAATGTGGGCCTTGGCGAGGCGAAAGAAAACCCTAAGGCCATGGAGGCCTGCCTGGGTGATATTGCCATAATTACGGGGCAAAAGCCCGTAACAACCGTGGCGCGCCGCTCTGTTGCGAATTTTAAGCTTCGCGAGGGTATGCCGATTGGCGTTAAAACCACCCTTAGAGGCGACAAAATGTATTCGTTTTTGGACAGGGTTATCAGCGTGGCTTTGCCAAGAGTGCGCGACTTTCAAGGTGTAAGCGGCGAGGCATTTGACGGCCGCGGCAATTATACCCTTGGAATTCGCGAACAAATCATCTTCCCCGAAATTTCTTACGAAAAAATCGATAAAATTCGGGGCATGAATGTAATTATCGTAACCACGGCCAAAAGCGACGAGGAAGCCTATGAGCTGCTAAAGCTCTTTGGTATGCCGTTTAAGAGAAGTTAAAAGGAGGCTTGGTATTCTTGGCTAAGAAAGCTATGGTTGTTAAGCAACAAAGAAAGCCAAAATTTAAGGTACGAGCCTATAGCCGCTGTAAGATTTGCGGCAGGCCACATTCCGTACTGCGCAAATATAGCGTGTGCCGCATTTGTTTTAGGGAATTGGCGTATAAAGGCCAAATTCCGGGTGTCAGAAAGGCCAGCTGGTAATTATTTGCTTAAAAAGGAGGTACAAATAGATGGCAATGAGCGACCCTATTGCAGATATGCTTACAAGAATCAGAAATGCAAATTCTGCCAGACATAATACCGTTGACATTCCCGCATCTCGCGTTAAGGAGGATATTACGAAAATTCTCGCTGCGGAGGGTTATATCAAGGGGTATCAAATCGTTGGGGAAAAGACAACAAAAAGTATTCGCATAACCTTAAAATATGGCCGCGACAAAAATGAAAAGGTCATTTCTGGCCTTAAGCGCATTTCAAAGCCGGGCTTAAGGGTTTATGCGGGGCATGAGGAAATTCCGAGGGTTTTAAACGGCCTTGGATGTGCAATTGTGTCCACGAATCAAGGAATTATCACCGACCGGCAGGCGCGCAAAGCGGGCGTTGGCGGCGAAGTTTTAGCCTATGTATGGTAGAACCTGTGCGTATTGACAGAAAGCAAGGTTCTTAAGGAGGAAATTATGTCAAGAATTGGAAAAATGCCTGTAACGATTCCTGCGGGGGTCGAGGTTAAGCTGCATGAGGGCAATTTTATGACTGTTAAGGGCCCCAAGGGCACGCTTGAGCGTCAGCTTGAGCCAAGTATTCAAATCGATATTGAATCGAATGTCATAACGGTTTCCCGCCCAAATGACCTTAAGCGTTTTAGGTCATTGCACGGCCTAACCCGCACCCTTATCGACAATATGATTGTGGGCGTTACAAATGGGTATCAAAAAACCCTTGAAATTGTCGGCACGGGCTATCGCGCCGCAAAGTCCGGCAATAAATTAACCCTAACCCTTGGATATTCCCATCCCGTGGAATTTGAAGACCCCGAAGGCGTGGAATCCGCCGTTGAGGGCAATAACAGAATCCATGTTTCGGGCATTGACAAGGAAAAAGTGGGTCAATATGCCGCAAACATAAGGGCAAAACGCCCCCCGGAACCCTATAAGGGCAAGGGAGTAAGGTATCAAGGCGAAACAATTCGCCGCAAGGCCGGAAAATCCGGCAAAAAATAGAAGTCAGAAATCAGAAATCAGAAGTCAGAAAAGTTCTGACCTCTGACCTCTGACCTCTGACCTCTTCAAGGAGAGTGTAGCCATATGATAAAAAAGCCTGCTCGCAAGATTGCGAGAAAGAGAAGGCATTTGCGGATTCGGAATAAGGTTTCCGGCACGAAAGCCATGCCGCGCTTGTCCGTTTTCCGCTCTAACAAGCATATGTACGCGCAGATTATAGACGATGTGGCGGGGCATACTTTGGCCGCGGCCTCTACTCAAGAAAGAGATGTGGCGGCAAAGCTTGAAAATACCTCGGATATAGAGGCCGCCAAAATCGTTGGTGAAGTAATTGGCAAAAAAGCCCTGGCTCTTGGCATTAACGAAGTCGTTTTTGACCGCAGTGGCTATAAATATCACGGAAAAGTCGAAGCGCTGGCAAATGCCGCAAGAGAAGCAGGACTTCAGTTCTAGGAGGAGTTTATGAAGAAGAAAATAGACGCTAATGCCCTGGATTTAATGGACAGGGTTGTGGCTATAAAGCGTGTAACCAAGGTTGTTAAAGGCGGCCGAACAATGAGCTTTTCCGCCTTGGTTGTGGTTGGCGACGGCAATGGTCATGTTGGCTATGGGCTTGGAAAAGCCGCCGAAACCACCGAAGCCATTCGCAAAGGCCGCGAAGATGCCAAAAAGAATATGATTTTTATCGACAGAGATGAAAACGATTCAATCTATCACAGGCATATCGGGCATTTTGGCGCATCCAATGTGGTTATGAAGCCCGCCCCTGCGGGAACGGGCATAATCGCGGGTTCAAGCGTGCGCGCCGTGATGGAGCTTGCCGGCATTAAAAATGTCGTAACCAAATGCATAGGCTCGCGCACCAAGCACAATGTGGTTGCCGCCGCCTTTAATGGCCTTAGAAATCTTAAAACACCCGAACAAATCGCTCGTTTGCGCGGCAAAACCGTGGAAGAGTTGATGGCTTAGAAATGGAGGATAGAATATGGCCGAATTAAGGATTACTTTAAAAAAATCATTAATTGGCACCAAGCCCAAACAACGCCTGAATGTAAAGGCCTTGGGGCTGGGGAAAATTAATTCCTCCGTGGTGCAAAAAGATAATCCCGCAATTCGCGGAATGATTCGTAAAGTTAATCATCTTGTTACAGTGGAAGAAATCTAGCAGGAGGTGAAGAAATGCAGTTGGGAGAACTTAGACCTGCTAAGGGTTCTAAATTCAAGGCTTGGCGCAAGGGGCGCGGGCCGGGCACAGGCAATGGAAAGCTTGCCGGCCGCGGGCGCGACGGGCAAAAATCCCGCTCGGGCGGCGGTGTAAGGCCGCTTTTCGAGGGTGGACAGCTTCCGTTATTCCGCCGTTTGCCCAAGCGCGGTTTTAAAAACCGCAATTCGCTTGACATTGTAACCCTAAATGTATATCATCTTAATGTATTTGACGATGGGGCTGTTGTTGATATTGCGGCCTTAAAATCAAAAGGGCTTGTGAGCAATCCTCGCGACGGCGTTAAGATTTTGGGACAAGGCAAGCTTGAAAGAAAACTTGATGTACAAGTAAATTATTATAGCGAAACAGCGAAAGAAAAAATTGAAGCTGCAGGCGGCAGGGCAGAGGTGATTTAATGCTTGGCACATTTTCAAATGCCTGGAAAGTAAAAGAATTACGCAACAAATTATTGTATATTTTGTTGGTATTATTAATTTTCAGAGTTGGCTCCGTAATTCCTTTACCGGGCATAAACATGGACACTTTGCGCGAGCAATTGCTTGGCGGCCCTGATGGCGGCTTTTTGGCCATGCTTGTTGGCGGCGAATGGGGAACCATATTCGCCATGGGCATTGCGCCATATATCACAGCCAGCATTATAATGCAACTTTTGACGGTTGCCGTGCCTGCTCTTGCGCAACTTAAAAAAGAAGGCGCAGAAGGCCGCAAAAAAATCAACCAAATCACGCGCTATTTGGCGGTGGCGATGGCGATTTTGCAGGCGGCGGGCATGGTATTCAGCTGGCGGGCCGCCTTCCATTTGGGGGCCGACAATTTCTTTTTCTATGCGGCAGCGGCGGTTGCTATGGTGGCGGGCACAATGTTCATTATGTGGCTGTCCGAATTGTTGACGGAAAAAGGACTTGGTAATGGCGCATCTTTCATAATTTTCGCCAATATCTTGTCGGCATTGCCCATGGGGCTGGCGACTCTTTGGAATCATGCAATGAGCCCCGGAGTTATTAATGTAATTCTGGTTCTCATAATCTTGGTAATATTTGTATTTGTTGTGGGCTTTACGGTTATGATTGCCGAAGGCCAACGCAAATTGCCCGTGCAATATTCCAAAAAAATGGTAGGGCGGCAGCTTTATGGCGGCCAGTCGTCATTTATTCCCGTTAAGGTGAATTTGGCGGGCGTTCTGCCAATGATTTTTGCCATGTCCATTTTGGGGCTTCCGCAGCAGCTTATGATGTTCTTCCCCGAAAATACAACGCTTGCAAATGTCGCAAGCACAATTGACATGGCAGGCCCAATCGGCGCCCCCATCTATGTTGTCTTAATTTTTGCCTTCACATTCTTCTATGCCTCCTTCTCCATTAACCCAACAGAAATGGCGGAAAATTTGCGTAAAAACGGCGGGTTTATTCCGGGTATTCGCCCGGGCAAACCAACCATAGAATTCATTCAGCGCACGATTACGCGCATGTCCTGGATAGGCGCGACTGCCTATTCGGCCATTGCAATGCTTCCCATTGTTATACAATGGATTACCATGATTTGGGTGCCCGGCGGAATTCCAATCGGATTTGGCGGAACAACCATAATCATCGTAGTTGGCGTAGCGCTTGAAATCGTAAAGAAACTTGAAGCACAGCTACTAATGCGTAATTACAAAGGATTCTTAGCGAGCTAGAAGTCAGAAATCAGAAGTCAGAGGTCAGAAAAAATCTGACACCTGACCTCTGACATCTGACCTCTAATGGGGGACTTTAATATGAGATTAGTCATTCTCGGGGCTTCCGGAGCGGGTAAAGGCACGCAAGCCCAGGCTTTGGCCAAACATTTTGGCATGAAGCATATCTCTACAGGAGATATTTTAAGGGAAGAGGTTAAGAAGGATTCTGCCATTTGCCGCGCTGTTAAGCGCCTTATGGACAGGGGGGACCTTGTGCCGGACGAATTAATGCTTTCAATTTTAGAGGGCATTTTGGTTGAAGAGGATAATTTTATCCTCGATGGCTATCCCCGCACCTTCTCGCAGGCTTTGGCACTTAATGCCATTTGCGACAGATTGGGCACGCCCATTGATGTTGCCGTCAGCATTGAAGTGCCCGATGATGAGGTTATTCAGCGCATCACGGGGCGCACCGTCTGCTCCAAATGTGCTACAATGTTTCATACAATATTTTTGCCGCCCAAAGTTCATGGAATTTGCGACGTTTGCGGCGCAACACTTACGCAACGCCCCGACGACACCATGGACACCGTAAAGCACCGCCTTAAGCTTTTCCATGCGCTGACAGAGCCCATTATTGACTTTTATCGCAGACAGGGCATTTTAATCAGCAGAAATGGCGTGGGCGATGCCGAGGAAATTGCGGCCGACTTAATTAAAACTTTGGAAGAGAAGTCATGATTGTAATTAAAAATGCCCAACAAGTGGAAAAAATGCGCGTAAGTAGTCGTATAGTTAAAGAGGCCTTTGAACTTTTAGAAGAGATTATTGCACCCGGCATCACCACGCGCGAGCTGGAGACTGCCGTGGTGCAACTTCTCAAAAGAAACAGGGCCATACCCAGCTTTAAGAATTATAGGGGTTTTCCGCGCTCTATATGCATTTCTGTTAATGAAGTGGTTGTGCATGGTTTGGCGGGCCCCGAAAAGCTGAAGTCGGGGGACATTGTCAGCATCGACATTGGCGCATTCAAAGACGGATTCCACGGCGACGCGGCGCGAACCTTCGCTGTTGGCGAAATTTCAAAGGAAGCACAATTTTTAATCGACGTTACGCGGCAAAGTTTCTTTGAAGGTATTAAATACGCCAAAAAAGGCAATTTTCTCAATAATATATCCGCGGCGATTGAGGAATATGTCCAATCCCAGGGACTTGTGGTTGTGCGCGAGTTTGTGGGCCATGGCGTGGGGGCAGAGCTTCACGAAGCCCCCGAAATTACAAATTTTAACCAAAAAAAGCGGGGGCCGAGGCTTAGGCCGGGCATGACCTTGGCGATTGAGCCTATGGTTACGCTGGGAACGCATGAGGTGATTATTCTGGACGACGGCTGGACGGCCATAACCCAGGACAAAAGCCTTGCGGCCCACTATGAAAACACGGTCTTAATCACCGAAGGAGAACCGGAGATTTTAACTATATGATGGACTTAAAACCTGGTCAAATTGTAATTTCAAAGGCAGGCAGGGACAAGGGGCAAAGCTTTGTCGTTGTCGCCACAGACGGCGAATATGCCCTTTTAGCAGACGGCCGCACAAGACCAATTGCGCGCCCAAAGCGCAAAAAGCGTAAGCATATCCAGCATACGCATAAAGTGGATGCAGGAATTGCGGCGGCAATTGCAGAGGGTAAAGACCTTAAGAACTCAGACTTTAAAACGGCGTTGGAGGAGGAGAGTCATGGCTAAAGACGGAGGTATCGAAGTTGAAGGTATTGTTGTGGAAAAACTCCCCAACGCTACCTTTAAGGTGGAGCTGGAAAACAAGCATATCATCACCGCCCATATCTCAGGCAAGCTGAGAATGAATTTTATAAGAATTATCCCGGGGGATAAAGTCCTCGTGGAAATGTCGCCTTATGACCTTACCAAGGGAAGAATCATTTGGCGCGACAAGTAGGGGCGACCGCCCTCGGTCGCCCGTATAGGAGGTAATCAACATGAAGGTAAGACCATCGGTTAAACCCATGTGTGAAAAATGTAAAGTAATAAGACGCAAGGGTGCTGTGCGGGTTATTTGCGAAAATCCCAAGCACAAGCAAAGACAAGGCTAAAGCCTTGTCAATTAATAATGAATACGGAATAATGAATAATGAAAGAGTGTTACGCAACTATCAATTATTCATTATTAATTATTAATTATTCATTATACCGACAAAGGAGGTATACTATGGCGCGTATTGCCGGTGTGGATTTGCCGCGTGAAAAGCGGGTTGAGATTGGGCTTACTTATATTTATGGTATTGGACGCTCCAGCTCTAACAAGCTTTTGCAAATTGCGGCTGTTAATCCCAATACAAGAATAAGAGATTTAACGGACGACGAAGTTGCGCGAATTCGTGAAGCCATTGACAAAAATCAGGTGGTTGAAGGTGATTTGCGCAGGGAAATTGCCCTTAATATCAAAAGGCTTACAGAAATTGGCTGTTATAGAGGAATAAGGCACAGGCGCGGCCTGCCCGTGCGCGGACAACGCACAAAAACCAACGCCCGCACAAGAAAAGGCCCAAGGCGCACTGTTGCTAATAAGAAGAAGTAGAGCTAAGGGAAGGAGAGAAATTTATGGCTAATGAATTTCGAGTGCCCCTTTTGACCGAAGAAGAATATCAGGAAAACCTGGAAAGGGATAAGCGCAAGGCATATATCAACGACTTATCCTATGCCGGCGGCGCTATTCTGGATCTTGATGACCGAATTGATGCCGGCATCAAAATACTTCTTGAGCATACCGGTGGGGAGGATTATTTGTAGACATGAATGGAAACCTTACTGCTGCCAGGTATTTACCAGCAACCCGAGATAGCCTAAACAAGCACAGAGAAAAATTCACAAACCATCTAAAATGGTTTGTGAATTGGATAGGAAATAAGGTGTATAGTGCCGAAGATATTATTAACAAGCATGTAGACTGGGATATGGTAGATGAAATCCATAAAAGGCTTCATCAACGCCAGAACTACTATTTGTTTTTTCACGGCACTAATCTCAAGCAAACGCGGCAGGCAGCAACGAAAGCTTATTGGATTTTACGATATAGGCCGATTAAACTGCCCACGCCGCTAAAAGATTACGATGCTAATATTCATTTCGCCTATTTCATACTTTTTGCTGACAACTTACTTGAAGTACTCGGAAATGAATCTTACGAGATAAGGCGGCATGTAATCAGAAATGTTTTAAAAGAGCATGGTAAAGACACATTCATCAGAGGATTCAGCGAATATGACATCAGCAAAGAGGCGATGATGCTTGTTTCTGAAAGCATCCTTAGTATATTAGACTGCGAGGCCAGAAGCTTCAAAAAAGAGCAGATGCTAAGAGATTTACAGCTTCTGTTTAATGAGATGACTAAGCTGGAAGCAGGTGGCTGTGAAGACTGTGCGTTTTTAAGAAGCAGAATAAATGAAGTTGTGAGTAAATATTTGTAAAGAGGAGGAGTGAAATTTGTCAAAAAGAGTAGTCAGACGGGGCACCACCCGGCGGCGTCGTGAGAAAAAGGTGGTTCCTTTTGGTCAGGTGCATATACAAGCTACCTTTAACAATACGATTGTAACCATAACCGACATGAATGGCAATGCTTTGTGTTGGGCATCTGCGGGCGGTCTTGGTTTTCGCGGCTCTCGCAAGTCCACGCCTTATGCGGCGCAAATGGCGTCGGATTCGGCGGCGTCGGCCGCCAAGGAATTTGGCCTCAGAAGTGTTGAGGTTTATGTTAAAGGGCCGGGAAGCGGGCGCGAGGCCGCTATAAGAGCATTGTCGGCGGCGGGGCTTGAGGTTACAATGATTAAAGATGTAACCCCCGTGCCGCATAATGGTTGCAGACCGCCAAAACGGCGTCGTATCTAATAAGGAGGAAAGATTAAATGGCAATTGACAGAACACCTGTGATGAAAAGAGCCAGAAGCCTCGGCATCGAGGCGGCTTTTACGGGTTCAACCAAAAAAAGCAAGAAAAAGCCACCCATGACCCGTAAAAAGGTCAGCGAATATGGCCTTCAGCTTAAAGAAAAGCAAAAGGCCAAATTTTGCTATGGAATTTTGGAAAAGCAATTTCGTAAATATTATGACAGGGCGTCTAAAATGCGCGAGGGCATTACGGGCGAAAACCTGCTTATGCTTTTAGAAATGCGCTTGGACAATGTGGTTTATCGCCTTGGTTTGGCCCGCACCCGTAGAGAGGCTCGCCAATTGGTTTCACACAAATTAATCACCGTCAATGGCAGGAAGGTGAATATTCCCTCTTATCACACAAAGCCGGGCGATGTTATTGCTGTAAGCGAATCTCGCAAAGATTCGGTGCGCTTTAAGGACATTTTGGCCGCCACCGAAGGGCGAAGGGTTGAATCTTGGCTTGATGTCGACATAAACAACCTTCAAGGCAGCATAATTTCCACGCCAACAAGGGAACAAATTGACACTCCTGTGAATGAAACCTTTATTGTAGAGCTATACTCTAAATAGAATCTAGAAATTAGAGATTAGAAATTAGAAATTAGAAATGCCAAGGCTTATCTAATATCTAATATCTAATTTCTAATATCTAGTTAAGGGAGGGTTAAGATTTGGTTGGATTTCAAAAACCTCATATTGAAATTGCGGAGATGAAGGAAGATGGCACTTATGGCCGCTTTGTGATTGAGCCTTTAGAGAGAGGCTATGGCACAACTTTGGGCAATTCGCTTCGTCGAATTTTGTTGTCGTCTTTGCCGGGGGTCGCATTTTCAAATATCAAAATCGATGGAATTTTGCACGAATTTAGCGTCATTGAAGGCGTTAAAGAGGATGTTTGCGAAATTATTCTTAATTTAAAAAATGTTGCGATTAAGAATTTGGCTAACACGGATGAGCCTAAGCGGGCGCATATCGACGCCACTTCCCCCGGCGAACTTAAAGCCGGAGATATTCGAGTGGACGCCGATATTGAAATTTTAAACCCCGAATTGCACATAGCCACGCTGTCAGGCAAAGACCCGAATTTTGTGGCGGAAATGACCATTACAAGAGGGCGGGGCTATGTTAGTGCCGAAAAAAACAAGGCGATTAATCAGGGCATTGGCATAATTCCCATGGACTCAATTTACACCCCCGTAACCCGCGTAAACTTCCAAGTCGAAGACACCCGCGTGGGGCAGGTTACGGACTATGACAAGCTTGTTTTGGAAGTGTGGACAAATGGAACCATCACTCCGGACGAGGCGGTCAGCCTTGGGGCCAAAATTTTTAATGACCATTTGGATTTGTTTATAAATCTCACGGAAAACGCCAAAGAAGCGACGATTTTGACCGAAAAAGAAGACAACAATAAGGAGAAGATTTTGGAGATGTCAATCGAAGAGATGGACTTGTCCGTGCGCTCCTATAATTGCCTAAAGCGGGCCGGAATCAATACCGTTGAAGATTTGGTAAGCAAAACCGAAGAAGAAATGATTAAAGTGCGGAATTTGGGCCGAAAATCGCTTGAAGAGGTGTTAAACCGCCTTCAAGACTTTGGCCTGCAATTAAGACCCAGCGAGGAGGTATAATATGGCAAAAAATAGAAAGCTTGGTCGTACGTCTTCGCAACGCAAGGCCATGCTTAGGAATCTTGCGACAAATTTATTGTATCATGGACGTATAAAAACCACAGACACGCGCGCCAAAGAGGTGCGCAAGGTTGCTGAAAGGCTTATAACCTTGGCCGTGCGTGAAATGGATAATTTTACCGAAGTTACGAAAAGCTTTAAAGTGCCGCAAAAGGACGCTTCGGGGCGTCGCATTAAAGAAGAGCAAGACGGCAAGAGAGTTACGGTTTTTGACACGGTTGAGCGTACGGTGAGGGTTGACAATCCTTCGCGCCTAAGTGCGCGCCGCAAGATGCTGTCCGTGCTCTATCCCGTAACAGAAGTGCCCGCAGACGGGCGCAAAAAGCGCGCGCTGTCCAAATCCGTCAATATGCCCGAAAAGCTGTTTAACGAAATTGCGCCAAGATATGCCGACCGGCAGGGCGGCTATACGCGTATAATCAAGCTCGGTAAGCGTAAGGGCGATGGGGCGGAAGAAGTCTATATCGAATTGGTGTAAATAAAAAACGGGCGACCTCGGGGTCGTCCGTAGTTTTTAACCACGAAACACACGAAAAACACGAAAACCCCTGTTTCGTGCTTTTTGTGTGTTTCGTGGTTCAATAAACCATTCTAATGATTTCCGCCTTTGGGTATGCACCAAAGTTTACCAGTAGCCCAAGTTTATATTTTGCTGCTTTCAAATAGTTGAGAATTTGCGCCTTGTGTTCCGGTGCAATGGCTTTAACGGCTTTTAGTTCCACAATAATTTTATCATATCTGCGCCGAAACTTTATTTCAAGAAACAGCTCATGGTTAATTAAACAACCGCCGAATCCACAAAGATTTTCGGGATGGTGCGTGTGGTTATGTGGCCGTGGGTTTGGTGGATGGCTTCTGCGGTTTCTGTTGAGCCGTCGGGCTTTAGGGGGGTGGGCTTTTTAAGCGGGGACTTGGGCATTAGCGCGCCCGTGGGGCAAAGGGCGGTGCAATAGTTGCAGAAATTGCAGTCGGTTTCTTCGAGATTTAGGCGCAGGGCGGGGGCGACGGCGGTGTTAAAGCCGCGGTCTACAAGGCCAAGCGCGCTTAGGCCGACAACTTCTTCGCAGACGCGTACGCAGAGGCCGCAGAGTATGCATTTATTCGGGTCATAGACAATCTCGCCTTGGATTCCGGGTTGTTTTTTAATTTCACCCAAAAACTTTTCAGGCGCAACATCATAATCATTGGCATATTTTAGCAACTTGCAACCAAAATAATCCGCGCAACCACATTCCAGACAACGCATGGCCTCATTCTCGACAGCCTCACGGCTTAGCGGCAGGTTAACAGGCTCAAAATCACGGCGGCGCGCCTCGCCCGCGCGATGCGGAATCTCCATTCGGGCCGCCTTTGCGACATGGGCATAGTCCTCGGCGGTCTTGCTTTCGTCCGCAACAAGGAATTTTTCCGTGGGCAAATAGGGTAGGGGAGTTGGCAGCCCATCAAGGTATTGGCTAACAGAATGAACAGCGGCGCGAGCGTCCGCAATCGCCTCTATAGCAATGCCCGCGCCCTCTCCCGTCGCATCGCCAATTGCGAAAATTCCGGGAATATTCGTCGAAAAATTGTCTCTAACGGCAATATTTCTTTCCGAATTTGGGCAGAGTGCCTCCAGCCCGGCAAGGGCGGCTCGCTGACCAATTGCTACAATAATTTTATCGACCGAAAGTATTTCAGTAGCACCCTCAACGGGCACGGGACGGCGGCGACCCCGCTCATCAGGCTCGCCCAATTCCATAATTTGCAAATTCAGCGCGGAAACCTGCCCGCCCTCGCCCAAAATTTCCGAAGGATTTACCAAATATTTGAAAATTACGCCCTCGTCCATGGCCTCGGTGATTTCAATGTCCTGCGCGGGCATTTCTTCACGGGTACGGCGGTAAATATTGTAAACGGCACTTGCGCCAAGCCGCGCCGCCGTGCGGCAAGCATCCATGGCCGTATTCCCGCCGCCGATTACCGCCACTTTCTGCCCCTCAAAGTTCGGAGCATTGCCCATGGCGACATCGCGCAGGAAATCAATTCCGCCGAAAACGCCGCCCAAATTCTCGCCGGGGCAGCCCAGCGGCACGGCAGACCATGCGCCAACCGCCGCGATTACGGCATCATAGGCGATTTGCAAATTTTCGAGATTTATGTCGATTCCTATTTTGGTATTATTTTCAAAAACCACGCCCATGGCCTTAATCCGCGCAATTTCCGCATCCAGCACGGCATGGGGCAGACGATATTTCGGGATGCCATAGCGCAACATTCCGCCCATTTCGGGCATTGCGTCAAAAATCACGGCCTCATGCCCCGCGCGGCGCAGAAAATAGGCCGCCGACAGGCCGCCCGGCCCGCCGCCGATAATCGCCACGCGCCGCCCCGTTGGCGCGCCAACTTCGGGCGCAAAATCCGCATTTGCATCGGCGATAAATTCCTTGATACTGCCAATCGCTATAGATTCATCAACAAGCGCGCGGCGACAAGCATCCTCGCATGGGCGCGGACAAACCCGCCCAATGCTGGCGGGAAGGGGAATTTTCTCCATAATTAGGCGCATGGCGAGGGCCGACTCGCCATTTGCCGCCAGACCCACATAGCCCTGACAATCCGTTTGGCCGGGGCAGGCAAGCTGGCAGGGCGGGCGGCAATCGCCCACATGATTGCTTAGCATAAGCTCCAGCGCGGCCTTTCGATTGGCGCGAACGCGCGCACTATTAGAAAAAATTTCCATGCCATCCGTGGCGACTGTCGAACAGGCGCGCGCCAAGCGCGGCGCACCAGCCACTTCCACCGTGCAAATCCCACAGGAGGCGTAAATTTCGAGCATATCGTTGTGGCAGAGATGCGGAATTTCGACACCGTTTGCAATTGCAATGGCAAGAATTGTCTGCCCCGCCACCGCTTCAATTTTATTTCCGTCTATAATAATCCTAATTTTTTCCATTTGAACCCCCTATTGAACAATAATGGCATGAAATGGGCAAGAAGCGACGCATCTGCCGCATTTCGTGCAATCGTTTTGCCAAATTATGTGAATGTCGCGAATTTCGCCCGAAATGGCCCAAACGGGGCAATTTCGCAGACAAAGGCCGCAACCGACACATTTTTCGGCGATAATGTCATAAGTTATCAGCGGTCTGCAACTTTTAGCATTACATTTTTTATGGACAATGTGATTTTCATATTCATCACGAAAATATTTCAAGGTCGTAAGCACGGGATTTGGCGCGGTTTGGCCCAGCGCGCAAAGCGAACCCTCGCGAATGGATTCGGCCAGCTCTTCCAGCGTTTCAATATCGCCGTCGCGGCCGCCGCCCGCGCAAATTCGCTCCAAAATCTCCAACATGCGCTTTGTTCCGATTCGGCAATGCGTGCATTTTCCGCAACTTTCCTTGCAGGTAAAATCCAGGAAAAAGCGCGCCAAATCGACCATGCAGGTGTCCTCGTCCATCACAACCATGCCGCCCGAGCCCATAATTGCGCCCGTGGCCGCAAGCGATTTATAATCAATCACGGTTTCACCGAGGCTTGCGGGAATACAGCCGCCCGACGGCCCGCCCATTTGCACGGCCTTGAAGGCCTTGTCGCTCTTAATTCCGCCGCCCAAATCGAAAATGACATGATTGAGGGTTGCGCCCATGGGTACTTCGACCAGCCCGCCATTTTTCACCTTGCCAGCCAGCGCGAAAACCTTTGTACCACGGGAATTTTCCGTGCCATAGGCGGCGAAGGCCGCGCCACCGTTGCGGCATATCCAAGGCACATTGGCAAATGTTTCCACATTATTGATATTGCTGGGCTTGCCCTTATAGCCCTTTTGGGCGGGGAAGGGGGGTTTTAGGCGCGGCATACCGCGCTCGCCCTCAAGCGAGGCAATCAAGGCCGTTTCCTCGCCGCAGACGAATGCGCCTGCGCCTGCCTTAATCCTAATATCAAAATTGAAGCCGGAATTAAAAATATTCGCGCCCAAAAACCCTTTTTGTCGGGCTTGCTCTAACGCAATATTCAGACGATGAATGGCCAACGGATATTCGGCGCGAACATAGACAATGCCATGCGCGCTGCCTATGGCAAATGCGCCGATAATCATGCCCTCAATGACGGCATGGGGGTCGCCTTCGATAATTGCGCGGTCCATAAATGCGCCGGGGTCGCCTTCGTCGGCATTACAAATAATGTATTTTTCGCCGCCGGGACTATTGCGGCAGGCCTGCCATTTAAACCATGTGGGAAAGCCGGCACCCCCGCGCCCGGCAAGGCCGGAAACCTTAATCTCCTCGATAATTTCTTCGGCTGTGCCGGAAATTATCGCGGCCTTGGCCGCCTCATAGCCGCCGCGCGCAATATATTCCTCGATTTCCTCCGGATTGATAATCCCGCAATTCGCCAAGGCGATTCGGGTTTGGCCGAATAAAATTGCGGCGTCGGCCTCGCTAATTTTATACTCATCATCGCTAGAGTTTTGATTCTCTAAGTATTTTACTATCTCGGCGGCGGCCTCCAAATCCACTCTAACATAGGTGGCAACCCGGCGCGCGCCGTCGTAAAGTTCAACAATCGGCTCTAAATAGCAAGCGCCGATACAGCCCGCAATTGTGGGCACAAACCCGGCTTCTGTGAAAAAATCGAATACGCGGCCCGCTCCCGCGGCGTTTCCACAACTGCCTCGCCCGACAACAATTTTTAATTCTTCATTCCTCATTCTTAATTTCCTCCAAAATCTCAACGACTTTATCCGCAGTAAGCTCTCCAAAAACCCTGTCGCCAACCATCATAGCGGGCGCAAGGCTGCAACAGCCCAAACATGCCACATTTGTGTAGGTGAACAGGCCATCTTCTGTCATATCATCTTCGGCCACGCCCAAAAATTCGCCCACGGCCTCGGCCACGGCGGACGAACCCGTTACATGGCAGGCCGTGCCTTGACATAACATCACAAGGTTTTTGCCCACGGGGCGCGTGCGAAATTGGGCGTAAAAAGTGGTTACGCCCAGCACTTTTGCAGGGGCAATTTCCATGCGCTCCGCAATATATTCCAAAATTTCTATTGGCAAATATCCATAAATTTCTTGCGCCTGCTGTAAAACGCCGATTAATGCGCCCGAATCTTGTCCCGCCGCCAAAAGCGCGGGCTCTAAAGCTTGAAAATCCATAATACACCTCTCAAAATTTACTTGTTTCATTATAACCCACGCCCCGCAAAATTTCAAGACAAAATTGATTGACAATCGAACTACAAAATGTTAAAATGGACGGACTAAAGAATAAAGGAGAGTTTCTTGTGACGGGATTAGGATGGTTGGATATTATATTAATTGTTTTTGCGATTGTGGTGGCAATTGGCGTGGGGATTTATTTTTTGAATCGTTGGGCCAATAAACGCTATGCGCAGCAGCAGGACATGGTGCAGAAGAACAAGCAGTCTGCAAAAATTTATGTTATTGACATGAAAAGGGACAGGGCGGCGAATGTGAAATTGCCCAAGGTTGTTATGGATAATTTGCCGCGAACCGCTAAGGCCGTGAAAATGAATTTTGTTCAGGCCAAAGTGGGGCCGCAAATTGTTATGTTGATGTGCGACAAAAATATTTTTGCAGCACTAGACGTGAAAAAGACCTTCAACGTAGAACTCGCGGGAATTTACATAGTTTCCGTCAAAGGCGCGAAAACAAAATTCGAGCAAAAAGAGGCCGCGCGGGCGAAAAAACAGCGGGCTAAGTTGGTGGCTAAGAGTGAGAAAATAAAATAGAGGGGGCTTATGAAAAAATTTTGGTGTATTTTGATTTTTGCGGCGGCGTTAATTTTGGCAGCCTGCGGCAGGGCAGAACCTGCAGAACTTTCGGATTTGGAATATGCGCTTAAGGCCGCATATGAACGGCGACTGGAAATCATCAAGCCCGATTATAATATGCTGATAAGCCTAACCGAGGGACGCCGCCCCCTGACGTGGGAGCAGCTCTATGAATACGGCTATTTATCGACTTTGTGGGAATGGGAATCTGATTGGGAGATTTTGATGGATATGCCCGAAGCAATTTCTGTCGAGGATGCCCTTATGGACGCGCGCGAGCTTTTTATTGCTTTGCGCCATGTATATGGCGGATATTTATATTTTGGCGGGGACGAGGTTTTTGTGCCCCTGCTTGAGGCTGTGCTGGCGGATATTTCTGCGCATGGGGACAGGATTGCTACAATGGACTTAATCAATATCCTGCATGGGCGGCTTTCCGAGGTTATTGTCGACAATCATTTTAGCGTGTGGAATCGGTTTATGAGCCAGTCGGCGAATTTTTATTATTCGCGCGCGCTGATTTTCGACAGGACGGAAAACGGCTTTCGCAATCGCGAAAGCGGCCTTTATGTCAGCGAGGTTAGGGGACATGAGGTGGACGAGGTTTTTCGCCTGTCCATAGACGACGAGGGCAATTTATTTTATAGCCCGATTGTGATGACTTTAAATATGCCGTCGGTTTATCCCCTTGTCATCACATATGAGGACGGCACAGCCACAACCACCGCTCTATTCCAACGCAGCCACGACCACCGCGAATTTGCCCCGGCAAATATGGAATTTATCGAGGGTATACCGGTGATTTCGGTTATGCGAATGGGTTTTACCGCCCATGACAATTCCTCCTCTGTTGAATGTGCCCGCGCCTTTTTGTCCTTTGCAGAGCAAGTGCGCGACGAACCCGTAATTATCGTGGATTTGCGCGGCAATGGGGGCGGCAACGGCAACTTGGGCGCGCGGTGGTTTTATAGCCTTTTGGGAGAGGTTATTCCTGCGAATCGGGTTTGGGTAACGGCCAGAGAATTTGACGGATGGGTGGAGAACCATCCCGAAAATCAATTTCACGACCGTAGAGAGGATATAGAGCATCTTGTGGATTCAAGGGGTTTTGAGGGTCATACCGTCGGGAGTACCCATGCCGACAGGATTGTGGCGAATGAGCAATTGATAATTATATTGGTGGACAGAGGGACGGCCTCGGCGGCGGAGGGCATGGCAGACCTTGCTCTTAATATGGAAAACACGCTGATTATCGGGCAAAACACCGGCGGCGCGCTGGGTTTTGACCTTACATATTTTGGGCTTAGCCTGCCAAATAGCGAAATTCCGTTGGGTTTTGGGCGCACTATGATGGTTTGGCCCGAGGGGCATTTTGCCGAGGGCGTGGGGCTTGCGCCGGATATTTGGGCGCAGGGCGATGCGCTGGCAGCTGCGCTGCAATTAATAATTAATAATTAATAATTAATAATTAATAATTAATAATTAAAAAAAGGGGGGTTATTCCCCCTTATTTTTTATTGGAAAGTGCGGCGTTTATTGTTATTGCGGCGGCGATTAGGAAGACCATCCATGTGGGATGCCATATGTCGAAGATTAGGCCGATTGTTAGGAATATGGCGAGTGCGGCGAGGTCTACGGCTATGGAAAATGTGATGGCTTTGTTGGCGGCGGGCTTGCTGAGGACGGTTCTTAGGATTATTGCCGGAGTGAGTGCTGCCGCCACGATGAAAACAAGCCATGTTGGATGCCAAATATTCCAAATAAAGCCGGGCAGCAAAAATGCGGTTATGGTTATCAGCCACAGATTTATTAGGCCTCTGACAATTTGGCGGGCTTTGTCGAATTTGGGGATTTTGGGCGGAATTTCGGCCATGGGCAGGCCGCCGGGCGGCGCGCCTTTAAGAAGATAGTCCGTGCTGACATTTAGAGCCTCGCTTAGATTGACAATATTTGCCATGTCGGGAATGGACTCGCCCAGCTCCCATTTCGAGATGGATTGGCGCGAAACGCTGATAATATCGGCCAATTGCTCTTGCGACAGGCCCTTTTGCTTGCGCAAAATGTAAATTTTTTCTTTGAATTCCATATGTAAGCCTCCTTTTCGCAAGTATAGCATATGGCGGCGTTTTAAGCAAGCAACCACATATGGAAATTCCGCAACCGGCGGCCGCAACCGCCTGTTCTACCTTCTCCTTTTGCTCGAACCGGCGGTTACGGTTGTTGTGGTTACTATGCCGGGCAGCAAAAAGACCAGCCAGCCGGGATGCCATAAGTCCCACACAAAGCCCAGGACTAAAAAGATGACCGTGGCTAAAGTCCAGATATTTATTGTAACTCGGCTGCCTGTTTTTGTGGTAAGGACGAATTTTTCGTCGTCGTCCTCGTCGTCCTGTTCGAGCGGCGGCATTTCTTGAATCGGTACGCCGCCAAGGGGCGCGCCCTTTAGCAAATAATCCGTTGTTACGCCAAAAAGCTCGCTTAGGCGCACAATATTCGTCAAATCGGGGCTTGCTTCGCCCGATTCCCATTTTAAAATGTTTTGGTGCGGCGCGCCGATATGTTCCGCCAGCTGCTCCTGCGACAAGCCCTTTTGCTTGCGCAAAATGCTGATTTTCTCTTTAAGTTGCATAATTCCTCCTCCTTAATATAGTGGAGATTCCCGCTTTCGCGGGAATGACGGGTAATGCTCGTGGGGGATTCCCGCTTTTGCGAGAATGGCGGCGGCTATTCATCCAACGCCCGCTCGTAGAATTGGCGCAGGCGTTTGAATACGCGGCCGTGTATTGTTGCCTCGTTGGGGGCTTCGTCGTCTTCTTTAATGTCGCCCGCCGGATAGTCCATTAGGATTTCAATGCCCTCGTCGATATTCGTAATCGAATAAATGTGGAAAGTGCCGGCTTTTACGGCCTCGATAACATCATCATTCAGCACAAGGTCGGCGATATTTTGGCGCGGGATTATAACGCCCTGTTCGCCCGTCAGCCCGCGCTTTTGACAAAGGTCAAAAAAGCCCTCGACTTTGGGGGTTATTGCGCCCACGGCCTGAATTTCGCCCTTTTGGTTAATTGAACCCGTAACGGCAATGCCCTGTTTTATGGGCAATTGCGCCAAGGACGAAATTATTGCATAAAGCTCTGTACTGGAGGCCGAATCGCCGTCAATTCCCGAATAATTCTGCTCAAAACAGACGCGGCAAGACAGCGAAAGCGGGAATTTTTGCGCATATTTTTGGCCGAGATAGCCAATTACGATTTGCACGCCCTTGTCGTGGATTTCGCCGCTCATATCCGCCTCATTTTCGATATTGACAATGCCCGCCTTGCCCACATAGGTTGTGGCCGTAATTTTCGTGGGTTTTGCAAAAATAACATCGCCCGTGTCCATGGCCGCAAGCCCGTTAATTTCGCCGATTTTTGCCCCATCGGTGCTAATCATAATCACGTCATTTTCAATAAGCTCGCTCATTTTTTCCTCATAGAGGCCAAGGCGATATTCCCTTTGTTTAATGGCTTCTTTAACATATTTTTGCGTAACCAAATCCGCGCCGTCGCGTTTTGCCCAAATAAAGGCCTCTGTCAACGTTTCACAAATGCGGTCAAAACGGCCGGTAAGCTTTTTTTGGCTGCCTGACAGGCGCACGGAATATTCAATAATCGCCGCAACCGCACAGGCAGAAAATTCCAAAGTGCCTTCTTCCAGCACAAAACGGCGGACAAAGCGGCAAATTTCCGCAATATTGTCGTCATTATAGTCCATTTCATAGTCAAAAAGCGCCACGACTTTAAAAAGGTCGGCAAAATCGTCGTCATGGGCGCGCATAATTTCGTAATAATAGCCGCCGCCCGTCATTATGATTTTTGTGTCAAAGGCAATGGGGTCGGGCCGCAGGGTGGAAACGGTTATGCCCATTTGATGCTCTTTCGGATTCTCGACCGTAACCTCTTTTGTGCGCAGGGTGCGCTTTATTGCGTCCCATAAATAAGGCACGGTAAGCACATCTTTGGCCTGAAGAATCAAATAGCCGCCATTGGCCTTATGAATCAGCCCGCCCTTAATTTTCATGTAATCCGTCGTTAAATTGCCAAATTCGCTGTCATACTCAATTTCGCCCATAATTCCGGCATAGGTTGCGCCCTCGCCAACCTCTACGGGCGCGCCCACGGCTTGGCTATTGTCCGCAATAATATTAATTCGATAGCGATTCATCACATCGTCCTTGACTTTTTTGCCAATCCATGGGGGAAGCTGCATAAGAGCCTCCTCCTCTTCGGGGTCGATAATCCCTTGGAAACTTTGGATATTTTCCAAGATGTCTTCCTTAAGCAAGGCCACATAGGACAAAATATCCTCTTCATCGCTGTATTTTTCCTGCAGGCGCGCAATTTGGCGGCCAACGGCAAAAAGCGAGATATTATATTCGAGTTCCTCAATTTGCGCGCGCGCCTCTATATCCAATTCGCGAATTTTAACAATAACCTCTTGCGCATCCTCCTGCACAGCGTCGGAATTTTCGGTAATACGGTCTTGTTCTTCGCGGCTAAGCTTGCCAAAATCTTCCATGCTAATGGCCTCGCCCTCGACTATGGGCGCAAAGGCCATGCCCTTGTCCGTAAAGCGCACCTCGAAATCCTTTAGTTTAGCCACTTCCGAAAAGTCCTTAAACAATTCGTCCCGCTTTTTGTCGTATTTTTTGATAATTTCGCCGCGGCTCTCCTCAAAATTTTTGTTTTCAAAAGTTTTGGGAATTTCAAGGGTTAGAATGTCAAGAAGCTCTTGCAAATCCTCTTTAAAGGCTATGGCGCGCCCCGGGCGCGTGGTTATAAGCTTGGGATTTTTTGGCTCCTCGAAATTATGGACATAGGCCAAATCGGGGGAGGGGGCTTCGGTTTCGGCCACGCGCTTTGCGAAATGCGTGGCAAAAGTGGTTTTGCCGCTGCCCGAAATGCCCGCAACATAAATATTATAGCCCATGCGGCGCGTTGACAGGCCAAATGTAAAGGCCGACACGGCCCTGCTTTGGCCGATAATTTCCTTGTTCGCGCTCAAAGTCGCCGTGGTTTCAAAGCCAAGGCCGTCATAGTCGCAAAATCTCTTTAATTCGTGATATTCAAGTTTTCTCACCATTTACCTCCAGCCACATAATTATTGCATCTTCTGTGGGATTTTTATAGTATTCTTTGCGCAAGCCTTTTGCGACAAAGTTGTGTTTCATATACAGGGCGCGCGCCGCTTCGTTCGAAGCCCGCACTTCGAGGCTGATTTTACCTTCGCCCCTTTGAATCAAAGCCCTAAGCAGGGCGTCGCCAATTCTGCGGCTGCGATATTCGGGCAGGACGGCTATATTGATAATTTCCGATTCGCCAACAATTTCCATATTCAGCATTAGACCATATCCGACAAGCTTTTCGCCCAAAAAGGCCGCCAGGCTAACGCCATTGGGATTTAGCAGCACATCACCTAGAGTGCTAATACTCCACGGTGCGTTAAAGCAGGCAATTTCGGCCTTATGCAGCTGCAACAAATGCGCAGATTCCATGGGCAGGATTTGTAATTCACCCATTTTTCAACTCCCGTTCCGCCTGAGATGGCCTTAAATAGATGAGCTCAAATTCTTCGGAGCTTATCGCCCGGTCAAAATTCCTTGCGGCCAGCATTGCAACACTTGCGGCGGATTGTAGCAGCAGAGTGGGGGAGGCGATAGAAAATCCCGCCTCGCAAATCGCTTTAGCGTGGACAAAAGTTCCGTCGCCGAGGAAAGTCGCCTCTTTACCCTGCTTGGTCGCAAAATTCAGCACGTAGTCGATTTCATAGGTCGCGGGTTCTAAAATGCAGAGGGAGTCAGTGTAAGCGGCGGCGTAGACTTGATTACGCCGCGCGTCCATGATGGGTATGGCGACGCCACTCGAGCTAATGATATTATATGCCAATGCCTCCAGGCTTGAAACAGGTACAATTTTTAGGTTTAGCGCAAAAGCCAGGCCTTTGGCGAGTGCCGCGCCTATGCGCAGGCCGGTGAAAGAGCCGGGGCCGCTTGAACATGCCAAAACGCCCAAATCCTCCTTCGCAATGCCGCTGATTTTAAGCATTTGCTCAATCATGGGCATGAGGGTTTGGGAATGCGTTAGGCCGCTGTTTACCGAAAATTCGGAAATTACACGGTCGGTTGTCGTCAGCGCGACGGAGCCCTTGCCGCCGGAAGTTTCAATCGCTAAAATAATCATTTTTTCACCACAATTCTCCTAAAATCGTCGCCGAATTCGGCGATGCGCTCGAATTCGATAATGACGGCATTGGGCGGAAAAAAATCCCGAATTAAATCGGCCCATTCCACCAAAACCACGCCACCGCCGTAAAAATATTCCTCATAGCCCGTATCGCCCATTTCTTCCAAATGCCCAATTCTATAGACATCAAAATGATACAGAGGTAGGCGGCCGCTATATTCGTTGATAATGGCAAAAGTTGGGCTTGAAATGTCGCAGGCAACGCCCAAGCCACGGGCGAAGCCCCGCGCAAAGGCCGTCTTGCCGGCCCCCAAATCGCCAATAAGGGCATAAAAAGACCCGCCCACGGCCTGTGCCGCAAGCGTCGCCCCAAATTCTTCAGTTTCCCGCTGCGAATAGCTCATAAAAATCATATTAACATTTTACAACTAATCGGCGGCGCGGTCAAGCCCCCAAATTCCCCCGAACATTTATTGCAAACCCTAAACCCCTTGACAATATGACAAATATGTCCTATAATTGCATCTAGGAAAGGGGGTTAGATTATGCCATTTATAGCAGTAGACAGGGAGGAAAACAGGCGAAAAATTCAGGAGCTGCTTGCCGAAAATCCGGAGCTACAGGAAGAATTAGACAATTTTAATCGAGAATACGAATTTCGCAAAAAGCTAGTACTCGCCAGAAGAGAGGCGGGGCTTACGCAAAAGGAAATCGAAGCCAAGACAGGGCTTGCGCAGCGGGTTATCAGCCGCATAGAAAAAAGCACCGAAACAAGCCCCAGCGTGCGCACTCTTCGGAAATATCTAAATGCCATAGGTTATGAGTTGGATATTAAGCGAATGGCGGCTGAATAACACGCAAAACCGGCCTTAGCCCCCCCTTGAGGCCGGTTTTTTGATGCGGCAAATATTACAATTTCATGACAAATTC
>JAITMQ010000023.1 GCA_031277225.1 Clostridiales bacterium | reverse complement strand
AACAAATTTTTGCACATTATGCTCGATTTTTTGGTTCATATCCGCTAATTGCGCATTTTCGTAGTCCTGCCAACTCACATCATTTCTATCAAATTCACGATTTACAAAATATCCCAAAGATGTGCGATATGTGATATACCCAACCCCCTCGGTTGCCAAACACCTCGCAACCATGGCATTTGCGGCATCTACGCCAAGCAAATTTTCAGCAACAATTTCATCACCATAACGTACCACGGCACCCCCGCTGGTAATCGCCACATCCGGGCGCACCGCGCGAATAACACGCGCAGCCGAGCTTTCCGACCGCGCCGTGGCCACGGCAATCACAATCCCCGCCGCGCGGCAACGCTCCAAAACCTCAAGCGTATGCGCCGAAACCTCCTTATCCGACCGCAACAAGGTTTGGTCCAAATCGCAAACAATCATCCTAATCTCCATAATTCCCCCCAATTTCAAAGAGGCCAAAGGCCAGCATAATCTGACCTCTGACCTCTAATTTCTAATTTCTAGTTTCTAATTTCTAGTTTCTATTTCGCATATTCAACAGCCCGCGTTTCCCTAATCAAGTTTATCTTAATATTCCCGGGATATTCCAATTCGCTTTCAATGCGTTTCGCCACATCACGCGCAAGGAGCGTCATGCCGCTGTCGTCCACCACTTCGGGAATGACGATAAGGCGAAGCTCGCGCCCGGCTTGAATGGCGAAGGTTTTCTCCACGCCGTCAAAGGAATTGGCGATTTCTTCGAGTTTTTGCAGGCGCTTAATATACGACTCCAGCGTTTCGCGGCGCGCGCCCGGCCTTGCGGCCGAAATTGCGTCGGCGGCCATAACCAACACCGAAATGATATTCGAGGCCTCAACATCGCCGTGATGCGCCTCGCAAGCATTGATGATAATGGCGGATTCGCGGTATTTCTTGAGCAATGCCGCGCCCAGCGCCACATGACTGCCTTCCTGCTCGTGGTCAATGGACTTGCCAATGTCATGCAAAAGCCCCGCGCGCTTGGCCAGCGTAATATCCACGCCCAGCTCGCCCGCTATAAGCCCGCAAAGATGCGCCACTTCAATGGAATGTTTAAGCACATTCTGCCCATAACTTGTCCGATATTTCATCTTGCCCAAAAGGCGGATAATTTCGGGATGCAGGCCGTGAACGCCCGTTTCAAGGCTTGCGGCCTCGCCCTCTTCGCGAATAATCGCCTCAACCTCTTTTTTGGCCTTGCCAACCATTTCCTCAATCCGCGCGGGATGCACACGCCCGTCGGCCACAAGTTTTTCAAGCGCAACCTTGGCAATTTCGCGCCTAACGGGGTCAAATCCCGATAAAATGACGGCTTCGGGCGTGTCGTCGATAATTAAGTCAATGCCCGTAAGCGACTCCAAAGTACGAATATTGCGCCCTTCGCGCCCGATAATTCGGCCCTTCATCTCATCATTCGGCAATTGCACAACGGAAACGCTGGTTTCCGTTACATGGTCAACAGCACAACGCTGAACCGCCGTCGCCAAAATGTCTTTGGCGCGCTTTTCCGCCTCCTGCTTGGTTTTGGACTCAATTTCCTTAATCATCATGGCGGCCTCAACCTTGACCTCGTGCTCAATGGTGGACAACAGATATTCCTTGGCCTGCTCGACAGAAAGGCCGGAAATACGCTCTAATTCCGCGCTATGCTTGGCCAGCACATCCTCAATTTCCTTGCCCTTGGCCTCGTTTAGCTCAAGTTTTTTCTGCAATTGCTCTTCTTTTCTTTCAAATGAATTGCTTTTTTTATCCAAAGTTTCCTCTTTTTGGATAAGTCTGCGTTCCAGGCGCGTAACCTCGTTGCGCCTTTCTTTCGCCTCTTTTTCAATCTCGTTTCTCGTCTTTATGCTCTCTTCCTTGGCCTCAAGCAAAATCTCTTTTTTCTTGGCAGAAGCCTCTCTATGCGCCTCTTCCTTAATATTTTCCGCCTGAATTTCTGCCGCCCCCAAAAGGGCTTCGGCGGTTTTTTTGCGATATATAAAGCCCAGGAAGAGGCCGATAATCAAAGCCACAACGCCGACGATAACGGGTACAATGACGCTAATAATAATCAGCACCTCCTCACTAGCACCATTTGGCCCTAGTTTATTTAGATGTAGTCCTGCATCTTTTCAATTATATGTCTTTATAGAGGATATGTCAAGACAATTTTCAATTTAATTGACCTCTTTTTTGCGGAAGGTCAGCCAGCAGGCCAAACCCACCGCAAAGCCTATAAAAACGGCCAATTGCGGCGCGAATGGAAAGCGCAGGAAGTCGAAAAGCGATTCTAAAAGATGGTCTTCAAAAATCATATTTGCGGCGATATATCCCAGATAGCCCGTGGCGAGGGCAAATAGGACTTTGTGGCGGTTTATCAGCTTAATTATGGCCTCTGAACCGATTAGGAGAACGGGCACGGACACTATTAGGCCAATAAAGGCCATGGTTAGGCCGCGCGCGGTGATATTGCCCGCCTCGTCCGCCACAATTGCCAAAACAGCGATTACATTGTCCAAAGACATGGAAATATCGGCCAAAATTATGATGAACATGGCCTTTAGAAAGCCGCCGCCCGCGCGCTTTTTGGCAGAACCTTCGCCGCCGCGGAACATGCCGACAATCACATAAACCAGCATCGCGCCGCCTATAATGCGGATGTGCAGCCATGTTATCGTAAAAAGATGGCCTATAAGCAAAATGAAAATAAGCTTTAGGCCGAGGCTTAGCCAAACGCCGACGAGGCGCGCTGTATTAGCTCTTTTGGGCTCTAAATGGCGCGAGGCTAGGGCTATTATTCCTATATTGTCAAGTGAAACTATTAGGTTGATTAGAATTACTTGCAACAAATCCGACATGCGGCCACCCCCACAAAGAATATATGCGGAGTTTTGGACAAATATGGCTTGTATTTTTGCGCAGAATGTGCTATGATTTGGTAATGGTTAGGATTATTCATGTGGATATGGACGCGTTTTTTGCCGCCGTTGAAGTGCGGGACAATCCCGAACTTGCGGGCAAACCCCTGATTATCGGGGCTTTGCCGCATGAGCGCGGGGTCGTTTCCACCTGCTCTTATGAAGCGCGCAAATACGGCGTGCGCTCCGCCATGCCCATAAGTCAGGCCTTTCGCCTCTGTCCGCATGGAATTTTCATGCATGGAAATTTTGCCAAATATATCCGCGCTTCGCAGCAGATTCGGAAAGTTTGGGAATCTTATACGGATTTAGTCGAGAAAATCTCCTTGGATGAAGGTTTTTTGGACATAACCGGCTCGGAACATCTTTTTGGCGGCGCGCGACAGATTGCCCAGGAAATTAAGGCGCGAACGCTGCAAGAGGTCGGGTTGACTTGTTCGGTCGGAATCGGCTATTCCAAGATGAGCGCAAAGCTTGCCAGCGAGGAGAAGAAGCCCGACGGCCTCTTTGAAATCCCCGATATTGCGGCATTGCACCGTCTGATTTTGGACAGGCCCACGCGCACAATTTACGGCATCGGTACGCAAACCGCCGCCAAACTCGCCGAACATGGGATTTTGACCGTTAGGCAAATTTTGGAAAATGAGCGGGTTGTTGAAACCCTTCTCGGCAAATATGGCCGCGAAATCGTGCTTTTGGCGCGCGGGGCGGACAATCGCCGAATTACAGCCGCCGCTCCCGCAAAATCCCTCGGCAAGGAGCGCACTTTCCAAGAGGACATCACCGATTTTGAGCGTTTAAAGGACAATTTGGTATTAATTGCCAAACGGCTGGCCTTTAAAATTCAAAGTCAAGGAATTTTTTGTAAGACGATTACTTTGAAGGTTACCTATTCGGGAATGAAGCGCATAACCCGCAATATTAGCGGCGATTCCACGAATTGCCCGCGCGAAATTGCGGCGCGCGCAATCGGGCTTCTGGAAAAAATTGAGCGTCGCCCCGTTCGCCTTGTGGGCATCAGCCTAAGCGGATTTTCTGACAGAATCGGCGAGCAGCTAAATCTTTTTGACATGCGCGAAAGCCAAAAATCCCGCCGTTTTGCCGAAGCTATTTTTAATTTGCAATATAAATTCGGGCTTGATATAATTAAGACCGGGCGCGAGTTAATCGCGGAAAAAAACTTATATGGAGAGTGATTTTATGGAAAAAATTTACGATGTGATTATTATCGGCGGCGGCCCTGCAGGCCTTGCGGCCGGGCTTTATGCGGGGCGCGCGCGCCTGGACACGCTGATGATTGAAAAAATGACCGAGGGCGGGCAAATTGTAACCACGAATGAAGTCGAAAATTATCCCGGCGGAATTGAGCATGAATCGGGCCCGAGCCTTATCGGGCGTATGGTCGGGCAGGCGGAGAAATTCGGGGTTAAGACCGTAAAAGAGGCTGTTACTGCTGTTGAACTTACAGGCGACATTAAAATCGTTACAACCACCGCCAATGTCTTTAAATCCAAGACAATAATCATAGCTACAGGCGCAAACCCACGCCCAATCGGCTGTCCCGGCGAGGCCGCTCTCGTTGGCATGGGTGTCAGCTATTGCGCAACCTGCGATGGCGCATTTTTTGAGGATTTGGACATTTATGTGGTCGGCGGCGGCGATTCCGCTGTTGAGGAGGCCCTCTATCTCACAAGATTTGGCAAAAAAGTAACAATTATCCATAGGCGCGACGAATTGCGCGCCGCGAAATACCTGCAAGAACAGGCCTTTGCGAACCCTAAGGTCGAATTCTTTTGGGATTCCGTCGTTACCGAAATTAAGGGCGAGGAAATGGTTGAGGGCATGACCGTTCAGAATGTGAAAACGGGCGAAATCCGCGAAATTTTGGCCGACCCCGAGGACGAAACCTTCGGAATTTTCGTATTTGTCGGCCTAATTCCCGCTTCTGACCTGTTTGCGGGCGTTTTGGACATGAAGGACGGCTATATCATCACGAATGACAATATGGAAACAAATGTAAAAGGCGTCTTCGCCGCAGGCGACATTCGCGTGAAAGACCTGCGTCAAGTCGTTACAGCCGCCGCAGATGGCGCAATCGCGGCGACGCAGGCGGATAAATATATTAGTGGCCATTAATCAAAGGAGGGATTTTTAATGAAGGAAGCTACATTCACGTTCAGATTTAGAGGCGAGCGGGCAGAAGAAGTGGCGGAAGCCTTTTTTGCCCATTATTACGACGGCGGATTAGACCAATCCATTGAGCAAAATTTTCTTGAGAATTTTGGGCTTACGCTTGATGACACCGAATTTGATAAGGCGGGTACGATAATCAATACCTAGCATTGTCCGAAACAGCCAATTCGCCAATTCCGCCGGGAACGGAAAGATTTTATACTTTCCGCATTTCGGCGTATCGTGGAGGAGGCCATGTGCCTTACGACATAGTTGCGAGTTTGCAAATTGATGGAAGAGATGGGCATATCAGTCGGGGCGAAGGTCGTTCGGCACTTAGGATTCACAATCCGGGCTGGGAAGCCGAATTATTTAGGATACTTGATATGGCGAGGTAGATATGGACAAAAACTTGATTTTACGGGATTTGCCCGGCATGGACAGGCTTTTGCAAGAGGATGGCGTTCGCAAGGCGGCGGCCGAGGCGGTTTTAAGCGAGATTCGCGCGGAAATTCTGGCGGGGGAAATTGCCGCCGTGCCGCCGTATGCGGAGATTTTGAAGCTAGTGCGAAGCACCGCGCCAACCGGATTAAAGCGCGTGATTAACGCCACAGGCGTGGTTTTGCATACGAATTTGGGGCGCGCTCCGCTGGCCGCCCGCGCCGCCGATGCCGTGGCGCGCGCCGCCGCCGGCTATTCCGACTTGGAATTTGACCTGAAAACCGGCGAGCGCGGCAGTCGGCTAAGTGAGCTACGAGCGAAGCTCCGCGCACTCACAAATGCCGAGGACGCGCTGGCCGTGAATAATAACGCTGCCGCCGTTTTGCTGGCACTTTCCGCGCTTTGCGCGGGGCGCGAGGTTGTGGTTTCGCGCGGCGAATTGGTAGAAATTGGCGGCTCGTTTCGTGTGCCGGAGGTGATTGCCCAAGGCGGCGCGCGCCTGCGTGAAGTCGGGGCGACAAATGCCGTAAATATCGCGGATTACGCCAATGCCATAAGCGACGAAACCGCCGCCCTGCTCAAGGTGCATACCTCGAATTATCGGATTTTAGGCTATACCAAGGAAGTTTCCGTGGCGGAATTGGCGGAATTGGCCAAAAATCGCGGTTTGCCGCTGATTTACGATTTGGGCGGCGGCTCGCTGGTAGATATTGGCTTTGAACCGAAAGTGCAGGAAATTGTGGCGCAGGGCGCAGATATTGTGTGTTTTAGCGGCGATAAGCTGCTCGGCGGGCCCCAGGCGGGAATTATCCTCGGCCGCGCCGACCTTATCGAAAAATGCCGCAAACATCCGCTTTATCGGGCTTTGCGCCTTGATAAGCTGAGTTTGGCCGCGCTCTGCGCCACGCTGGAAATTTATGAGAATTTGGAGCAGGCCGGGCGGGAAATCCCCGTTTTATCAATGTTGACGGCCTCGCCCGCCGAAATTTTGCAAAAGGCGCGGGACTTGCTCGCTTTAGTTTCGCCACAGGCGCAAAAACGGCTTGAAATCGTGGAAACGTCGGCACAGGCGGGCGGCGGCTCGCTGCCGGGGGCGGAATTCCCCTCATATGCGCTGGCTTTGCGCGAACCGGCTCAACTCAAGCAAGCCTTGCGAACCCGCGAAATCCCCATAATTGCGCGGGTTCATCGGGACATGCTACTGCTGGATTTACGAACCATAGACCCCGACGATTTTACAGAAATTGCCACAGCCTTAGGAGAATTGCTATGACGAAAAACAACGCGATTATCGGCACAGCCGGCCATGTCGACCACGGCAAAACCCTGTTAATCAAGGCTTTGACGGGCATGGACACCGACCGCCTCAAAGAGGAAAAAAAGCGGGGCATAACCATTGAGCTGGGCTTCGCCCATTTAACCCTGCCAAATGGCGAAAAAGCGGGCATTGTGGACGTTCCCGGCCATGAAAAATTTGTGCGCAATATGCTGGCGGGCGCGGGCAGTATTGATTTGGCCATGCTTGTCATCGCCGCCGACGAGGGCATAATGCCGCAAACCCGCGAACATCTGGCGATTTTGGGGCTTTTGGGAATTGAGCGCGGACTGATTGTATTAAATAAAATTGACCTGGTAGAATCGGAATGGCTGGAGCTTATGACCCTTGAAATCGAGGAGGAATTGGCCACCGGCTTCCTGAAAAATGCCCCAATTATGCCCGTTTCGGCCCATAGCGGCGCAGGAATTGAGGCCCTGCGCCAAAAAATCTTTGAAATGCTGGCCGACTCGCCGCCAAAGCGCGTAAATGCGCCATTTCGTATGCCGATTGACCGCGTTTTTACCATGGAAGGATTTGGAACTGTCGCCACGGGCACGCTGATTGAGGGCGCGCTCGCGCTTGGCGACGATGTGGAAATTTTTCCCGGCGGCCTTATGGCGAAGGCGCGCCGAATTCAGGTGCATGGCGCGGAGGCCGGGCGCGTCGAGGCCGGTCAGCGCGTGGCCGTGAATCTTGCGGGGCTTAAAGTCAGCGATTTGCGGCGCGGCGATTGGGCGGCGGCGCCCGCTTCGCTAATAAATTCTTATAGACTGGATGTAGTGGTAGAAATTGACAAGGACATGAATCGCGAAATAAAAAACAACTCTAAGTTGCATTTTCATCATGGAACGGGCGATGTTTTATGCAACCTATTGTTGCTTGATAAAACTGTTCTGAAGGCGGGCCAAAGGGCCTATGGGCAGCTGCGCCTGGCCGAACCCGTGGCCGCCCGCCCCGGCGACCGCTTCGTTTTGCGCTTTTATTCGCCCATGGAAACCATAGGCGGCGGCATAATTTTAGACCCCGTGGCGGGCCGCATGAAACGGCATGAATCCGCCACTTTGGAGCGTTTTGCCGCATTGGAAAAAGGCAGCCTTCCCGAAAAAATTGAGGCGATTTTTGCAGGCCGCAGCGCGGAATTCCCGCTTGCGGAAAATATTGCGCGCAGGCATTTTCATTTGGAGGCGGCCTTTGGCGAGGCCTTGAAGCAACTCATAGTTTCGGGAATTTTGATTGATTTGGGCGGGCAAATAATACATAGAGTTTATCTGGAATCCCTTGGCGACAAGGCAAAAAGTATATTGAAAGATTATCACAAAATGAATCCGCTTCAAGAGGGCATGACTATAAAGGATTTGGCCTCGCGCATTTTGCCGCGCCAGCCCCAAAACCTTGCGGAGCGCGCCGCGTCCGCCATAATCGCCGCCGGAATGGTCAAAAAAAGCGGCCAATTTGCCGCCCTAAACGACTTCGCCGTCGAAACCACCGCCGACCACGCCAAAATCAAGGCGCGCCTGCTGGAAATTTATACCTCCGCAGGCTTCGCGCCACCCGACAAAGCCCATGTCGCCGCCCAATTCGCCACCTCCGCCAAGGAGAGGCGCGCCTTTGAGCAAATGTTCGCCGCCCTCGTCGCCGCGGGCGACCTTGTCGCGATAACGCCGCAAATTCACCTGCACAAATCCCATTATAACGCCGCTTTCGCGCAATTTGCGGACATGGCGGCCAAAGCCCCCGAAGTCCTCACCAAGGACTTTCGCGACGCGCTAAACACATCCCGAAAATTCGCCATGGCCATTTTGGAATATTTTGACAAAGCAGGCCTAACCAAAATGACAGGCGAGGGGCGCATCCTGCTTCCGCTCTGAATATCCATAATATTCCAAAATAGCATCCGCTATCCCGCGAGCCAAATCCCGCTGATTTTGCGGGTTAATCATCCAGGCGAAGTCGTGAATATTGTTCATAAAGCTTGTTTCAAAAAGCACCGAAGGTGTCCAGCTTGGGCGCACTACATAGAAATTGGCTTGATTAATATTCCGCGAACGATTCGTCAGCGGATTTATGCCGTAAAGGGCATCGAAAAAATTTTGCGCCAAAGCCCGCGAATTCGGGTTTCTATACCACATTGTGAAGCCGTGAATATTCGTAGCGTCGGTTGTAACCGCCGTGGAATTTGCGTGCATGGAAATAAACATATCCGGCAAAATTTCGCGGCTTATGGCCACCCGTTGTGAAAGCGTAAGCCCCGAATCATCCTCACGCGTGAAAATTACGCGCGCGCCCATCCCCTCCAGCAAATCGCCCAAAAGCCGCGATTTAATGAGGTTTAGATGCGCCTCGGCAAGCTCTGCGCCAAGCGGCCCAAGCGCGCCGGGGTCGTTGCCGCCATGGCCGGGGTCTATCACAAAAGTGAAGCCATATAGCGGGAAATCGCCATAATTCAGCGTTGGGCGTTTCCTTAGAATTAGCCTTAGTTGATTATCCTCATGTTCAAAATAAAATCCCTCAAGATTTGCATTTTCCCTTAGGGTCATAAAATAAGCAGGGGCTTGATTGTGCCGGCCCATTGAAATGCTCTCGAAAAGGGCATAATTCGGGTTATAGGCAATGGTCGGCGTATAAGTCTGCTTGCCAAGCCCAATTATAAGAACCCTTCCGTCAAATTCCGCCCAAACAGCCGGAAAAGTCGGCGAATTCCAGACGATTGCGTCCTCGCGCTCGCCAACTATATAATATCCATGGGATAAATTGTTAATATATGTAATATCGCCCGTCCACGTCAGAACATTCGCGTTGCTGACCCATTGCCCACTCGCCAGCCGCAGCCAATTTCCCATGGTGGCGGTAACCCTGTCCTGCTGCCCATAATGCAGCTTCCAATGAGTGCCGCCCGTGGCGGTCGGGCCGGGAAAGGCCCATGTCGCAGGGGTCGTTATCCTTGCGTAAAGATGGGCATTTGGGTCAATTTGCCGAATTTGCCCTGCGGGCGGCGGCCGAACCGCCGCTTGCGGCGGATTATTCGTAATAACCCTCGTTACGGGTTCTTGCCCGTATTGCGTGAATGTGAAATAATTGCGCCCGCGATTGAGCGGCAGAAAAATCGAGAAAAAGCCCTCGTCGGTGCGATTGGTGATGGCTTCGCCATTTACATATATTGGCAAGCCCGCCACGCCCGAACCGAAGAAATTAAAGCCTGTGGCATTAACTATCTCGCGGTCTCGCGCGGGTTGTGCCACAATAATTCTGTCTATTTCGACAATATTTTCGGGCGCAACAAATAAAAGCATCGGAATCAGGAATAGGGGAAGCAATTTCGGCATCAAATGCATTATTCCACCACCTCAAAATAACCGCAAGTCTGCGCGTCCATACAGCAGATTTTCTTGTTTTTCGTGCCCTTTTCAATCAGCGGCTGCCCACATTTCGGGCAGGGCTTGCCCGTGGGCTTATTCCACGAAATAAAATCACATTCGGGGCTTTTTTCGCAACCATAGTAAACGCGCCCCTTTTTGGACTTTTTAATCATAACTTTTGCCCCGCATTTCGGGCATTCCACGCCCGCTTCTTCAAGCAGGGGCTTTGCATTGCGACATTCGGGAAAGCCGGGACAGGCCAAAAACCGCCCATATCTTCCGAATTTTATAACCATATTGCGGCCGCAATTTTCGCAAATAATATCGGTTTCCTCGTCGCGAATTTCAACCTCGCCAATATTTTCGGCCGCCTGATTAACTTTTTCCTCAAAGGGATAATAAAAATCGCGCAAAATGTCCTTCCATGCCACCTCGCCAAGCTCTACAGCGTCTAAAGTTTCCTCCATTTTTGCCGTAAAATCAATGTCAACAATTTGTTCAAAATTTTCGGCCATTATTGTGTTAACAACGCCGCCAAGCTCGGTTGGATGCAGGTTTTTCTGCTCTTTTGTTACATAGCCGCGCGTGGTCAGCGTGGCAATTGTCGGCGCATATGTCGAGGGGCGGCCAACGCCATTTTCTTCCAGCGTCTTAACAAGAGTCGCCTCGGAATATCGCGGCGGCGGCTGTGTAAAATGTTGGCCGGGCGTGATTTTTACAAGCTTTAACGCCTCGCCGACCTCAAGCTCCGGCAGGGCCTTATTGCTCTCCTCCTTGTCCTCGACCGTCATATAAACTTTTTTATAGCCTTCGAACTTTAGAATCGAGCCGTTTGCATTGAAAATATGCTTGCCTGCGGCGATTTTTGCGGCCACGGTGTCAAAAACGGAGGGTGTCATAAGGCTTGCCACAAAACGCCGCCAAATCAGGCGATAAAGCCTAAATTGGTCTTTAGTCAGCGTCGCCTCGGCCTGTTCGGGCGTGATATGGACATAGGAGGGGCGAACGGCCTCGTGGGCGTCTTGTGTGCGGCGCGTGGTTTTGGGTTCGGGCTTTGTTTTGGCGGCAAATTCCTTGCCGAAATTTTCAAGAATATAATCCCTGCCGGACTTAAATGCCTCGTCGGAAATTCGCGTAGAATCCGTGCGGATATAGGTTACAAGGCCCAAAGTCCCCTGCCCTGCAATTTCCACGCCCTCGTAAAGCTGTTGAGCAATCATCATGGTTTTGCGCGCGGCAAAATTAAGCTCTTTTGCGGCCTCTTGCTGAAGGGTTGAGGTTGTGAAGGGCAGAGCCGGGCGGCGTTGCCTTTGGGATTTTTTAACATCCTTAACAATAAATTCCGCGCCCTCAACGTCTTTTAAAACCTTGTCTGTGGCGGCCTTATTGCCAAGTTTGGCCTTTTTGTCGCCGCTTCCGTGATAGCGCGCCTCGAATTGCTTGCGCGTTTTGCCCGCCAAAATTGCCTCAATCGTCCAATATTCCTCCGGAATGAAATTTTCGATTTCTTCCTCGCGGTCGCAAATAATTTTCAGCGCAACGGACTGCACACGCCCCGCAGACAGGCCTTTTTTAACCTTTTTCCACAATAATGGGCTAATTTTATAGCCCACAACGCGGTCTAAGGTGCGGCGCGCCTGTTGTGCGTCCACAAGCCGCATATCCAGCGCGCGCGCGTGCTTTATGCTGTCTTTAACCGCCGTTTCCGTAATCTCGTTAAATGTGATTCTTGCGGTCTTTTCGGGTTCAACTTTAAGGGCGTGTAAAAGATGCCATGAAATGGCCTCGCCTTCCCTATCCGGGTCAGTCGCCAAATACACCATTTTGGCGGCCTTCGCCTCCTTGCGCAATTTCGCAAGCAATTCGCCCTTGCCGCGAATTGTGATATATTTCGGCTCAAAATCCTGCTCAACAAAAATGCCGAGTTCGGACTTGGGCAAATCGCGCACATGGCCCATTGACGCTTCAATTTTATAGCTTGAACCCAAAAACTTCTTTAGAGTCTTGGCCTTTGCAGGCGACTCCACAATCACCAAATTTTTGGCCGCGGGCTTTCTCGCGGGCTTCTTTTCCTTAATCTTCGACAAAATAATACACCTCTATCAAATCTAATTTCTTATGAATTTATTGCCGGGCAGCTTCTTAATTCGCCCATTAAGCTCCATTTCCAACAGAATTTTATTGATTGCGGCAATGCCCAGGCCGGTCTTGTTGACAATAAATTCTATAGAAATGGGCTCATAATTTATACAAGAATACACCAAAGTTTCGTCATTTGCAAGGGGTAATTTTTTTGCTTCCATGGTTGTGTCGGCAAAATATGCCGTTATTGCGCGGTTTTCGGGCATAAAAAATTCTTTTAGATGGCTTTGATTTTTAATCGCAACCAGCGCGTCCAAATATGTAGTGATAATCCCCGCGCCCTCTTTAATTAGAGTATTTGTGCCAACCGATTGCGGGCTTAAAATGCCGCCGGGCACGCTCAGCACCTCTTTTCCCTGACTAAGCGCATGGTTTACCGTCGTAAAAGTGCCGCTTTTTTTGCCCGCCTCCGTAACAATGAGTATATCCGCCATGGCGGAAATTATTCGATTTCGGGCGGGAAATGACCAAGGCCTTGGACGAAAACCCGGCGGAAATTCGGTTATAAGCGCGCCATGCGCCGGAATTTGCCTGTAAAGACCCGAATTTTCAACGGGATAGCAAATGTCGATGCCGCTTGGCAAAATTGCCAGGGTTTGGCCGCCGGCCTCAATTGCCGCATTATGCGCGCGGGCATCCAGACCCCGCGCCATCCCGCTAATCACAATTATGCCAACTTTTGCCAAATCGCGCGCCAATTTTTGCGTAACCTGCCGCCCATAGAGGCTGTTATCCCTTGAACCAATGATGGCCACAGCGGGCGTTTTCGCAAAATCTTTAGGAATTTCGCCCCTCACAAAAATTCCCGCAGGGCTGTCGGGAATTTTTTTAAGCCTGTCGGGAAATTTTGGATTGTCCTTGGAAATAAATTCAAAATCCCCCGGGCTGTTGGCCTGCTCCAAATGCCGCCTATTGGCACTTTCGGCGATTTTTTGCTCTATGCGGGCATCGCGCTTGTGCGCATAGGCAAAAATTGCCCGCGCCGTGCCAAAATGCCCCAAAAGGCGATTGACGCGCGAAATATCCAATTCAAGCGAAATTAGCCATCTTAAATAGGGGTCGTCTTGCATAACAAATCCTCCGCTAAACACTTCCGGAACCATAAGTGAACCCACGCCCATGCACATCCGACACAACATCCGTAACCATAAACGCCTGTTTATCGTGCTTTTCAACAATTTCTTTCAAGCGGCGATAATCCCCCGCCTCCAGCGTAATCATCAGCATGGGCATCTGCGCCTGTTCATACGAACCCGTCGTCGGAATAATCGTTACCGACTTGCCAAGTTCGCTCATGGTGTCCTTAACGATTGCGTCGCTATGCTTGCTGATAATATGAATCCGCTTCTTTTTGGTGAGGCCGTTTTCAATATAGCCCATAACCACCATGGTGATAAAAATCGACAAAATCGCGAAGAAAAACGAATCTACGTCAAAAATGAACAGGCTGCCCAAAACCACGAGGCCATCCGTGATAAAGAGGCCTATGGACGGCTTCATGCCGAAATATTTCTTTAGAATCAAGGGCGGCACGGCCGTTCCGCCGCTGGATGCCCTGTTTTTGTATAAAATTGACACGGCAATGCCGAAAATAACGCTGCCGACAACCATGGCCAACATTCTGTCATTAACCAGCTCATATTGCGGAATAATGCTGATTGCAACGGGCAAAAGCCCCGCGCCTATAATCGTGTTAATAAAAACCTCGCGCCCTAAAAAAATCAAGGTGGCAATGATAACCAGTCCATTGCCGATATAAACCACAATAGAGCGGTCAATATTAAGCGCCGCCTCTAAAATTATTGCAAGCCCCGTAAGCCCGCCCGCCGCAATTTGATGCGGCCCTAAAAACATA
>JAITMQ010000102.1 GCA_031277225.1 Clostridiales bacterium | reverse complement strand
ACGCCGTCGCCCGTGCTTTGGTGGTTAAGAAGGATGATATGGCCGCTTTGTTCGCCGCCGAGGGTGAAGCCGCCCTCCTTCATGCGCTGCAACACATAGCGGTCACCAACGGCGGTTTGCTCGGCTTTTATGCCCATGGCCTCCATGGCCTTCATAAAGCCCAAATTCGCCATAACCGTTGTGATTACGGTGTTTTCGGCCAATTTGCCGCGCTGCTTCATTTGCAGGGCCAAAATTGTCATAATTTGGTCGCCGTCGACGACATTGCCTTCCGAATCCACGGCAAAACAGCGGTCGCCGTCGCCATCAAAGGCGAAGCCCGCGTCTACAGGGTTTTGCCGCACAAAATCCACCAGGGCGTCCATATGGGTGGAGCCGCAGTTTTCGTTGATATTGCGCCCATTTGGGCTTGCTCCAATTATATGTACTTTTGCGCCGAGCTTTTCAAAGGCGGCGGGCGCAACCCTAAAGGCCGCGCCGTTTGCGCAATCGAGGGCAATTGTTAGACCCGATAAATCGGTGTTAAATACGCAATCGGCCAGAAATTCGGCATAGTCGCTTGCAGCGGGCGCATCGGCTGAAATTGTGCCGACGCCGATTCCTTCGGGAAATTTAACCTCGCCCAATTGCGCAATTTGCGCCTCAATCTCGCTTTCCACTAAGTCGGGCAGCTTGAAGCCTTCACGATTAAAGAACTTGATACCATTATCTTCGAAGGAATTGTGCGAAGCGGAAACCATAACCCCCGCCGAAGCCCCGTATTTCCGCACAAGCGCGGCCACGCCCGGCGTGGGCAAAACGCCCAATTTCAGCACATTCACGCCCACAGAGCATATGCCCGCCGCAAGTGCGGCAACAAGCATGTCGCAGGACAGACGCGTGTCCTGCGCAATCAAAATCACGGGATTTTCACAGTCGCGCGCAAGCACCAAAGCCCCCGCTTGGCCGGCCTCAAAGGCGATTTTCGCCGTAAGCTCTACATTTGCAAGCCCCCTTATGCCATCGGTTCCGAATAATTTCTTCATGGAATTTCCTCCTCTTCAGGCTCATTTTCGCCATTTTCCTCGCCATTTTCAAGCGGCGGGTCTTCGCCGTTTTCGGGCGGGTCTTCTTGCGGGTCGGGTTCGTCCACGCCGATTTGTACGCTTAAAACGGGCGTTCCGCTTACAATTTGCGCGCCCGAAGGTAGGCTTATGCTGAGGTTAATCTCATGCTGCCCATATTCTAAGCCGGAAAGATTCGCAGACGCGCCAAGGCTTGTAATTCCGGCCATAACGCCCTCCAGCCCCGAAATTGTAACGACAATCTCGTCGGTCAAAATTTGGAAATTGCTCCCAACACCCGTTACATTAACCATTTCGCGCGTAATCACAAAATCCCGCTCTACAATGGGTTCGATATTGACGGTGGCTGTGGTGGTGGAATCCAGGCGGTCTGTTAAGAATACGCCCTGCGGCAAATAATTATTAATGTTAAAGTTTTGAGTTATGCTGTCGGTTGCGGCATTAAGTTGCAGGGTTTCAAGGCTAATCGGCTGTAAGGCCGCAATATGCTCGGGCAGGCCGGCCACGGAAAAGCTGTCGCGGCTAAGGTTTATCGAGCTTACGCCAAAGCCATAGGGCAGGCCCTCAAAATCGGGCGGCAAAACGCGCACCATGCCCAGCTGATAGACCGGCACATAAATATTTACTCTATTGCCAAAACTCACATGCTGGCGATTTATCGGCACGGGATAGCCCTCGGCATTTACGGGAACGGGCAGGCGATTAAACATAAACAAATGCTCTCTGCGCTCATACATTTCCGCCGCAACCTCGACTATAAGCCTGTCAATTTGGCTTAAAACCCGCGAAGGGCCCGTAACGGAAATTTCATATGGCTCTATCGTCGCCTCGTCCCACAAGGTAATGAAGCCATAGTCCGCATGTGGCATCTCGTCCCATTCCGGCTCAAAATACCTTGTTTCGATTCTGTCCAGCTCTAAAGTTACGGTTGAGGGGGTTTGCGGGCCCAGGCGAACGCTGTCGCCCGTCAGCCCCTCAAGATTGACCGCCAAAGGAACCCTGTCCGAATGTCCGACCAAATGCAAAACCGTCTGCACATCGGCATAGGCGACTAAATTTTCGTTTAGCACGGCAACATCGCGAGAATTGGCGTTTACATGAATAGAAACCGTCATATTGTTTAAGGCGGATGCATTTTCCAAGAACACGGGGTCGGGAATGGTTGTCAACATTTCCAAATTGCGCATTTGCAGCGGAATTGTGATTGTGTTGGCGGTTACGGGGTCTTGCACATTCATCACAATAAACCACACCAAAAAAGCAATAACCAAAGCCGCCAACTTAAACGGCAAATTGGCCAAAAAATTTGCTCTGAATTGTTTTAAAAACTTATCCATATTCCCCTCCTGCTACTATCTTCCTATATTCTCCCAATCAATTTCGCTATCGGATATAAATCCGCTTTCCTCAGCCGCCCTAATCGCCGCCGCCTCGGTGGGTGTAACCTTGGTAAAATCGGGGTCCCAGGCTATTACGAGTTTTTTTATTAGTTCATAGGCGAAACGCTGGTCATTTTCGGGAAGCATGTCAATCAGCTTAGCTGAGCCAACCGCAATATTCGACATTTTACACCCTCCTTATTTATAGATGTCGCCACGATTATCAATGTCGATAATCAAGAGAACTTCAATCTGATTCTCTTTGGTAAACCTAAAAATTACACGCCACGAGCCTACTCGCAAACGCTTGCGCTTATCCGTATAACCCTTCATGGGGGCTATATCGCCTTGCGGAGGGCTTAGGGTAAGTCCGGAAATAGCAGCCCTAATTCGCCCCACCGTCTGCTTAGTTTGTCTGTCTAAAAACTTCAAGGAATCCCTTGAGTAATCAATTCGCATCTCAAATCTCCTTGCTGTAATTAGGCGCTTCCTTCGTTATATGAATATTATGCGGATGGCTCTCCTTCAGCCCCGCGCCCGTAATCTTCACGAATTGGCTATCCTGCTTTAGCGCGGCGATATTCGGCGTGCCGCAATAGCCCATTCCGCTGCGCAGACCGCCCAAAAGCTGGTAAATTGTATCGCCTACGGGCCCTTTATAGGCCACGCGCCCCTCAACGCCCTCCGGCACAAATTTCGAACTCTCCTCGGCAGACTGGAAATATCTGTCTTTACTTCCCTTGTCCATGGCCGAAATTGAACCCATGCCCCTATAAACCTTGTATTTACGCCCTTGATAGAGCTGCGCCTCGCCCGTGCTCTCCTCACAGCCGGCAAAAAGCGAACCCATCATAACGGCGGACGCGCCCGCGGCTATGGCCTTTGTCAAGTCGCCCGAATATTTAATTCCGCCGTCGGCAATGACGGGAATTCCGTGCTTTGCGGCCTCGGCGGCGCAATTCATAATGGCCGTCAATTGCGGCACGCCCACGCCCGAAATTACGCGCGTTGTGCAAATTGAACCCGGGCCTATTCCGACTTTTACGCAGTCTGCGCCCGCCTCAATCAGCGCGCGCGTGGCCGTCGCCGTCGCCACATTTCCCGCAATCACGGGCAATTCGGGATATTTGGCCTTAATTTCGCGAACTTTCTCTATAACATTAATATGATGACCATGGGCGGTATCTATGACAACAACATCAACTTTTTTTGCAACCAGCGCGTCTACGCGATCCATGGTTTCATTATTCGCGCCCACGGCCGCGCCAACCAGCAGCCTGCCATGGTCGTCCTTGGCTGAATCGGGATATTTTATGGCCTTTTCAATATCCTTAATCGTAATAAGCCCCTTAAGCTCAAAATTTTCGTTAACAATGGGCAATTTTTCAATTTTTTTGGCGGTTAAAATGGCCTGGGCCTCGTCCAAAGTGGTGCTTTCCGAGCCTGTAATCAAGTTTTCCTTGGTCATAACCTCGTAAATTTTCTTTTGGTGATTTGTTTCAAAACGAATATCACGATTCGTAATAATCCCCACCAAACGGCCGCTTTCCGTGATGGGCACGCCCGAAATCTGATATTTGCGCATGAGTTCTTCGGCCTCGTAAACAAAATGATTTGGCGAAAGCGAAAATGGGTCTACAATTACGCCATGTTCGCTGCGCTTCACCTTGTCAACCTGATTTGCCTGCTCTTCAACCGAAAGATTTTTGTGGATAATTCCAAGCCCGCCGTGGCGCGCAAGGGCAATTGCCATAACGCTTTCGGTTACCGTGTCCATTGGGGCTGAAATAATCGGCGCATTAAGGACTATTCCCTCCGCAATTTTTGTGGTTAAATCCACCTCATTAGGCAATGTCGACGACGCGGCAGGCACCAATAAAACATCGTCGAATGACAAGCCTTCTGTAATAACTTTTTCCATAGAATCACTCCTCTTCCTCTTCTTCATTTTCGTTTTCGGGTTCGCTCAAAAGTATGTCAACGATTTGGGCATAAATCTGCCCCACATTACTTTTCCAATTATTGCAAATTATGACGGCCTGCTCCTTGGTTACAACCGACATATTAAGCTCCATAAGCACATTGTCTTCCTCGTAGACGGCGCATTTTACAAGAAATTCCTCATTGTCGTGCTGATAAAAATGATTTGCGGCAATTTCCAAGTCCTGCTTAACGATATTGCGGTTTTCTTCCACATATTGGGAAATGCGGGTTTTGACATAGGGCGGCACATAATGGGAAAAAGTTTCCAAAGCGTTTAGACCCTCGTCCGTAATTGTATAGCGCGTGGTGCTGTCAAGTTGGCTTGCATCCAAATAGCCCGACTGCACCATATGTTTCAAATATTGCTGCACATCATGGAAATTCATATAATTTTCTTCCAGCGCAAATTTCGTAATTTGTGCATTGGAAATGGGAATGTCAATTTTATCAATCAAAAACAAAAGCATAATGCGATGCTCAACCTGCTTTTCTTCCGATGATTGCGGGTAAATATTCTGTTGCGACATATCCATACCCCACTTCCTAAAAAAAATTTAATATTTCTCTTGATTATACCAGTCATTTGGTGGTAAAATCAAGAGGGAATAGAAAATAATTTTGCTTGTAAAATTTTGGAAGGAGGTGGCGCTATGACAGCACTAAGTGCAAAGCACGATTTGCTTTATATGATTGACTTTATTGATGAAGACAAAGCTAGGGAACTTCTCTATTACGCCAGAAATTGGCTTATGGAAGATTTTGAGCCTCGCAAAGATTTTGAAAATTGTGAGATTTTATCCAAGGCTAAGTATGCGCTGGAGGAAATGCGGAAAAATGCGACGCCCGAAAGTGTAAGAGATATGACGCTTGAAGAGATTAATGCTCACATTAAGGAAGTGCGGGCCGAAAGGCGAGCCGAGCGCGAATTTCATGAGGCAAGTGCATGAGGCGGCATGTTGTGCTGGATACAAATGTCATTGTTTCGGCACTCTTGACACCCGGCCGCAAGCCCCATAAAGTTTTGCATATGTTTTTGACAGACAAGATTGCCTTGTTTTATAGCCCAGAAATTTTGGATGAATATGAAAGAGTGCTTTATAAGCCGGGTATGCGAATCTCAAGTAAGGAAGCCGATGCTGTATTGTCGGTTGTGCACGAAAATGGCAAGAGAGTTTGGGTCAGGCCCGGCAAGATTTACATGCCCGATGAAACTGACCGCGTGTTTTACGACGTTGCCAAGCATGTCGGCGCATATTTGATTACAGGCAACAAAAAACACTATCCCGATGAGCCGTTTATCGTTACTTCCGCGGCCTTTTTGGAGCTTGAAGGTGATATTTGATGAGTGGTAAATTGCTTGTAAAATTTTGGAAGGAGGTGGCGTTATGACAGCGAAGGCGCAATTGATTGATGCGATTAGCTCTATTGGCGAAAGAGAGGCCAGGGAGATATTGGATTTTGCCAGAGATTGGGAATTAATAGAACCCGACCCGAATGATAGATATGCAAAATATGCCGATATTACTACGGAGGAGGCATTGGCAAACCTAGACAGGATTCAAGAACATTCCAGGCAAATCGGTATGGATAATATTACCATGGAAGAGATTGATGCCATGATAAGGGAGATAAGGGCCGAACGTAAATTAGGGGAGGCGGGC
>JAITMQ010000098.1 GCA_031277225.1 Clostridiales bacterium | reverse complement strand
CGAATAATCCCCGTGGCGGTGTTTTGCGGCTTTCGCATTAGGGATGTTATTGTGGCCACGCCCCATGACGACGGGGTTCGCATAACCGAGGTTTTGGGCATGAATATCCTTGAAAATTTCGACTTCGGCTTCAGCTTATCAAAATCGGAAATATATTTATCCATAAATCGCGGCTTTGCAAGCCAAAAACCAAAATATTCTTGCGGAAGCATCAGCATTTTTCGCGAGGACGAGTTTGAAATTTAAAATTGAGGGGTGGAAGCATGAAGGAAATGTTTGGAAAATTTGGAGGACAGCATGTGGGTGAGATTATGAAGCCCGCGCTTTTGGAGCTTGAGGCCGCATATGAAAAATTTCTGCAAGACGAGGGCTTTAAGCGGGAGCTGGCAGAGCTTTATTGCCAGCTGGCGGGCCGCCCGTCGCTTATGTATTTTGCGCGCAAAATGACAGAGGAGCTTGGCGGCGCGCAAATTTACCTTAAGCGCGAGGATTTAAACCACACGGGAAGCCACAAAATCAACAATGTTTTGGGGCAGGCACTTTTGGCCAAAAAAATGGGCAAAACGCGGCTTATTGCGGAGACGGGCGCGGGGCAACATGGCGTGGCGACGGCCACAGCTGCGGGACTTATGGACATGGATTGCGAAATTTATATGGGCGCAGAGGATATGAAGCGTCAGGCATTAAATGTCTATCGCATGGAATTATTAGGCGCGAAAGTTCATGCCGTTCATGCGGGCACGGCGACGCTAAGTGATGCGGTCGATGCCGCAATCGAGGCCTGGGCGCAAAGCTCCGCAGACACATATTATCTGCTGGGTTCCGTTGTCGGCCCACATCCTTTTCCGACCATGGTGCGGGATTTTCAGGCCATTATCGGGCGCGAAATTAAGGCTCAAATTCTGGAATCCTCAGGCCGTCTGCCCGATTGCGTAATAGCCTGTGTTGGCGGTGGTTCTAATGCCATTGGCTCTTTTTATGAATTTATTGGGGATGAAGGCGTGGAGCTTATCGGCTGCGAGGCCGCAGGGCGCGGCTTGGACACGCCCGAAAATGCCGCCTCGATTATAAACGGCCGCCCGGGAATTTTTCACGGCATGGAGTCCATTTTCATTCAAACCCCGGAAAATCAGCTGGCGGAGGTCTATTCGATTTCGGCCGGCCTTGACTATCCCGGAATAGGCCCCGAACATGCGCATCTTTACGACATTGGCCGCGCAAAATATGTCGGCATAACCGACGAGGAGGCCGTGGAAGCCTTTGAATACCTGGCCAAAACCGAGGGCATTATCCCCGCAATAGAAAGTGCTCATGCCGTGGCATATGCCATGAAATACGCACCGACACTTGGGCGGGACAAAATAGTCGTGATAACCCTAAGCGGGCGGGGGGATAAGGATGTGGACGCTATTGCGAAATATCGGAATAGATGTTAGAATTGAGGGGATGTGAACTTAATATGGAGGTAAAATATTCCAAACAAGCGGAAAGATTTTTGGATAAACTTGACGAAAAAACTGCCAAGCGAATCACTTCCCGCATAGAGAAGCTTCCTTATGGTGATGTGAAGAAGTTGCGAAACTCTGAAAATACTTATCGTTTGCGCGTTGGTGGTCATAGGATTAGGTTTATTAAAAACGGAAGACAATTCTTTATCACGGAGATAGAAACCCGTGCAAATTTTTACAAGATGGGAGTGATTTTATGACAGCCAGGCAGGAATTTGAAGTAATGATAAATTTGATGGATGACGAAGATTTGTATTATGCCTTAGAACTTGTTAAAGACAATTTTGCATTAAGGCGCAGAATCATAAGTTGGGATGACATTCCCGAGGTGGAGCCGGATGAGGATGACCTTGCATATTTCGAGAGAAAGAGGAGAAATCCAAGTGATTATGAACCATATATCACACATGACGAACTGATGAAGAAATTAGGATTGGAGGATTAGTATGAGTTATTTAGGAATTGATTTGGGGACTACCAATTCGGTGGCGATTATTTATAAGGACAAGGGGGACGCGCTGGAAACTGTGCGCATTGACGGCACGGACGAAATTTTGCCGTCTGTGGTCAGTTATATGGAGGAGGGTACGGTTGTTGGGGCGGAGGCCAAAAGCGGCGCGATAATCTATCCCGACGCGACCGTCATTTCCGTAAAACGCATGATGGGCAGCGACGAACGGATTTTAATCGGCGAAATTGAAAAGACCCCGGAAGAAATTTCCGCCGACATTTTGCGCAAGCTTAAGGTGGCGGCCGAGGCGCAGGCCGGCGAAACTTTTAGCGAGGTTGTTATAACCCATCCCGCCTATTTTAACGACCGCCAAATTTTCGCAACGCGACAGGCCGGGCTTTTGGCGGGTTTTAAAAATGTATTCCTGCTAAGTGAGCCTTTGGCCGCGGCCATAGAATATGGCTTCAAACAGGGATATGCCCAAACCCTGCTGGTTTATGACATGGGCGGCGGCACTTTTGATGCCTGTGTTTTGCGTGTGTCCATGGACGAAAATGGCGAGGAAATTTTCCAAGAGCTGTCAAATGTGGGCGATATGTCCTTGGGCGGCGACGATTTTGATTCCGAGCTTATTCGTTGGATGAAGGAAAAATTTAAGTTGCAAAATGGGCTGGATTTGGACGGTTTGGAGAATGTGGAGCGCAAGCGCGTTTTGCAAAAGCTTAAATTCGAGGCGGAAAGCGTCAAAAAGAAGCTGAGCGGCACAAACAGGGCGCAAATTCGCCTAAATCCGCTTGTTATCCACGAGGGCGTTCCGCAAAATCTTTCACTTGAGATTACGCGCGAGGAATTCGAGGCGATTATTCGCAAATATGTTGACCGTAGCCGCGATATTATCGAGGAGGCCCTTAAGCGCGCAGGTTGCGGCGCAGACGAGATTTCCAAGGTGATTTTGGTTGGCGGTTCGACGCTTATTCCCATGGTTCGCCGCATGGTTGCGGGCTTTATTAAAGAACCCTATCGCGCAACAGACCCGGCGAAGTCCGTCGCTATGGGTGCCGCAATCTACAATTATTTGATACATTTGCCCAGCTCCAATGTGAAGGTCGGGCAAATTACGCGCCAAATTTTCGGCACGGAGGCCGTTGTGAATGTCGCCACAAAGGAGCGCGCTCTTATTCCGATAATTCCGATGGGAACGTCGATTCCCGCGCGCATTTCCGATGCGAATTTTGCCGCCACGGGCGCGCCCACGGTGAATGTGGATGTCTATCAATGGGAGGACGGCCACGAGGAGGACAAGAAATATATGGGCTCTGTGGTTATGTCGGGCCTGGCGGGGGCAACGCAAATAGAAATAACCTATGCCATTGACGAAAATAATCTATTTGAAGTCTATGTCAAAGACATAACAACGGGTAATATTCAAAAGGCGGAATTTGACCGCACAAAGTTTTCGGCGCCGCCGCCACCAAAAGTTGCGGGCGTTGCGGGCAAGGTTAATGTGGTTTTTTGCATTGACACCACGGGCAGCATGGACACCTATATCAATGGCGTTAAAGACCGCGCAATTGAGTTTTCGCAAATTTTGGCCAGCAAGGGTGCGGCCTTTAAACTCGGCCTAATCGGCTTTGGCGATTTGAACGAGAAGGAAAAAATGAGCGTCTATAATTTCACAAATGATGTCTCGAAATTTCAAAAGCAGGTTAAGAATATCCCGCGCACATATGGCGGCGATATTCCCGAATCTGCGCTGGATTCGCTTGAAACCGCCGTGGAATTGCTAAGCACAACGCGCAGCGAGCCCGATTCGCAAAGTATTTTTATACTTATAACAGACGCGCCGCCACATGTGCCGACAAATTCGGACAAAACCGTGGCCGATATTTGTGAAATGCTGGCGCATCACAATGTGGTTACCTATGTAGTCGCGCGCAAAGACCGCGACTCCATAGAGGCCTATGACCCCATAACCAAACCCCGCGGAAAATTCTACGACCTTTCCGACAAATTCTATGATATACTAGACAATATCGCGGCTAGTATCGCGGAGTTGATTCGGTTATGATAGATATTCCGGCTAGCTTAGTTGTGGGCGAAGTTCCAATGGCGAAAATCACCATATTGTATGCGCTCCCAATGAAGATGAGCTTTGGCTGATAACAAGCTATTATCCCAATGGCAGGTGGGAAGACGATTTTGCTACGAGAAAGGAGAGATGACATGAATTGTATTTATTGTAAGAATTTGATGGAAAACGAATATTCACTATTCGCGCTTGACCTTGGCGAGAGCGTAATTGTTGTTCGGAAAGTTCCATCCCATGTTTGTGATAGATGCGGGCAAACGGTATTTGACAACGATGTATCAAAACAACTTGACCGAATTGTTGATTCTTTGCGCTCATCTGCCGATGAAGTAAATATCGTAGAATATGCCGACAAAGTGGCTTAAATGCTTAAATTAAAGACCCGCCGATATGCGCGACCGAGGCGGTCGCGCCTGCGGCGACAGAAAATCAAATAATTAAAATTAAGGAGGATTTATTATGTGGAAAGATAGTTATGCTATTGGGCATGAGCTGATTGACAGCCAGCACAGACGACTTTTTGATTATGCCGAGAATCTTATGAGCACTCTTGGGCAGCAGCTTGAATTTGAGGAGTATAAGCGACAAATCGTTGAAACCTTGGGCTTTTTGAAAAAATATACAATAGAGCATTTTAAGGACGAGGAAGAATATCAGCGAGAGGTGAATTATGAGGGTTATGAGGCGCATAAAAAACTCCATGCAAAGCTTATTCAAGATGTTTTGCGGCATGAAAAAGAGCTTGTGGAAAGTGAATTTAAACCCGAAGCGGTGAAAAGCTTTTTAGGCTTTTTGTTGACATGGCTGGTTTATCATGTGGCGGGCGAAGACCAAAAAATCACGGGCGGCGTGGCACAAACCGCCGTGGCGGGTCTTGACCTTGTTCATGCCTTTGCGCAAAAGGCGGGGCAGGTTATCAGAACCATTACGGGCATTACGGAAGACGAAATCAAGCCGGAATTTGATTCAAGCAAGCATCTTGGCGAGGGTATAAGTTTTAAAGTCGGGCTTGTCGGCAGTAAGGATAAAAATGGAATTGCCTTGGTTTATTCACATATTATTGCCCTTGGCACGCTTAAGGCCATGACGGGCATGGAAGTCAATGAAATTAACGAAATTGCTTATTCGGCGCTGCAGGAAATGTCAAATATTTTAAGCGCGAAAATGGTTGATGTGGTTGCGAAAGCGGATGGCAAATTTGTGGATATTGACTATCCGATTAGAGCCGAAATTAAAGAAATTCCCAAGGGGTCGGACAGCTTTTTGATGTGCACAAGCATTGGCGATATGGAAATTATTATTTACTAGGGCGTGTGGAACGCGCCCTGAAGAAACGAAAGGGGCGGTGATATGTGGAAGGACAGCTATTTAATCGGGAATGAGCTGCTGGACAGGCAGCATAAATTGATTTTTGAATGTGCCGAAACCCTTGTGAATGTTTTGAAGCTTGACTTGGATTTTGACGAATATGTTATGCAGATAACCGAGGCCATAAGGTTTTTTAAGGTGTTTTCCGTGCAGCATTTTAAGGACGAAGAGGAATATCAGCGGCAAATTGGATATAAAGATCGCGAGGAACATGCGCGAATGCATACTCAATTGCTGGCCGATGTTTTGACGCACGAGCGCGCGCTTGTTTCAAGGGGATTTCAGCAAGAGGATGTCGAAAAATTCCTCGGATTTTTGATGACTTGGCTTGTATATCATGTGGCGGGCGAAGACCAGAAAATGAAGGGTGCCTTTGCAGAGCAGTCCACAGAAGGCCTTGACGCCATTTCGTCCTTTGCCGAGGCCGCAAAGCATGTGCTTTTGACCATGACGGGCCTGTCAGACGGCGAAATTCGGCCGGATTTCAGCAAAAACAGGCGCATTGACGAGGGCGTTAGTTTTAAGGTTGGCTTGGTTGGGGCGGGGGATAAAAAGGGCATTGGCCTGGTTTATTCCAATATTATCGCCCTTGGCGCAATTTGGGCCATGACGGGCATGGAATTTGAGGAAATTAACGAAATGGTGCATTCGGCCTTGCAAGAAATGTCGAATATTTTAAGCTCCAGAATTGCAAATGCCGTGGCGAAAGGCGTTGGCAGCAGCTTTATCGACATTGAGCATCCCGTAATGTCGGAAATTAGCGAAATTCCCAGAGGCGAGGACAATTTTATCATGGTTACCAGCCTTGGGGATTTGGAAATTACTGTATATTAAGCCGTTGGGAATGGCGTAAGGGCAGGAGAAGCAAATTGGCGCAATTGTATCTTTGTATTTCGCAAAGTGAAAATAATATACCCTATGAGTTCAGCATGACGGGGGTTCGGGTATATTCTTTGGAGGAGGCCCTCTATCATTGCCTGCACAATTGGCGGCAAACCACAGAGGACTTTCTTTCTGCGCCCTTTATTCGCTGGGTCGAGGGTTTGGGGCTTTTGCATATTGCCGCCAAAATAAGCGAGCTTGCCGACACAAAAAATTTCAGCATGGCATTTATGTCCTTTTTGTCGCTGACGGATTTTTTGCCGCAAGAGGATTTGGCGGCTTTGCATAGAGAGCTTAGCGTGTGGGAACGCCGCCATCCTTGGGAAAAACTCAAGGAACAGGGGGATTTTTGGCTGGCGGCGGAAAATGGCGAGCGCGCCTATGGCTTTTATGCCAAAGCCCTAAAACACAAGGAAAATGTGGCCTTGCTAAACAATGCCGCGCTTTCGCTTATGCATATGGGCGATGCGGCTTTGGCGGCGGATTATTTCGCCCGCGCCTTGGAGCTTGAGCCTAAAAATTTACAATTGCATTTTAACCATATAGAGGCGTCGATTTTGGCGGGATATTATAATGAGGCGCGGGAATTGATTGACGAGGCGGCAAAAAAGGCCGTGAATCATCCCGAACTTTTGTATTTGCAGGGGGAAATTCAATTTCGGCAGAAGAATTATTTGGAGGCGGCGCGGCTGTACAATGCCGCGCTGGACATAAAATATGACCCGGATTATCTATATCGGCTAAGCGATTGCTATATGCGAATTCGCCAGTTTGACAAGGCTTTGACGGCCATTGAGCGCGTGGAGGAAGGCGACCAGGACTTGAAGTTCTTGAAAAAGCAGGCCGAGCATCATGCCACCTCGGGCAATTTGCCGCGCGCGATAAAATCCATTGAAAAGGCCGTGCTTGCGGAAAATTCGCGTGCTGACCTTTGGACGGTTAAGGCGGCATATCATCGAATGGATTATAATCTCGTGCGGGCGCAGGGTTCGATTACGCGCGCGCTGACTCTTGCGCCCGACAATCCCGCCGCCCTGCTGGAACAGGCCAGAATTCGCAAAGCCCAAGGCCGCACCAAAGACTATCAAGACATTTTGCACAAGATTTTGGAGCAATTCAAGAAGGACTACAGAAAAATGCTGTAACGGGGGAATTATGACAATTTTTTACTTTACGGAATATACCGATGATGTAATTAGCTTCGTTTACCCGCAATACGCCATCGGACTGCCGAAGAAATTGCGCCGACAATATCAAAATCCATTTGTGTCGGCGGAAGAAATAGCGAGGGCTAATACCCCAAAGGAGGAAAATTATGACAGCACATATTGAGGCGAAAATTGGGGAAATTGCCCCAATCGTACTTATGCCCGGCGACCCGCTTCGGGCCAAATTCATTGCCGAAAATTTCTTTGACGAACCCGTGCAATTCAATGGTGTGCGCGGAATGTTGGGCTTTACGGGCAATTACAAAGGCACGCGCCTGTCCGTGATGGGCAGCGGCATGGGAATTCCTTCCATGGGAATTTATGCCTATGAGCTTTTTAGGTTTTACGAAGTCGAAAGCATTATTCGCGTGGGCACGGCGGGCGGAATTGCCGACGGAATCGCGCTTCGCGACATTGTGATTGCGCAAGGGGCAAGCACGGATTCGGATTTTGTGCGGCAATTCGGGCTGGCGGGGCATTTTGCGCCGATTGCGGATTATGGCTTGTTAAGCGCGGCCGTTAAAGCCGCTAAAGATGCGGGCAAAGCCGCGCGCGTCGGTAATATTCTCACCAGCGACGTGTTTTACGCCGACAATCCCGCCGCCATGAAGGACTGGCAGAAAATGGGCATTTTGGCGGTGGAAATGGAGGCCGCGGGCCTTTATGCCACGGCCGCGCGCCTGGGCAAAAAAGCCCTGACAATCCTGACGATTTCGGACTTGGTGTTCACGCATGAGGCCACAAGCGCGCAGGAGCGGCAGGAAAGCTTTACGGATATGATGAAAATTGCATTGGAGGCGGCAATATCATGAAAAAATTTTTGCTAATTTTCGCAATACTCATTTTGGCGGCCTGTGGCGCAGATGCGCCCGAACCCTATACGTCCGAACCCTATACGCCCGAACCGCCGCCGCCCCCGGCGGAAAGCCTTGCGCCAATCGGGAACACTTTCGCCGCCACCGGCGAAGGCATTTTGATGATAAAGGAGGACGGCGGTCTTTGGCATAGGGGGCAAAATGGCGAAATCAGCCAAATTCTGGAAGATGCTGTAAGTGTTTGGGCGGGGCAGGCGAATTTTGCGCTTCGCGCCGACGGAAGCCTATGGAATTTGGATAATTTGGACGCGCCGCGCCTATTTCTGGAGGGCGTGGCCTATTTTGACGGGCGTTTTCATGTAATCAAATTCGATGGCGGGCTGTGGTGTTGGGGCTGGGATAATATTCCAATTCATATTATGGACGACGTTGTCGCTTTTTCGACATGGCTACCCGGCGGCAATGCCAATATGGCAATCACCGCCGACAGCCGCCTTTGGACTTGGGGAGTTTGGGATGGTAATCTCGAAAACCACCCCGAACCCGTCTTCATTATGGAAAATATTGCCGCTGTGTCGGCGGCGCGTATGCATATGACCGCCCTATGCTATGATGGATATTTATGGGAATGGGATGTCGACGGGGGCGAGCGCACAAGTCCCGTGCGCGTCATGGATAATGTTGTCGCGATTAGCGCGGACACGAATGCCGGGGCAAATCCCTTTAACAGCACGCTGGCAATTCGCGCGGACGGCAGTTTGTGGGGCTGGGGCTTTGGATATTGGATACCGCCCGCCGGAATTAACCCGATTCCTGCCGAAATTTGGCATGACGCGGTGCAAATTGTCAGAGGATGGCGGACTATTATGGTCATCACATCAAACGGGGAATTATGGGATTTAACCCACGAACCCGCTTTGGTTATGGAGCGAGTGGCCGCCGCCTCAATGAGCCTGCGCCCCGCGCTGGCCTTGGATTTTGACGGCGGGCTTTGGACATGGGAGCAGGAAATTGACCAATTTGGCGACATGCCTCTGCCCTTCGGCACTTCCAACGACCCCCGCCATTTCCCCGCGCAAATTGCGGACGGCGTGCTTTTGCCGACTCTTAGGGCAAGATGCGACTGCGGCGAGGGTTTTGCCGATGAAATGCGGCGCAGACCAACGCCGCCGATGAATATCCGCGAAACTTGGGACGACCCTGCGGAAATTTTGCAGGGCTTTGAAAATGTGCATAGGCTCACCTATCAACAATTTGAAACGGATTGGTATAGCACAATTATTTTATGGCCGGACAGCCCTGTTAGCGACTTTTCCTTCGTTTCGTTGGATGTGGCGAATCATTATTGGGAGGAGGATACCCGCCTGGTGATTGACACACGGGAGGTTTTGCTGACGATTGACCGCCTTGCGCCAACGGATGCGGTCGTCCTAAATGTCGCTTTTGCGCACTATTTGCTCCCCCATGCCGCCATAATTTTTACGGACAACGAAAACAACCGCCAACGCATGTTCATCACCGAAAGTATGCGCGGCGGCTGTTTCCCGGCTTTTCATTTAATGCCACATAATCCGGAGTGGACTGCGGATTGGGAATAAGCTTGCTATCTAAGTTATTAACCATTTTCAGAACAATTGAAGAGGACTAGAAATTGCGCAAATATTTTGAATATGGCGAAAAGGAAATGGAATATCTTGGCAAAAGGGACAAAAGGCTTGGCGCGGCGATTTCGCGCATTGGCCCGCTTCGGCGCGCCGTCAATCCCGAGCCATTTTCCGCCTTGGTTGAAAGCATAGTTGGCCAGCAAATTTCGAATAAGGCGGCGGCCACCGTATGTGCGCGATTGCGCGCGCTTTGCGGAATGGATGCGGCGCGCCTTCACGCGCTTGCGGCCGAGGAAATTCAGTCCTGCGGAATGTCCATGCGCAAGGCGGGTTATATTAAAAATATTGCCGAGGCCGCCGCAAACAAAACCATTGATTTTGCGGGCCTTAACGAAAAGAGCGACCACGAGGTCATTAAGATTCTGACGGGGATTAAGGGCGTGGGCCTGTGGACGGCTGAAATGCTGCTGATTTTTTCCCTAATGCGCCCAGATGTGGTGAGTTTTGGCGATTTGGCCATAAGGCGCGGAATGATGAATCTCTATGGCCTG
>JAITMQ010000073.1 GCA_031277225.1 Clostridiales bacterium | reverse complement strand
GTTTATATGGAAAGCAATATGGGAATTGCCAACCCGCGCGTCGGCCTTATAAATGTCGGCGCGGAGAAGGAAAAGGGCAATGCCTTGACCAAGGCGGCCTATGATTTGCTTGAGGGCTCTGGCCTGAATTTTGCGGGCAATATTGAAGGGCGCGAAATTTCGGCGGGGGCTGTGGATGTGGCCGTTTGCGACGCTTTTGTCGGCAATATTGTGCTAAAATATGCCGAAGGCTATGCTAAGGGCATTTTTGCCATGCTGAAAGAGGAGCTTATGGCCGGCACGCTGTCGAAAATTGGCGGACTGCTGTCTAAGGGGGCTTTTGGCCGCCTGCGCAAACGCTTTGACTATCAAGAAATCGGCGGCGCGCCCTTTATTGGGCTGAAAGGCCTTGTTATCAAGGCGCATGGCTCATCTAATGCAAAGGCCATAAAATCGTCGATTGGGCAATGTGCGCGCTTTATTGAAGCTGATGTTGTGAATAAAATCCAAAAAATGTCAGAAAGGAATGACGAGGATGGAATTTGAAAAAATTAGGGAAATCGTTGCAGAGCATTTAGGCAAAGAATTGGATGAAATTACAATGGAAACCAATTTTACAGAAGATTTAGGCGCAGATTCGCTGGATTTATTCCAAATTATTTCCGAGCTTGAGGAAATTTTTGAGGGCGAATTTTCGGAAGAAGATGCGATGCGAATCGCCACAGTTGGCGACGCTGTCGAATATGTGAAGAAATTAAGGACTTAATTATGGATTTTGAGAAAATTATCGGCTATAAATTTAAGAATCCCGCCATTTTGGAAAATGCGCTGGTTCATACTTCTTATGTGAACGAAAACAAAATAAGCCCGCGAATTCACAACGAAAGGCTGGAATTCCTTGGTGATGCGGTGCTGGAGCTGGTAACCAGCTGCTATATTTTTACAAATTTTCCCAACCTTAGCGAGGGCGAAATGACCAGACTGCGGGCGGGCGTTGTTTGTGAGCCTTCGCTGGCAAAATGCGCGAGGGCTATTAGTCTTGGGGAATTTATCAAGATGGGCAAGGGCGAGGTGTCCGGCGGCGGGCGCGACCGCGATTCGGTGCTAAGCGATGCCTATGAGGCCGTGATTGGCGCAATTTATACCGATGGCGGCTATGAACCCGCGCGGGATTTTATTCTGGCCGCGCTTAAGGACGATATTCATTCCAAAAAGGGCCTGCGCTGGATTGCCGACTGCAAAACCCATTTGCAAGAGCAATTGCAGCGATATAGCCAAGCGCCGATTGAATATTATGTGATTAAGGAAGAAGGGCCGGAGCACGAGAAGGTCTTCACGGTCGAGCTGGCGCATGAAGGGCGGATTTTGGCGCAGGGCGTGGGGCGCAACAAAAAAGAGGCCGAACAAGCGGCGGCGCGGTTTGCTATTGAGGATAATGGTTTATATTAGGAGGTTATTATGGTTTTAACGCAGACGAAGCCACAAACCGAATTCCTTGATGAATATAACCAATATATCAAGGAAAAATTGGACGAAGCCGAAGTAGCGGCGCGTGAGCCGGGGAATTGGATGACTTTGGAAGAGTTGTTTGAGGAATGGGATGGCTGGGGGAAATAGTCATGGGTATCAATGTTTTAAAATTAGCAAGGAATGACTTAAAAGAAATTTATGAATATTTGTCGGAATTTGGCGATACTCCTTCTGAAAAATTCAGAAGGAGTTTTGAAAAATTTTGCGGAACTGTTCGACTTTTGCCCGAAATTTTTGGTGAATATCGCTCTAATCCGGATTATCGATACCACAGCATAGAATTTGGGTATATTGTGTTTTACAAGATTAACAAAGACACAAATTCCATAGATGTTTACAGAACTTTACATAGTAAAAGGTATATCGAAATGATTTTGCGCTAGGTTCCGGAACTCATCTCCTTCACCTCTAATAATGAATTGCTATTGATAATCATTTGTAATAAAACTGTAACTTGATTTAATACTAAATTGTGGTATAATTTAGTTGTAGCACTTTTAAATTATAACACGAGGAGGTATTTTTATGAAAAGGAAAATTTTCGGATTGTCCTCGGTGGCGGCGGTCTTGCTTTTGGCGGTCATTGCCTTGGTTTCAATACAGCCCGCGCGACAAATCGAGGCCTCGCCCCAAGACGACGCGATTGCGGAACTCCGCGCAGAAATCGCGGAACTTCGCACTTTGGTAGAGCTGCTGATTACAAACCAAGCCGCACCCGCACCCGCCGTCGTCCCGCATCCAATGCCAACTTTCCCGCCAATTAACCAACCGCCCGCAATTCAACCAAGCGCAGGCGTCGCAAGACTTGACGAGGTTGCAAGGCACGCCCTGTCGCTGGCCGGCGGCGGCGTTGTCCGGCATATTTGCCTGGATTGGGAGCGCGGCGTGGCCGTCTATCATGTCAGAATTTACCATAACGGCAATAGAGTCGATTATTACCTAAATCGCGACAATTTCGAGATTGTGCGCGAAAGAACACGCCAGCACAACAACGCTTCCCCGACTTCAAGCTCATTTAGGCGCAGAGCCATGGATATAACGCCAAGCCTCACTTTTGCGCAGGCCGCACAGGTCGCGCTGGACTATATGGGAGGAACTTTTAGAGAAATTTCGCGCAGCTATATAGGGCCCGATCGCAACGCAACCCCCGTCTTCGACGTGGATATAACCGCCGCAAATGGCGAAAGATGGTGCTTCTATATCGACATTCACACAGGCGCAATCCTGCGCTATCATAGGGAGAGATGATATGCCAAAATTTAGAACCCTAATTTTGTTCGCAATAGGCTTGTTTGCCCTTGCCGCCTGCGGAAATGATGCTGTCGGCAATGGTGCCGGGAATGATGTCGGCAATGGCGGCGAGATTCCGCAGGCGGAAATTTTGCCGACAAGCACGGTTTTGCAAGCAAGCTCTGCCATAGAGCTTGTTATTACAGAATTTTCCTCGCGGGAAGCGGCGGCGGCATATTTGGCGGCTTTTGCGAATTATGCGATTTTTGACGACCCCGACGAGCAGGACTGGGACAATTGGGTGGTGATTGCCACGAATATGCCCATTGTCGGCTTTGATTTAATGAAGCTGAGAGGCGATGCATGGTGGCCCGTCTACAATCATCACGATTTTTCGCCGTCAAACCCGCTTTTGGTGAGATGGATAAGCCATGGCTCTATGGCGCAAAGCGGGATGACTTTTTTGGATGAAAATGGCGATTGGCTGCAGTTTTCGTTCAATACAAATCAGGCGGACGAAGGGCCGCATATGATTATTTCGCAGAGATAGAGCAATTACATGTTTGACTTGAATAACCTTGCTATTGGATTGTACGGTAAACCGCAGACCGGAATGTTTGCGGTTTTTTCAAGCGTAGTCAACAAGACCCCCAAGCGTCGGTATTCGGGGCTTGTTTGCGAAAATGCAAAAGCGAATGGAGGGCGAATCATGAAATTAGCACCATCAATACTTTCGGCGGATTTTTCGCGTTTGGGCGAGCAAATTGAGGCTTTGGCGCGCGGCGGGGCCGAATATTTGCATTTGGATGTGATGGATGGACATTTCGTTCCAAATATTTCCTTTGGCGTGCCTGTGGTGGCTTCTTTGCGCAAAGAGGCCGAGCGGCGCGGGCTAAATCTCATTTTTGATGCGCATCTGATGATTGCCGAGCCTGCAAAGTTTGTAGCTCCATTCGCCGAAGCCGGCGCGGACATCATTACCTTCCATATGGAAACTTGCGAAAATGTCGACGAAGCCCGCAAAATTATCGATTCGATTCGCACGCAAAATAAAAAAGCGGGCGTTGCAATCAACCCCGACACCCCTATTGAGCCGCTTTTGCGGCTTGCCAACCATATCGACATGGCCCTGATAATGTCCGTAAATCCGGGCTTTGGCGGGCAGGGTTTTATTGCCCGCACTCTGGAAAAAGCGCGAATTCTGCGCAATCATGCCCCGAATTTAGACATTCAAATGGACGGCGGCATAAATTTGGAAAATTTTGAAAGGGTTCTTGAATCGGGCGTGAATATTGTCGTTGTAGGCTCGGCCATTTTAAGCCGGTCCGACATTGAAGCCGCCACCTCTGCATATACTGGCAAGAGGTGATTTTATGGCAAAAAAGCCGATTAGACCCGGGCAGCTGCGCCGCGTTGGCGGCCTGATAATGCTGTCAATGGCGGCGGGAATGGTCTTAACCTGGTTTTTTACGGGCCTGACTTTCGTGCTGGCAATAATCCTACTTATAGCCGGTTTTTACTTCCTTTTTATGTAAGCTAGTCCTCTAAGGAATAGATTTGCAAGGGCGCTTGTCCCGCCGCAAGCAGGGGCTGCGCCGCTCTTTGATTTAAGCGCATTTCGCCCATGTCGTAATTAATCTCGCGATTAAAATATTTCAAAATGTCATTGCCAAATAAATTGCGCATCCCGGCCTCAAGGGAAAAATAGATTCTACAGCCTTGAATCTCGCGGTCTTCAAACATAATTGAAATATTTGACAAATAGCGCAAAGTTATCGAACTGCCCTCGGCGGCCGTAGCAATATTCGTGTGCTTTGGGCAATTGCGCAAAAATTCGTCGGTATAGCCCAAATCCTTAAGGTCGTCGTAATTAACAATCGTAAAATCAGAACCTGAGTCAAGCTTAAAGCGTACAGGCCCGTGAGAAAGCGAATCGCCTCTAAGCACATCCGCCCGGATTATAACCCGGCCAAGGTCGCAATCATCAAAATGTATTATTATCGGTCGCATGCCCACACCCCCCCAATTTGCGGCGTTGGGTCATAACCCTCAACAATTGAAACATTTTCGAAACCATCGTCTAAAGACTTTATGATTTCGCGCGCCTCATCCCGCGTGTCCGTAACCGCATAAATCTCGCCAAATGACATATTTCTACCCGTTCCGTCCCAGCCTTCATTTACCATGACAATCCACTTTTGCGGAAACATCATAATGGCTTTGTTAATCCAAATTCTCTCTCTCATAAATCCCAACTCCTCTCAACTTTATTATACGCAAAATCCCCCAATTGTCAAGGCCGCAAAAAAATTGCAAAAATTTTAAAATTATGCTTGACAAATACTCATTCATGTGTTAATATGACCGAGTATAGAGGCTAATGCCCAAAGGCAACCTCCATTAACCTCATTCCGTCATCTTTTCGGCCAATTTGCCAAATCTTGCCTTTTGCGGAAATGGCGAATACGCAGGGGTATGCGCCATTTTCGCAAAAGTCAATCTTTGACAAATTGACGCGAAAATCTGACGAAAGCAGGTTAATAGAGGTCGCCTAAACCAAAAAGATTTTTTAACATTGTAGGAGGAACTTACATGAAAACTGGCACTGTAAAATGGTTCAATGCTGAAAAGGGCTTCGGATTTATTTCCGTCGAAGGCGAAGATGACGTATTTGTGCACTTTTCCGCTATTAATTCGGATGGGTACAAGACCCTGGAAGAAGGTCAAGAGGTTGAATTTGAAGTCGTTGACGGCACAAAGGGCCCTCAGGCAGCCAATGTATCTCGCATCTAGTATGCGTGCGGAAGATGTAAATGCTATAATTCACATTTAAAAGCATCATAATATATAATGTTTTTTGGTGGTTTATTAGCAAATTCGCCCTCCCGGTCAATCCTGGAGGGCTTTTAATATAAAGGAGGGATTATTTTGAATTCACCGCTTGCAACAAAAATCGGCATAGTTGGCGGCGGCCAGCTTGGCAAGATGATGATTTTAGAAGCTAAGAAAATGGGTTTTGTTATAAATATTTTAGACCCCGACCCGAAATGCCCCGCGCACAGCATTTGCGATGTGCAAATTGTTGGCGGCCTTAAATGCCGCGATTCGATTTTAAAACTTGCCGAAATTTCCGATATTATTACTTATGAAATCGAACATATCAATGTAGATGCGCTTTATGAGGTGCAAACGAATGGCACGCCGGTCTATCCTACGCCGGCAAGTCTTGAAATCATCCAAAACAAGCTATCGCAAAAACTTCGGCTTAAGCAGGAGGGCGTTCCCGTGCCAAGATTGGCTGAAATTAATAGCGAGGCAGATTTGGTGGCAGCAGGGGAAGAGTTTGGATACCCCATGATGCTGAAAGCCTGTCTTGGGGGTTATGACGGACGCGGCAACTTTTTGCTTAAATCCGCCGCGGGCGTTGGCGAGGCCTTTAAAGCCCTTGGCGGCGACAAAAACCCCCTCATGGTCGAAGAATTCGTCGATTTCAGCATTGAAATTTCCGTGCTGGCCTGTCGTGGGCTTGATGGCGAAATTGCCATCTATCCCGTGGCGCAAAATGCCCATAAAAACGAGGTTTTGGACGAAACCCGCGTTCCCGCCGCAATCGACGAAAACACCACAAAACAGGCCATGGAAGTGGCGCGCCGCGTCATGGAAATTTTTGAGGGCGTGGGCATGTTTTGTGTGGAAATGTTTGTGGCTAAAGATGGCGTGCTTGTTAACGAAATTGCGCCGCGCCCGCATAATTCGGGGCATTATTCCATCGAGGGCACGCCCTGCAGTCAATTTGAAAATCATATCCGCGCCGTGGCGGGCCTGCCGCTTGGCAACACATCCCTGATTAAGCCCACCGTCATGAAAAATATTTTGGGCGAAGACGACCAAAGCGGCCCCGCCCTCGTTATGGGCGTGGAGGAGGTTTTGGCCGTTCCCGCCGCAACTTTG
>JAITMQ010000044.1 GCA_031277225.1 Clostridiales bacterium | reverse complement strand
ATTTTCATAATGATTCCCCTTGATATTCATTAGCATAGGAGTATATTATAACATTTGTACAAAATTTTGTAAAGAACAATTCTTATTAACCCTAAAAAGTGTCCCCGCCGGAAACCGCTGCTGTGGGCGCGGCGGGGGTTGCGGCGGCTGTCATGGCGGCGGCGGCTTCTGCGCTTGTGTCATTTGCGCCGTCTGACAGGGCCTCATAGTCCGTCGGATTTTCGTTGTCGTGATTGCGCATGGCCATGGCCAGCTTAAACATTGCCGGGCTGACCTGCATTAAAAAGTCCTTATCCTGTTGCGGCACATTGTCGCCGCGCATTATGCGCGCGGCAATTTCCATGGCCTTTTGCAAATCGCGCCAATGCTGCGCCTGCGCTTCGGCGGCCTCGCGCGCGGCGCGCGCCTCCTCTGACATCTGCTCTCTACGCTCGCGAATTTGGCGGAAATTATCGGAAAATTGCTGCATAAAATGCGGCGCATCTTCGTTCGTACGCAAAACAGGCGATTCGTTCGGAACATTCTCCGCCCGATTGTCGCCCAACTTCCTGCTAACAAAATCAACCCTATTTTGCCTAAAATCTACACTTGTGCTAATTATTGCGCCTGTAATCATGCTATCACCCCTTAAAGCCTATAAAACTATATCGGCTAAAAGTGGCGAAAACATTAATTACACCTGGAATTTTCCTTTAACATCGCGATTAATTACATAATAACACATTTTTTCCTCGGGCTTAAAATAAATTTCCATGGACACAAGGTCTTTAACCAAATTGCCCTCGCCCTTCCAAATTTCCTTGACAATATCGCTTAGTCTTTTCATTTCGGTCTGTTCGCCGACAAGCTCAACATAATACTCAATTTTCATTAAAACCACCTCATCTAATGATTAATATTGGATAATTGATAACCATTCTACTATAAGAGGCAGGCTTTGTCAATAAAAATTATTCGCCGGGGGGATTCCCGCTTTCGCGGGAATGACGCGCTACTATTCTTCAGCCACAATCTCAATACGCGCTACGGACACCTCATAGGCGGTTTTTTCAACCATGGACTCGTCCTCCAGCTTTTTTTGATATAGTCGGCTTTGCATACGCCCCGAAATCCTTATATTGTCGCCCACGACAAGCTTCGCGCCATAGCGGGCATTGCGCCCCCATGTAATGCAGGGGATATAGTCGGACTTATTATAAGAACGATTGACGGCCAAAAGCAAGTCGGCAATTTCGCGGCCAAAGGGGGTTGTGCGGTAAATTGGCGGCTTGCAAATAAAGCCGTCGAGGAAGACATCATTCGGATTCTCGCTTCCAACCACGTCGCAAAATTCGTAGTCCTTGGCAAAAACGGTGAGAACAAGGCGGTTTCGCCCCTCTTTTTCTATGTAATTGTTGTAGGAACGAATTTGGCCCGAAATTTTAATAAGCTCGCCCGGGGAAAAGCGACTGCCCTCCATAATGCGCTCGGAAATGGTGATTGGCAGCAGGTCATTAGCGTCGCTTAGCCGCGGCACCAAAAGCTTGAAACTATAAAAACCCTCGCCAAAAACGTCGTGGCTAAATTCACATTCGCTTGCAATTTCCCCTAAAAGATTTATGCGGTTAACAACACCCGAATTCTCCATATTCATAAACTCCTCTCAAGTTTAAAGCCTGTGTTAATCATATGTCCTTGCCCTTGCAACTTATGCCTTTTATTTTAAAGCAAGCTGTGGTATAATTTATTGTAGGAGGAGATATTATGACAAATAAAACCAAGTTAATAATAATTGCCGCGCTGGTGGCAATAGTTTTGGGGCTTGTGGCCTTTTTGGTGTTCTCGCTATTCTTTAGGGGCGGCGGCGAAACCGGCGCAGACGAGGAAGCGGGCGACAATATGGACGAAGTCGGTTTTTTTGACTTTTTTGAACATTTTGACCCCGCGCGGATTTTGGTTGCCATGGGCGAGGAATATATTATACCCCCCACCGCCATACGCTTTATTGACGATAGGCTATATTTGCCTGCGGATTTTTTGCGCGAGCATGTCGACAGGCATATTTTTTGGGAGGCGGAAAACCAAAGGCTGACCATAAGCGATTTTGAGGAAATCGCGCGCTTTACGCCCGATTCGGAATTCTATACCGTGAATTGGCAGGAGCGCGCGCTTGAGTGGCCGATTAGGCAAATTAACGATATGGCTTTCATTGCTGCAGATATGGTAATGGCGCGCTATCCCTTGCGGCTTGACTTTCAGGGAGAATATAATATTCTTATTCTTGAATTCGATAAAAATCAAAAATTAATCTACAGAGCAGAATTTGAAGAATCAGAAGAAGAAGCAGAGGAGCAATGGCTTCCGCTTAGGTTCGGCGCATCTAGCCGCCAACCGATTAAGGCGCGAATAGAACCCGGCGAGCAAGTGGTTTTTCTTGCTAATCACGGCGAATTCTACCATGTGCGGCTGGCCAATGGGCTAATGGGCTTCGCCCCTGCCGAAAATCTTGTTTTGGATGATTATATCGCGGGAGTGCCGCAGGTTGAGCTTCGGCGGCCCATAACGCGGCCCGGCTTCGATGGAGCTATTAATATGGTCTGGCATCAACTCACGAATCACGCGGCGGCGCTTAACGAAGAGGCATGGTATGCGCCGCATGGGGTCAATGTCATTTCGCCGACATGGTTCACCTTTAGCCGCGAGGCCTATGACGGCACGATTATCAGCCTTGCAAACCATGTCTATGTCGAATGGGCGCATCGCAATGGCATGGAAGTTTGGCCGAAAATTGCCGATGCATTTTTCGGAGAAACCTTTAGCAACGAAGCGGCGCAGTTGATTCTTATGGATGCCGAGATTCGCGACTATATTATAAGGCAAATTATGGATTTGGTCGCAAGATACAATCTTGACGGAATCAATGTCGACTATGAGCAGGTCTTTCCCCCCGAAGGCGCGCATTTCATTCAATTTCTGCGCGAACTTTCCGTGCCAATGCGCGCGGCCGGGGCTGTGCTGTCCGTGGCGGTCTATCCGCCCGTTGCCTTCAATTTGTGGTGGAATTATCCCGAAATCGGCAAGGCTGTGGACTTTATCACCATGATGACATATGACGAGCATTGGACAACCAGCGTTGAGGCCGGCAGCGTGGCGAGCTTTCCTTGGGTGCAATATGCCGTGGAAACGCTTGTTTCCATGGTGCCGCCCGAGCAAATTGTGATGGGGCTGCCGACTTATGTGCGAATTTGGACTGAGGAATTTAACGCGAATTCGGGCGAATGGGAGCTTATTTCATGGGACGAGCATATGAATCCGCATCATCGCACGCGCGCCGTGGGCATGAATTGGGCGCGTAGCTTTATCCGCGATTTGGGCGCGGAATTCATTTGGGACTATATTTTGCGTCAATATTATGGCGTGTACTATTTTGAGCATGACGGCGGGGAACGCCGCCATCGCGTGTGGTTGTCGGATTTGCGCTCTACAGGCGAGAAGTTGGGGCTTTATGCGCGCCACGATTTGGCGGGCGTGGCCTGGTGGCGCAAAGGCCTGGAAGACCCGGCTTTGTGGGATTTTGTTGACAATGTGTTGAATTAGGGGTATAATGATTGAAAGGAGTGATTGATATGACGAATGTGTTGGAGAGAACGGCCGTTGATTTGGGCGCGCAGGATTATGAGGAGCGTTTGTATCGGGAATATATTAACCAAGAGTTGGCTAAATCCAAAGAGGAAGCCAAAGACCCTAATGCCGTGTGGATAAGCCATGAGGAATTTTGGGCGGAATTTGAGGACTTATTATCATGAGATATAAAATTGATTATAAGTTGAGCGCGCAAACCGACTTAAGAGAGATAAGGGCGTATCTTTCTCGGTTTTACAGGAACACGGCGCATAGGTTTTTTACCGAACTAAATCGAAGGCTCGAAATATTGACAATTTTTCCTAATTCGAGTCCCGAATATGAGGATGACCCGGACTATCGCATTATGGCGGTTAGGGGTTATTCGGTTTTTTATATGGTGAGAGAAGAAACAAAAACCGTGGAAATACATAGGATTTTCCACGGTTCGCGGGATGTTTCGCGGCATTTGTAGAGGCGGCCGCCTTTTCGGTTGCCTTTTGGTGAAAAATTAGTTGGAGGAGTGGTGAATATGACGAATGTGTTGGAGAGAAAAACCCTTGATTTGGGCGCGCAGGATTATGAGGAGCGTTTGTATCGGGAATATATTAACCAAGAGTTGGATAAATCAAAGGAAAAGGCCAAAGACCCCAATACCAAGTGGATTAGCCTTGAGGAATTTCGGGCTAAATATAAGGAATATCTGGATTAAACGTCATTCCCGCGAACGCGGGACTCCCCTATAGTTGGCAGGGGATTCCCGCTTTCGCGGGAATGACGGGTGTGTGGTGCGGGAATGGCGTTTTGCGGGGCTTGCGATTTGCGCTTATGTGATGGATAACCGCCGCGATTCCGTTGTTTTTGAATAGCGCGCGGCAATTTCGGGCAGTTCTGCCTTTAGCGCGGTTGTATCTACGCGCGTTGTGGAATAAGGGATGTAGCGAATCTTAAAAACATCGACAACCATTTCCGACACATCCTGCGCAATCATCTCCGCCTTAATGAAATCCTCAATTTCGGCAATTTCCCGCTCAAGCTCCGTCTTCTCAAGCTTGAGTTTTTTTAATTCATGGACTTTCACCATCAAATTCATCCAATCGCTCCTTGCATAAGGTTTCTACATCCTATGCAAAAAGTGGCTTGACCGATTAGAAAAAAACCGGATAAAAAATATAGGCGGCAATAGCGGCCAGCGCGCCATGCGCAATTTTACTCAGAACATAAAGGCTTGGATTTAGGTCAGTCTTCGCAATAAAACTCAAGGCCTGAAACAATATCGACAGCCCGCCGAAGGACAAAATTGCGGCAGACAAAGCCGCTATAGACCTGCTTAGGCCGAAATCGCCAAGCTGCCCAAGCCCGCCTGTCATCTCGAAAATTCCCGCGAAAATAGCGGGGCGCGCGCCCGTTGCGCCAAAAAGCCCGAAATGGTTCAGCAGGGCGGAAAGGACGGAAAATAGGACAATAAAGCCGCCTACCAGGACTGCGGTTTCCATGGCATTCTTTACCGCCGTACCCAAAATCTGGCTGAAGGGGGCGGTTTCCAATAGTGGGGGGTTCCCGCTTTCGCGGGAATGACGGGCTTTGGCGAAAATCCGCAGAGCCAGGCCGAAGGCCAGCGCAGCCGTGTAATGCGCGGCCATTAGAAGATAGCCGAAACTTGCCGAACCAAACATTCCAACCCCAACAGCCCCCAAAATAAACAAAGGCCCCGCATTATTACTAAAACCGAGCAGCCTTTGCGCGTCATTTCTATCAATTTCACCGCCTGCGCGCATTTCGCAAACAATTTTCGCGCCCAGCGGGTATCCCGAAATTATCCCCATAACCAAAGGAAAACCGGCCTGCCCGGGCAGCCTAAAGGCCGCCCGCATAACAGGGCTTAAAAATCTGCCCAAAAGCCGCGTTGCCCCAAGAGCCATAAGCATATTCGCGCCGACGACAAAGGGCAAAATTCCCGGCAAAAAGCTGTTAAACCACAAATTAAGCCCGCGGCTAGCCGCCTCAAGCGCGACTTCGGGATAAATTAAAATGAGCAGGTTCAGACCCGCTATTAAGGCAATCAAGGCAATAGTTTTGTGTTTCATTGATAAATACCCCTTGCAAATACGCATTGTTTGTCCTATAATAATAAAAAGTATTCAAGGAGGCGGGAGTTTATGCAAATTGGGCAAGTTCGGGAAAATTGTCAAAAGATTTTGGACAATGTTGAAAAGGTAATTTTTGGCAAGGGAGAGGAGATTCGGTTGATTTTGGCGGCAATGCTGGCGGGCGGCCATGTGCTTTTAGAGGATGTGCCCGGCACGGGCAAAACCGTTCTGGCAAAGGCCTTGGCGCGCTCTTTTGACTGCGAATTTTCGCGCGTGCAATTTACGCCGGATTTGCTGCCGTCGGAGCTTACGGGCATAAATTTCTATAATCTTAAAAGCGGGGAATTTAATTTTCGCAAGGGCTCGCTTTTTGCGAATATTGTGCTTGCAGACGAAATAAATCGCGCCACGCCGCGCACACAAAGCGGGCTGTTGGAATCTATGGAAGAGCGGCAAATCACCGTGGACGGAACGACATATCCCCTGCCCGCGCCATATTTTGTAATCGCAACGCAAAATCCCATTGAAACGCAGGGCACATTTCCCCTGCCCGAGGCGCAGCTGGACAGATTTTTGATTCAGCTGAATTTGGGCTATCCCGAAAGGAGCGAATCCATAGACATTTTGCAAAAACATATTGCGGGGCAGCCCCTTCTTGAGATTGGGGCGGTTTGTGATATGGCAAACTTTATAGCCATGCAGCAGGCTGTGCAAAAAGTGTTCATCCACGAGGATGTCCACAAATATATCGTGGACTTGGTGCACAAAACCCGCAATAATGAGGCGATTTTGCTTGGAATTTCAACGCGGGGTATGCTTGCGCTGGCGCGTTTGGCGCAGGCCTATTGCGCCATAGGCGGCGCGGATTTTGTTACGCCCAAAGAGATTGTAGAGCTTATTCCATATGTTTTTCCGCATAGAATAGTGCTTAAGGGCGGGCTGCGAAATAGACCGGCGGCGGCTTTGTCCATTGTTGAGGAAATTATTGAAAGCGCCGTTGTGCCGCTGGAGGAATTTAAGCGATAGGGGGAGTGCCGGCTGAAGCCGGCTAAAGTAACGCTTGGAAAGCGTAGGCCGACTTCCAGTCGGAATCTTCAGCCGGTTTTAACCGGCACTCACGGAGGGTGCGAAATGACGATAGCGATAATAGGGGCTGTAGTCCTCGCCATCATTTTACTCCAAGGGCGGATTTACAGGCGTTTCTGGCGTTCGGGACTGACGGCCTCCGTCAATTTTTCCGCCAAAGAGGCCTTTGAAGGCGATGGGCTGACTCTTAATCAAGAATTCACGAATAAAAAGCTTTTGCCACTGCCTTGGGTTTTGGTAGAGCTTCGATTGTCGCAAAATCTTGTATTCGAGGACGGGCGCGGCGCAGATGCCGACGCGGGCGTTCAGCGCGATTTATTCTCAATCAAAATTTATGAGCGAATTCGGCGCAAGTTGCCCTTTATATGCTCGCGGCGCGGCTTCTACACTCTGAAAGAAGTCGGCGTAAGCTGTAGCGACTTACTTCAGACAGGCAAGCATGAGGGATATTTTGGCACATACAAGGAATTGACCGTCTTTCCGCGATTGCTTGAGGAAGACAGGGATATTGTCATGCTCTACAAAAATTTGGACGCGGCCATGCTCTCCAATGCGCTAAGCAATCCCGACCCCTTTGAATTCAAGGGAATAAGGGATTATATGCCGCATGATTCGCTCAAGGACATCAATTTTAAGGCCACAGCCATAAGTCAGTCGCTTATGGTGAATATTCACGCGCCCGTGGATGCCAAACGTCTGGAGATTGTGCTGAATTTGCAGGCCTTTAGCAATCATGCCTATAGAGAGGTCTATGAGCAGGGAATTCGCCTGGCGGCGACTTTGGCGACGCATTATATCAATCAAGATGTGCAAGTGGGATTTTTTACCAATGGGCGCAATAATTTTGCGCAAAATATCACAAGAATACATATGGGGCAGTCTGCGGCGCATCTTTACGCGATTTTGTCGGCCTTGGCGCATATTAATACCGCCAATGTGCCCATGCCGCTGGCAAAACATCTTGAAACCATAAACAAGCCCGATGCCGTTTACATCATCATTTCAAGCTATTATGGCGAGGACTTGGAGGCGGAACTGGCGCGAATGAAGGACGCGGGGGTTTCGTATATGGTGGTTATGCCCGTAGAGCGGCGGCACGCCGCAAAAGCACCTGTTAGCGACAAAATTTTGGTTTGGGAGGCGACAGACTGATGCAAAGCCGCAGACTAATTAAAGAGATTTTGGCCAATTTCGTTGCGTTTATCTACATCTACGCACTCTTTTCGCTTATGTATATTTGGGTTATGGGCGAGGTGCCGCTGCGGCATCTATGGGTTATTGCGCCCTTCTACCTACTGACTTTGGTGCGCAAAAAGGTTACAAATTTTTACATGTTCTACACAATCCACGCCGCCTATGTCGCCCTGCCCCTAATCCTGCTTTGGGGCGGCAACTATATTGTGCCTTTCACAACTTTAAGCCTGGGCTTCGTAAGCTATTCCTTCGCAAAACGCATGGGCAATGAGGCGGAAATCTCTTCAAAGTCTGCCACAATTTTGGTGGCTGTGCTGACTTTTATTTTAATTGGCCTAAGGGCATTTAATATGGAAGCCCCCGGCACAACGGCGTTTTTCGCCGCCCTCGCGCTTTTTGGCATAAGCGCGACTATTTTTCAAATTCAAATGTATAGAATGGATTTGCAGATGGCCATGCTTGAGGGGCGGCTGAAACACGCGCCAAAACGGCTTTTTACCGCGAATTATATCGCCATGGGCGTGTTTTTGTTCATTGTGCTGGGAATTGGCATGTTGGCGGTTTTTGTGCCGGAGGGCGTGATTATTATGGGGCTTTTGGGGGCTTTAAGGGCTGTTGTTGAAATTATAATGTATCCGATAGGGCTTCTTGGCGCGGCGCTTGAGATTTTGTTCAGCAGTACGCCGCCCGTCGAGCTTGCGCCGCTTATCTACACGGAATATGCCTATTATGCCCAGCCGGAGCTGTTTTACGGCCCCCTTCATGAAACCGACGAATATATCGAGCAGCTCAACAGGCTCTTAAATGTAATTTCCATAATCATTGCCATAATCGTGTTTGCGGGAATTGTTTATGCGACATATTTGCTCTATAAGGCCATGCGCAGGCGTTTTGCCCGCAGAAAGGACGCGAATCGGCCCGATTTGGATGTTGAGAAGCTGGAAATGAATCTTGGTGGCATAAAATCGCTTTTTGCGCGTAAAGATAAGCGTCTGAGGCATCCCGTTCGCCGCGCCTATCGCAAGAAGGTCAATAAGCATATCAAACAAGGAAAAATTATCCTGCACCATCACCACCACGAAAACATAGCCGACATAATCCGCATCGAAGAAAATATAGACGAGCTGACGGGGCAATATGAGGCAGTGCGGTATGGGCGGAATATTTGACTTTTGCTTTTGTTTGTGGTATAATAAGCATAACGTCATTCCGGGCTTGACCCGGAATCCCCCGGTGGGGCTGCACAAATGGGAGGGGGTCCCCGCTTTCGCGGGGATGACGTGCTTGGTATTAGCGTCATAGAAAATTTGAATCGCGCTTGAGAAGGTCGCGCGCTCGTCAGGCTCGCCAGGAGATGCGGATTGCGAGGAAAAGTAGCCCCGTTCGGAAATTGGGCGGTGTCGGATAATTTTGGTCAAAGCTCGCTTGACAAAATGAAAAAAATATGCATATAATATAAATGTGAATGATATGTATGAATGGGACGAGGGTAAAAATCAAGACAATATTAAGAAGCACGGCATTTCTTTTGACTTGGCAAAAGAAGCTTTTAACGACCCCAAACGCCTAATCCTTGTAGATGAGCACCATTCGCAGGATGAGGAGAGGCATTTTTGTGTCGGCAAGGTCGGGGAAATGGTATTGACCGTGCGATTTGTGCTTAGAAACGGAAAAATTCGCATTTTTGGTGCGGGGCATTGGCGAAAGGAGAGAAAATATTATGAACAAAGAAATCAAATACATTGAAGAAACGGACGCGCCCGATGATGTTAGAGAAAGCTTCGACAGGGCTATTTTGATTCCAAGTTTTGACATTACGCCGGAGGGATTAAAAGCATTTGCGGAAGCGAGAAGGAAAAAGGCGATAACAATACAGCTGCGCAATCAAACGATTGAGAGATTCAAGCTTTTGGCGCAAGAGCATGACAGCAAATATCAGACGATAATTAGTGATTTGCTTGATGCTTATACGGAAAAATATTTGGTACACAGCTCTAAGGGGTTGAGATATGGCGGGGCGGTTGAGAAGGTTTAAGAGGAATATTGCGTTTTACGCTGTTTTGCTGGCTGTTGTGGGGTTTTTTGGCTTTTTTGTGTTTAACCTGCATGGCCTTTTTGTGCATTGGCAAGACGGGCGGCAGGCCTGGGAGAATAGTGAAATTGTGCAAGAAATCTTCGCGCCGCAATTGGAGGCGATTGTGGAAGCCGCTGTTGAGCCCGCTGTTGAAACCGAAACCGACCCGCCGCCGCCCGACGCAGAACAGACCCCCATGCTCGACGCGGCCAGACAGCTAACCGGAAATGACGACATTGTGGCCTTTATTTCCATTCCCGGCACAAATATCGGCAATATCGTCGTGCAGGCGGCCGACAATGAATATTATCTCAGCCGCGACGCCTTCGGCAACGACAATGTAAATGGCGCGCTTTTTATGGATTTTCGCAATAGCAGGGATTTTGCCGACAAAAGCACCGTAATCTATGGCCACAATATGCGCAATGGCTCAATGTTCCATAATTTGCGCCACTTTATGAATAGGGATTTTTTTGAAGCCCATCCCCACATACTCATAATCACCGACTACAATATCCTAATTTACGAGATTTTCGCTGCCTTTTCAACGAATATCGACTTTTATTATATCCAAGTCCATTTTGAAAGCCCCGCAGAATTCGCCGACCTAATCAACGAAATTATCGCCCGCAGCAACCACAACACAGACATAAGCCCAACCGAAGCCGACCAAATCCTAATCCTCTCAACCTGCACAAATATAAGAGAAGACACCCGCTTCGTAATCGCCGGGCGGCTGCAAAATCGCTAGACTGCCGGTGAAAAGTGTGGTACAATTTAATTTGCCGCCCTTAATCGGCAAAAAGCTTTTCCTTGGATAGTAGTGCGCTTAGGATTATTGTGCCTGTTGTGGCGGCGGCTAGGATTATTATGGTTATTAGGGTTATGTGGGCGGCGAAGATTAGGGACAGGACTATGATTTTGATTGTGGCGATTATGCCGCCGATTGAGGCAATCAGCACGGACGCGCTGCCCGTGCCTTTAAGCAGGCGATATTCGTTTTCCCAATCATATTTCGGGAATTTGGCGTTTATAAACATGCCGAAATAGGCGTTGAAGACATTATAGGCGGCGGGGGCGGCAATAAGCAGGGCGGCGGTCAATAATGTGGGCTGCAACGCTAATATCAGCAACACAGACGAAATTACGGTAGCAGGCAGGGTTAAGGTCAACGACATCGCGATTTTGGAATGAAAAATAGTTTTCGCGCGCAACGGAACAGAACACATTATCCAATTTTGGCGGCCCTCCAGCGAGAGATTTGCGGCCGAGGCGGGATAGATATTCGCCAAAAAAATCGGCAGAAGGAAGGCAAAGGGCGCAATGGCGGCGATTATGCCGTCCAACTCGTCCACGGGCAAAGATAAGTTCGCCGCGATATTTTGCGGGCCGACAACAAAAAGAGTGATTGCGGCGGCAAGAAGCAAAAGCGGGCCCATGACGGTGTTTAGGGCATAAGTAACCGAGGTCGTCAGGCGGCGCAATTCGCGTTTATAGAGCGCCGCAAATGGCGTTTGGCTTCTAAGCTCACCAAGTCTGAAATTGCTTTTTTTGCGGCGCGCGGCCATGCGCGTGTTTATTTTAACATAAAACCTTGAAGTTATAAAAATATAGGCGGCAAATGGCACAATCGAAGCCAGCGCAAATAGAGCAAAATAGCCCCAATTCGCATAAGTAAAGGCACTCGCAAGCCAGCCTGCAGGGGGGTAAAATTCTGCAATACCGCTCGTTATAATTAGCCCCAAATCCGCAAAGGGGTCAAAAAGCATTTCCATATCATAGCCCGCGATTATGTCGGCCTGGAATGAAAAAACGAAATAGAAATACAGCCCCAAAAGGCCGATTGCCAGGAAAATTGCGACTATATTGGCGTGGCGAAAGCGGCTTGTTAGGGCTAGGATTAGCGTGCCGAGCAGAATCGAGATTGTCATGGGTATTAGGGGAGCTAAAAACATGGTTAAAGCCAGCATTATAAAGCCATGCGCGGCCGCGTCCGGCGAGGTGGCATAGGCGGCCATGGCGGGGATGTAAAACAGCATACTAAAGGCCAAAACGCCCAAATACAGCATGGTTATGCGGCTTAGGACGATGGCGGCGGCACTCACGGGCAGGGACATTGTGAGGTCATAGTCCTTATGCCCGAAAAGCACGCCCTTTGCGCGGAAATATGTGAAGATTAGGGCGGCGATTGAGGTCATAACAAGGGTCATTGCGGGCAGAACGTCGTTTGCGCCCATGGCGGCGGCGTTTAGCGACCAATTATAGGTCATAAACGAGGCCAGGCTGACAATGCCGGCGGCGGCCAAAAATAGAAGCGCAAGGCGGCCCGTGTTGTCCACCTTGGACTTTAACATCTTATTTATCCCAAAAACACCCATCATCTGCAGGCGTAACAAAACGAAAAATTTGCTCAAATTAACCCTCCTATGATTGCTTTTAAATATTGTGGATAATCCCTACTGTATCTTATAATTGCGCCGCCTTTAATATGTAGCACCGGGCGGATATGCGAAATGGATTCCTTATCACTTTTAGAATTATCGTAAATCGTAGCCTTATCGCACAAAGGCAGCAATTTCTTGAGATTCTCAAAGGAATTTTCATATCTTCGCAATAATATCTCCCTCGGAATACCATGCCCACCCTTTTTAACGCGCTCTTCCACTCTTTCGATGGATAATTCCGCGCTCGACAATCCCACATAATGCAAATAAATCCTAAAACCTTTTGCCCTCGCCCTCTTTGCTGTCGTGATAATTGAATGTCCCGTCAAAGTCGTTTCTTGATTGAAATTCAATCCTTCCGACAAGCACTTTTTAATTAGCTGAACGGCTCTTTTGCCTGCGGCGCTCTGGATTTTCAAGTCATTCCATTTATTTCCTAATTCATTCCTTATAATCTCGTCAAAATTAATTCTGACTCCCAATTCATCACTCGGAATATCAATCGCTTCATAAAGAGTCGATTTTCCTGCGCCATTAACCCCCGCAAATATAGTATAAATCGGCATATCAATCTCCAATCCCCAAAGCTCTGTCCGCTTCTCTTATTCTGACCTGATACATGCGCAAAGCCCTGTTTTTAGAATAAATATGCTCTATCAAATCCCGCTTTTCCATAGGGAAGCCACTCAAATAATCCAGATATTGCGAATCATTCAACCCATCAATCTCATAAATCTCCCTTGCGGTCAAAACAATATTTTCCATAAGTTTATCCTCCTATTGATACGCCAGCAAAAATGCCGGATTTGGGCAGAGTTCTGCTATTCTTGCGAAGTCTTCTTCGGTGCAGAGCGCGTCATAGGCGAAGCCCTCGTTAAAGCCCTTTTCGGTGAGGACTTGCAGGTGAATATGCTCCCACCAATCGCCGTTTTGCTGCATATTTCCAACTATGCCCAAAAGCTCGCCCGCCTTGATTTGCTCGCCGCAGGGCGCAAGCGAATTCGCGTCCATATGGCCGTAAACCGAGTAAAATACGCGGCCATAGGCGCAATGCCTAAGCACGATTAGGCCGCCATAATTCCCCGCCCCGTCCTCATGCGCGCTTATTACAACCTCGCCGTCAAGCGGCGCAAAAACCTTTGTGCCCGCGGGCACGCTTATGTCCACGCCGATATGATAGGGGCGCGGGGTTTCATAGTCGGTTATGCGGGCATAGCCGCGCAAATTCGCCCTTTTTTCGGGATAGCCGGAAATGCCCCAGCGCGCACCGACTTCGGCCAAATGGCGGTCAATTGCGGCCTGAAGCGCAATTTGACATTCGCCCATTCGCTCGGCGCGAAGCAATTCCGAATCGTCGTCAAAAGGCAGATACACAGGCGCGCAATCAAATTGCCCGCCGAGTAGTGGAAAAATTTTCATAAAATCCTCCTAGCCAAATGGATTTGTGATGGTCAGCACATCATCAATAACTTGCCCATTATGCATATCTTCGGTAAAAATAATATTGCATTTGTTTTCCAAAGCAGACGCGAGCATTAGACTGTCGTAATAGGCGTAGCCATAGCGGTCTTTTAGCGACAATGCCATATTGATGGTGTTTCTGTCAACAACTGAAATTCTGCGGCAAATTTTGGATATATTGTCCAAATATTCACGAATTCTATCGCCGCCAAATCCGGATTTCCTAAACCAAACATTACTCGCTTCACCCAGCGCTTGGAAACTTGTTATGCAAATATAGCTGTCAAACACCTTGTAAGCAATTTGACGCTTATCGCCTTCCGTTTGGGAATATAGGTAAATCAAGATATTGCTGTCTAAAAATACTCTATCTCGCATTGGCTTCCTCCCTGCAAAACTTCCATCCCCTAGTGTCCAAAAAAGGGGGCAGAATAAGGTCGCTTACTTTAGCGGGCTCTACAATTACTTTAACAAGCGTGGATATATCGTCTTTCAGCTCATCGGGAATTCGTATGACACCACCTTGTGTTTTTGCGATAAATTCATAAGCTTGCATAATATTCCTCCTAACATTATGGCATGAACTTAGCTTCACGGCTATGCAACGTCATTCCGCGCTTGACGCGGAATCCCTTCAACGAAGGTTGGGGATTCCCGCTTTCGCGGGAATGACGGCTACGGCTTGCGATTTGCGGCTTACAGCTTAAAGAAAGCCACAAGCTCCTTCAGCAGGTCGGCCTGCGAGTTCAGCTCTTCTGCGGCGGCGGCGGTTTGTTCGGACACGGCGGAATTTGATTGCACAACAGAGGAAATTTCGCCAAGATTCGCGCTTACTTTATTCACGGCCTGCGCCTGCTCGCTTGAGGATTCGGAAATGCTGCCCGTTATGGCCAGCAATTCGTTGGCATTGCCCAGAATAATGCCCAGAGCCTCCGCCGTCGACTGCGCAATTTTGCTGCCCATATTCACGCGATTAACGGACTCCTCAATAAGTTCGGCGGTTTCTTCCACGGCCTTTTGACTTCGAATGGCGAGGCTTCGCACCTCGTCGGCAACAACGGCAAAACCGCGCCCGTGTTCGCCCGCGCGCGCCGCCTCAACCGAGGCATTAAGCGCCAAAAGGTCTGTTTGAAAGGCCACATCCTCTATAGTCTTAACAATTTGCGAAATATTCTTACTTGATTCATTAATGCTCTGCATGGCCTCTAACATCTCTTCCATGGCCTTATTGCCCGTAATTGCGCTTTCCGAGGACTTTGCAGAAATCGAAGTGGCCTCTATTGCGGAATCTGCATTATGGGTGGTTTTTTCGTTAATTTTGCCGATGGATTCGCTTAATTCCTGCACAGAGGCGGCCTGACTGTTCGCGCCCGAGGCCAAATCCAGCGCGGAAGACGCAATTTGGCGCGCCCCGTCCAAAACATGCGCCGATGAGGCGGCAATTTCTGACATGGTTCTGTTTAAATTTTCGCTTATATCATTGATGGAGTCCTTGATTGTGGCAAAATCGCCGACATATTCGCGGTCTATATGCACGGTAAGGTCGCCCTTGGAAACATATTCCAGATTCCTTGTAATTTCGTCGATATAGGAGGACAGCACCGTTGCCGTTTCATTCATCAAGTCCTTAATTACGGCATAATCGCCCCTATAGTCGGCTTTTATGCGATGCCTCATATTGCCATTGGCCATTTCGCGCATACTGGCGGTAATTTCTTTATAGGGCGCGGCCAAAACCTGCACCAATTCATTAAGTTCCGCCGCAATTTCCTGCCAACCGCCCCTATAGCCGCTTGCGTCAATGCGATAGCTGAGGCGGCCTTCTTTTGTGGCTTTGGCAAGGGACAAAATGCGCTCGCTAACGTCGCTTAGGCTTGATTTTAGGGTGTCTATGGCGTCATTTGCAACGGCGCGCTCGCCGGGCATGGGCGGCAGTTCTGCGTCAAAATTGCCTTCGGCAAATGCTTCAATACAGCCTAGAATGTCGCTGTAATCTTCGTCCATTTGCTTTGTGAACTGCTCGACCTGCTGCGCCAATTCTTTATAACATCCCTCAAATTGCCCCGCCGGAATTTTATATGTAACCCCCTGCCCATATTTGGCGATTTTATGGGAAATTTCGTCTTGAAGCTTATTAATTGTGGCGCAAACCTCGTTTACGCTGTCCGCAAGATGCATAATTTCGGCCTTGGCTTTGACCTCGACAGGATTAAGCATACAGACATTGCAACCCTCGGCCACCTTGGACATATGCCCCGTAAGCTTAATTATGGGATTGGCAATTTTGCGCACATAGAACACACAGGCGGCCAAAACAATAAGCGCAAAAGCCGCATTAATCAAAATTATATTGCGCATAATGCTGCCAACGCGCCCTGCGGTGTAATTTTCGGCGACATTTACGGCATTGTCGGCCAGCCCGAAATAATTTTGGCTGGCGGCGAAAAGCGCGTCGGGTTCTGCGCCCGCGCGCACCTCATGGATAAGCCCCTGCAGGGCGCGCCAATTTGTTTGCACGGTCTGCATGGCGGCGTTAAATTCGGCATAGCTGATATGCGCGAGGCCATTTGGGCCCTCGCCCGTGAGAAGTTCGTTCACAATGCCGTCAAGGCGGTTCATAAGGCCGTCATTCGGTTCGCCCATAATTTCGGACACAACCAGACGCTGCGTTCCGCCGCGAACCGTGCCGGCATAATTAATCACGCGCGCATATTCCTGTATGGTCAAAATTGACATAACGGAAAATATGGTTACAACGGCCAAAAGAACAATCAACAGCCCAAACAGGGCATACTCTCGTTTAAGTGCCTTAAAGTTCATAAAATTCCCCTCCTGTAATTATATTTAAGTTTGTGAAAGCTCAACATAAAGCTCCTCCAGCGAGCTGTCGCCCAGTACGGTTTCGGTTTCTCCTGAGGTTATCAGCTTGCCGTCTTTGATTATTCCGATTTTGTTGCAGAGTTTTTCCACCACGACAAGGACATGGGACGAAAAGAAGATGGCGGAGCCTGCGGCGCATAATTCGTGCATCATCTCGCGTAGGCGAATGGACGAGATGGGGTCTAGGCCTATGAAGGGTTCGTCCAGAATTAGCAGGCGCGGGCGGTGCAGGAATGCACCTATAAGCGAGGTTTTTTGTTTCATACCGTGTGAATAGGATGAGATTAAGTCGCCAAGAGCTGCTGTAAGTTCGAAGGCTTCGGCGTATTTTTCGATGCGCTCGCGGCGTATGTCCTTAGGCACGCCAAAAATGTCGGCCATATAGTTGAGATATTGTATGCCCGTGATATATTCGTAAAGGTCGGGTTTGTCGGGGATATAGGCTATGCGGGATTTGGCGGCGACGGGATTGTCCTTAATATCGTGCCCGTCGACGACAATGCTGCCCTCCTCGAAGTCAATTACGCCCACAACGGCGCGGATTGTTGTGGTTTTGCCCGCGCCGTTGTGGCCGACAAAGCCGAAAATGTCGCCGGGGGCAACGCGCAAACTAAGCCCGTCCACGGCCCGCTTGCCCCCCGTATAAACCTTACTAAAATCCCGAATTTCTAAAATATTTTGCAAGTCTTCGCCCCCTATAACTTTTTCTCATATGCTCTGTCAAATTTTTTTGCATCTTCAACAATTTCGTCAAACATTATCCCCTCAAGCAATTTATCGCGTTCGGCTGTATAATCACCGCTTCCGGGCCCGAAATGACGTATAAAGGCCGCCATGTCAATATCGCCGTCCTTTTTTGCAAAATCCCGAATTTCTAAAATATTTTGCAAGTCTTTGCCCCCCTTAAATTAGCTCCAGTCAATATCTTCATGCAAAACATATTCCCCGCGAGCAAATTCGGCTCGCGCTTGTTTGATGTCGTTTATATCCTTTTCCGACAGAGTGTCGTCGGGGGATAACATGGTTTGCACCAATTCAAAGAGAATACCTTGTTTTCTTTCGGGCATTTGCTCAACAATTTCATTTATTTGTTGAACCAAAGTCATAGTTTCACTCCCTTTCTCAAACTTTATAAACATCGCCGCGTGGCCCTATCTTTTCAATGAATAAATCGCCACGGGAATCAAAATAATACAGAACACGCCAGCCGCCCACACGTAAACGGTTCGTTAATACCCCGCGTAATTTTATCGGCTTCGTGTCGCCCTTAGGAAGCCTCTCAATCGCTACCTTAATTTTTTGCTTCCGTGATTTGGGCATTGCCTCAATGGCTTTTGAGGCCTGCTTAGAATAAATTATTCTCATAACTCCTCAACCAACTCCAAACTATACTCCCCCTCCATCCCCCTACAGGCGGCGATGAAGCTTTCTAGCGGGATATTGTTGATTTGCGTGCCGCTTCTTGTGCGCAGCGAGATTGTGCCTTCCGCTGCCTCTTTGTCGCCGAGGATTATAATATACGGTGTCAATTCGTTGCGATAGCTCTTAATTTTATTACCCATTGTCCCGTCCGAAGTATCAATATTCACACGAAAACCCTCCGCATCCAACCGCGCCTTAATGCCTGCGGCATAGGCTTCATGCTCTTTATGCACAGGCACAATGCCAATTTGATTCGCAGAGAGCCAAAACGGGAATTTTGCGGCGAAATGCTCTATAAGAACGCCGATAAAACGCTCCAGAGAGCCAAAAAGCGCGCGATGAATCAATACCGGCGTTTTGCGCTTGCCGTCCGAATCGGTATATTCCGCGCCAAATTTGCCCGCCAGCTGAAAATCCAGCTGAATTGTGGCCAATTGCCATTCGCGCTTAAGCGAGTCATGAACCTTAATATCAATTTTTGGGCCGTAAAACGCGCCGCCGCCCTCGTCCACGCTAAAATTGTCGTCGCCATAGCGCGCCTGTAATACCTGCTTAAGTTCGCCCTCGGCCTTGTCCCAATCGGCAATATCGCCCAAAAATCCCTCTTCGGGGCGCGTCGACAGCACCGCGCGCGAGCTTAGCCCGAAAACGCCGTATAAATAGTCGGTTATATCCAAAATTTCGTTTATTTCCTCGGAAATTTGCTCAAAAGTTATAAAATTATGCGAATCGTCTTGACGGAAGCTTTGCACGCGCAAAAGCCCGTGGAAAGTGCCGCTGGCCTCTTTGCGATGCAGAACGCTTGTGTCCATAAAACGCAGGGGCAAGTCGCGATAAGAGCGGTTTTTGCGGGCATAGGCCTTGATTGCATTGGGGCAATTCATGGGCTTAAGCGCAAGGGCATAATTTTCCTGCTCAAAAATATACATATTTTCGCGATAATGCTCCCAATGGCCGCTGGTTTCCCAAAGAGTGCCGGAATTCAGCTGAGGCCCTGCCATTTCGTGATAGCCGCGCGCCTCGTGAACTTTTCGCGAGAAATTCAGCAGCAAATTGTAGATTTTAAGCCCTTTTGGCAGCCAATAGGGCATACCGGGCGCGGTTTCGTCGAAGAAAAATAAGTCGAGGGCAGGGCCGAGAACCCTATGGTCGCGTTTTTTAGCTTCTTCCAGGAACTGGTAATATTGCTTAAGCTCCTTGCGGCTTGGAAAGGCGTGGACATAGACGCGCTGCAGCATTTGCCGGCCGGAATCCCCCCGCCAATATGCCCCCGCAATAGACCCGATTTTAAAGCCCCAATTGCGAAGTTCGCGCGTAGATTCGACATGCGGGCCGGCGCATAAATCCACAAAATCGCCTAATTCGTAGGCTGTAATTTCCTCGCCCTCGGCGCGCAATTCCTCAATAAGCTCCAGCTTATAGGGCTGGTTCGCAAAGAATTCTTCATAGTTTGTGATTTTTTTAACAATAAATTGAAAATCACCACGAATAATTTCATTCATTCGCGCTTCAATGGCCGCAAAATCCGCCTCGGTTATAGTATGCGGCAAGTCGAAATCATAATAAAACCCATTGTCAACAGGCGGCCCAATTCCAAGCCGCACATCAGAAAAAACATCACAAACCGCCCAAGCCAAAACATGAGCAAGAGAGTGGCGAACCGTATCGAGATAAATATTATCCATAAAGTACCTCCTTAAAATAGAAATTAGAGATTAGAAATTAGAAATGTCGACATCCTCTAATCTCTAATCTCTAATCTCTAATATCTAATATCTAGTAAGCTGATACCGGGATTCGAACCCGGGAACCTCTTCCTTACCAAGGAAGCGCTCTACCTACTGAGCTATACCAGCACAAAAACAATTCTACCACGCAACGCCCATCCTGTCAACAGAAATTTTTAAGGAGTTCGCGCTCTATCTTTAAAATGTCGGGGAATATAAGTTTTACACCCTGTCGTTGCAAGTTCAAAACTCTATTCGCCGCTTGTATTAGCTTTTTTTCGAGCCTGCCGTCAACCCTTACGGGCATGTTTGCCGCAGAATCTAAATATTCGCTCTTTATGTATTTTTTTGTTACAGGACACATATTTTGAATCAAAAACGCCTTTTCAAAGCCCAAAACTTTACCAAAAACTATAGTATCACATCTTCCGTGTTTTGCGATTTTCTTTGCGTGTTCTGCTTTAAACTTGGTAAGCTTTGATGAAAATGGAATCATCCAAAAAATGGGATTGATTGCGTCGCGAAAGGCGTAAAAGCAAGGCCTGTCCTGCATCAACCCCTTATTGCTCATTAAATGAAGGTCAGGAAAGTCAACAAAATAGCTTTCATCCAAAAAATAAAAATGCCCCGTGCTTACATTCATTGCAATACTCCTAAAGAATCAAGGCCCCATCATATGACAGAGCCTTGAAATATTTGAACTCGACCTTCTTTTAGTTGCATATCGAGTAGCAACAAATATTTGAATTACTATTCTACTCACATTATAAACCAACTATCCGAATTTGTCAACAAAAATTTTTGCATTTTGTGGTTATTCATTGTTGCTTTTCAGAACGAGGTCATATAGCTTTTTATCAATCCAGACTCCGGAGGCGATTAGATTCTCCAATTGTGATTTCATATTCGTTATAAGACCCCGGTTTTTCGCAATTTGCAAAATACCGATTGTTCCAATGACCTTTTGCCCGGCTGTTTGGGCTATTATTCTGGCCTTTTTCTCGTCAAGCACAAGAAAATCCGCCCCAAGCTCTTCGGCCAGCACAATTACCTCGGATTCACCATAATCCAGCTGCGACCGCAGAAGGCTTGCGGCCAACACGTTCTGAATCTGTCTGACTTGGATAAAATCATTTGTTTTGAATATATTGTCCCCGGGCTTGCCCCTGCCAAGCACCGAAATTTCATTAAAAACAGCCATTGGCACAAAAATTTGGCTAAATAGGCTTTGAAGCAAATTTAGCCTGCCAATTTTGTACAAGCTCAAAATTGGTGTTGTATTCGACACGACAATCATAAGACCAAGCCCTCAATTATTTTTAAATCATCCCAAAAGTCGTCGGCATCGTAATTAAGGGGCACGCCCTTACTGCCGGCAAGTTCTATGAATTCCAATTTATTCATGCCCGACAATTCGGCGGATTTGCCAAAAGACAATATTCGCTCCTTAAACATATATAATGCCAAATATTTTCTTATATCCGCCTGCATATTCGCTTCGGATATATTAGCGGCAAAAAGTATGTCCCTGGGCAAGTCCATGGTTACGGTTACAGTATTTGCCATATGCGCCACCTCCTAAATTATCACTTGTCTGTTATTATACACCAATCTGCCGCAATATTCAATAAGCTATTTGCATTTTTGGAGAATTTGTGTTAGAATAGTTAGGCGGAGATTTTTTAGAAGGTGGGGGGTTTGTTTTGGTTAAATTTAGTGATGAGGAATTTGTTAAGCTTAGGCGGGTTTTGGCCATTTATGAATGGGCAATGGAGGCGCTTTTGACTAAGCTGAATATTGTGCACGAGGATTTGCGCGAATTTCAGGGCAAAGACGCCATCGATTATATTGCCAGCCGCATTAAAACGCCCGAAAGCATTGCGAAAAAGCTGCAAAATTTGGGCAAGGAGATTACGGCGGCAAATGCGCAAAATTCGCTGTTTGACATTGCGGGAATCCGCATAATTTGCCCCTTCGCCAAAGATATTTATTTTTTGGCGGATATTTTGCGCTCTATGCCCGATGTGAATATTTTAAGCGAAAAGGACTATGTGTCAAGCCCAAAACCCAGCGGATACCGAAGTTATCACCTTATCATAGAGGTGCCCGTCTTTTTTTCGGGCAAAACGGAAAATATCATAGTCGAAATTCAAATTCGCACCGAGGCCATGAATTTTTGGGCGACGCTGGAACATAAGGCGCGCTATAAATACAGCGGCGACATTCCAAAACATCTAAGCGACGAATTGGTTACAATCGCCGACAAAATCGCGGAACTCGATAATAGAATGTTCCTGATTCACGAAATAATCTCGCTAATCAATTCCTAGGAGGCATTATGAAATTTAGAATCGGTTTGATTTTATTGGCGTTGTTGCTTTTTAGCGGCTGCCGCGCGGCTTTGCACGAATGGCAGCCCTGTTGTCGCGCGGACGAGGCTGCTTTGGTTTTGGGCGAGGATGCGGGTTTGGCGGACGCTTTGGAGGCGGCGCGGTTGAGGCGTGAGGGAATTCTCAAAGTGCCAAAAGAGGACATTTTGCCTCTCGTTCAAGGGCGCGAGGAACAGACTGTCGACATAAGCCGACTTGCATCGGCTGTAAGGCGGGCGGAAATTATCGCTTATTCGGCGGCTTTAGAGGATTTCAACCTGCTTGCCGACATAATTCGGCAGATTTACGGCGCGTACAATTATTTCGGCGGGGATGGCGTATTTTTGCCGATTTTTGATGAAGTCAGAGCCACTTTGCAATTGCGGGAATATTGGCCAACCTCAGACTTCGCCACTCTAATTTTCGACGCGCTTAGCGAGAATATTAACGACAACCACTTCATGCTAGACGACGAGCTTATGGGCAACGAATTTGCGCCGGAAGAAAATTTTCGCCTGTCCCTAAGCGATGCCGGCGAATTTTATTATTCAAATCAGCCGCAAAAGCCCTTTGAACGCCTGGAATTCGAGAATGTTTCACTTAGATGCCATTATGGCTTCCCCGTGATTACAATTCGGCAAATGGGCTTTCCCGACGGGCGGCGCGGGTCGCATGGCGCAGACGCGCGCAGATTCCTAAGTTATGCCGTGGCGCTTCGGGACGAACCCGTTATAATCGTCGACATACGCTCAAATGGCGGCGGCAACGGAAATTTGCCCATTCGGTGGCTTCACGCGCTGACGGGCGAAATTATCGCGGGCAATTATTGGGGAATTGAGGGGCGAAGCTATGAAAGTTTTGTGGATGCCGTAAAAAATCAAGGGCGCAACAATCCCTTTTACAGTTCATATGAAAATTTTCGCGTCTATGTTCAGCCCGAACCTTTGGGCGAATATAACACACTTTTGCACAATTTGCCCGATGAAATTGTCGCGAATAATCAATTGCTGATTCTTTTGATAGATAGGGGCACGGCCTCGGCCGCAGAGGGTTTTGCGGATTTGGCCTTTAACCTTGAAAACGCCTTGGTTATCGGGCAAAACACGGCGGGCGCGCTGCACACAAATATGACATATCCCAGACGCTATCTGCCCAATAGCGGCATAACCTTCGGCCTTGGCCGCGGAATTCATATTCACCCGCCGGGCCACCTGCCGGAAGGAATCGGCATAACCCCCGACATTTGGACAGATGGCGACGCCCTAAAGGCCACGCTTGCCATGTTGAATAAAAATTTTATTTGGGAATAGCATTTTTTCCAAGATACACCAAAAGATTCGCAATATCCGCCGGGCTTACGCCTGTTATTCGGCTTGCCCGGCCGATATTTTCGGGTTTGATGCTTTTGAGTTTTTGGCGCGCCTCCATGCGAAGATTG
>JAITMQ010000026.1 GCA_031277225.1 Clostridiales bacterium | reverse complement strand
AACCAAGGTCAAATGGTTCAAGGGCTTGTTTTTAAAGCTTGTGGCGATTGCGGCGATAAAAGCCAGGTCTGCGGCGGGTTCTGTCAGCTTCATTCCGCCGGCTATATTCACATAGCAGTCCGCCTGCGACAGGGGCAGCCCCAGCCGCTTTTCCATCATGGCCAAAAGCATATTAATTCGCCCAACATCCGTGCCGCTGGCCACGCGCCGCGGATTTGGCGCGCGCGTCTGCGCCACAAGTGCCTGAACCTCCGCCAAAATCGGGCGTGTGCCTTCCATGGCGCAGGTTATAACAGAACCGGGCGCGTCTACAGGCCGCCCCGTAAGCATATATTCCGAAGGATTTTCAATGGTCTTAAGCCCATTTTGCGCCATTTCAAAAATGCCGATTTCGCCCGTGGCCCCAAAACGGTTCTTGGTCGCGCGAATCAGCCGAAAACCGCCGTGATTGTCGCCCTCGAAATATAAAACGCAGTCCACCATATGCTCCAAAATTTTGGGGCCGGCAATTGCGCCGTCCTTGGTTACATGGCCCACAATAATTGTGGCCATCCCTCGTTCTTTGGCAAGGCGCATGAAAAAAGCCGTGGATTCGCGCACTTGTGTAACAGAGCCGGGGGCCGAAGTGAGGTCGGGATGATTCATGGTTTGTATGGAATCAATTATTAACAAATGTGGTTTATGGCTTTGAATTTGCGCAGAAATCGCTGTCAAATTTGTTTCGGCCAAAATAAGCACATTGTCGCCAAATTCGCCAAGCCGCCCCGCCCTAAGCACAATTTGCCCGGGGCTTTCCTCGCCGGAAACATAGAGGATTCTAAAGTCCTGCCCAAGGCAAATTTGCAGCAAAATCGTAGATTTGCCAATGCCGGGTTCGCCGCCCAAAAGCACAAGAGAGCCGGGCACAATTCCGCCGGAAAGCACGCGGTCTAATTCGGCAAGCCCCGTCGGAAACCGTTCTTCCTTCAGCGACCTAATCTCGCTAATCCGCACCGCTCCCCCCTCTGACCTCTGACCTCTGACCTCTGACTTCTGCTTAGCCACAACACTCTCTTCAAAGCTGTTAAACCCACCACAAGAAGGACAGCGTCCCAGCCACCGCCCTACTTCATATCCGCAAGTGTTACAGGTAAATATCGTCTTTAGTTTGCTCAACTTTAATCTCAACCCTTAAACTATTAATTCTATTTCTTTCGACGGTTTCCACGCTAAAGGTTATGTCGCCATATTCAATCGTTTCCCCTTGGGTGGGTATGTAGCCAAAAAGCCCCAAAACATAGCCCGCCATGGTGTCATAATCTTCGGAATGAAGCTCAATTTCAAGCAATTCGTTAAAGTCCTCGATTTTCACGCTGCCGAGAATCAAATATTCTTCGCCGGGGCTTATGCAGGTAATCTCGTTGTCCTTGATTTCCTTGTCTTCTTCGTCATATTCGTCAAAAATTTCGCCCATAATGGTTTCAACCAGGTCTTCAATGGTTATAAGCCCCGATGTTCCGCCATATTCGTCCAAAATAATTGCCAAAGAAACCCCCTCGGCCTTCATTTGCGCAAAAAGTTTGGCTGTCGTCTGGTATTCATGTGAGAAAAAGGGCTTGCGCATCAATTCATTTACATTAAATTCCTTGCCCGCAACCAAATCCAGCATAAAGTCGCGGAAATTCAAGACCCCCACGATATTGTCAATATTTTCCTCGTACACGGGCAGGCGCGAAAATTTTTCGGTTTCAAAAACCTCCAATACATATTCGGAGTCTTCATGGATGTCAACGGCCACAATATCAACGCGCGGCGTCATTATATCCTTAGCCACGCCCGTGCGAAATTCCACAACCGCGCTCAGCATTTCGCCCTCTTCTTCGGGCAAAACCCCTTCTTCCACAGACATGTCCAAAAATGTAATCAGCTCCTGCTCTCTTTGCTCGCGCTCTTCTTCTTGGTTTTTGCCAAAAAATGAGAATAGCCTTGAGAAAATTTTGTTTAAAACGGAACTTATTGGCGAAAGAATAATCATTAGCCAGGAAATGGGGCGCGCCACAAAAAGGCTGACCCGACCGGGGTCGCGCGTGGCGAGGGCCTTTGGCGCAATGTCGCCAAAAATTATAATTACAAAAGACACGATGGCCGTGGCTATTGTTACAACCAGGGCTTCGTTTTCATAATTGGCGATATTGATGGCAAAGGCCGTAACAATGGCCGATATTATAATCGTAACCAAATTATTGCCAATCAGTATAGACGACAAAAGCCTGTCTTTGTTGCTGGTAAGTTTTTCCACCAAAGCGGCCTTTTTCTTGCCGTCTTCTTTCATTTGCCGAATAGAAAGCTTAGAAATGGACGTTAACGCCGTTTCACTCATGGAGAACAAGAAGCCAAATGCGAGCAAAACAGCCGCAAAAACCAATGCTCCCAAACTGCCGGGTTCCAAAACATCACCCCTCATAATTTTTTTATTTTAGTATAACACAAAGAATAGAAAAAGAAAAGAGAAATTTATAGGGGCGCGCAATGCGCGCCCCTGCGGGCTAGAAACCGCCCTTTAGTCGTTCAAACTCCGCCTTAATCGGGTCGGGTCTTGCAGAGCGGGAGCTTGCCCGCCCTTTGAAATAGTTGAAGGCCTTGTAGGCGATTAGCAGCCCCCACGAGAAAAAGATTCCAAGGAAAAAATACCCTGTGTCCCGAATGAATCCGTCGGTTAAAAGCATTATAATCACAAAAGCAATCGGAAAAGCCGCGACATGAAAAATAAGGTCGCGCCGCGCTGCGACATTGCGTTTTGCTATATACATCAGCAAATCTTCGCCGGGTTTTGAGGGTTTCGGCGTTGTTTCCGCCGCTTCATCTCTTAAATCAATATAGCCATTATTCGTCATAATTTCCTCCTTCTTATTGGCCTCAAGCAAGCGAATGGCGGAATTTTCCGGATTCGCCCAAGTCGCCCGCCCCTTCAGCACAAGCTGCTTAGCCCGCCGCGCAAAGGTTTCGCCAATCATCTCATTGTTTTTGTCAAAGACTTTAATCTTATCCAAAATTATGCTCCTTTCAATTTTTGCGGGATTTTGCTGTTTTTTGTCATGGGTGCCACGGTTGTTTCGTTTGAAAACTGGCTTCAGCAAGCCAAAACGTCGAACGCTTCACCGACGTTTTGGCGCAGTCTGAAGTCTAGTTTGAAACGAAACAACCACCCCCATCCCGCATTAATATATACGCTTACACTTGCAAATTTGTCTGCTCTATGTTATGATTGTTTTCGTGGTCAAGCAACCAAATTTTGCGCTCCATTCCGCCGCCATATCCAACGAGTTTTCCGTCTGCGCCAATAACCCTATGGCACGGAATCATGATGATTATGGGATTCTTATTATTAGCACCACCAACGGCGCGGCTCGCCTTCGGCTGCCCAATCGCCGCCGCAACCTGCCCATAAGAGCGGGTTTCACCATAAGCAATGCCGCAAAGTTGCGCCCAAACGCGCCGCTGAAAGTCCGTTCCTGCGGGTTTAAGCGGCAAATCGAAGTCTTGAAGCTTGCCCGCAAAATATTGGTCAAGCTGCTCAATTGCCCGCAGAATTAGCGGGTTTTGCACGGTTTCTTGGGTTTGCTCGCGGTCGAAATGCGCGCCGCGAATGAAATTGTCGTCATATGAAATTAGGAGCGGCCCAATGGGCGAATTATAGGTATATTCCATGAAATTACCCCCTTTTTCGATATTATAGCACAAAAAAGGAGTTTGTTCAATGAGATTACAAAAATTTTTGGCGGATGCGGGCGTGGCAAGCCGCCGCAAGGCCGAAGCCCTAATCGCCGCAGGGCGAGTGGCCATAAACGGCGAAATTGCGGCCTTGGGCGCAAAAGTTGCCGAGGGCGATTCAATTACTTTGGACGGCGCGCCCGTCGCAAAGCCCGCCGAAAAATTCGTATACATCCTGCTTAACAAGCCTGCAGGCGTGATTTGTTCGGCAAAAGACCAATTCGGGCGGCAAACCGTGGTGGATTTTGTTGAAAATGTCGGCGCGCGGCTCTATCCCGTCGGCCGCCTGGATTTTCACTCCACGGGGCTGGTTTTGCTGACAAATGACGGCGATTTGGCCTATAAGCTGACCCATCCGAAGCATGGCCATATAAAAACCTATACAGCCAGAGTTAAAAATCCCATAAAACCCGAACATATTCAGGATTTTAGGTGCGGCATGGTTGTAGACGGCTATAAAACCAAGCCTGCGGGTATTGAAATTTTGGACAAATGGGGCAAACAGGCCAAAATTACGCTAAGTGAGGGGCGAAATCGCCAGATTCGCAAGATGTTTGAGGCGCAGGGCAATGAGATTGTGTCGCTTAAGCGCGTGGCTATGGGAAAAATTGAGCTGGGCGAGCTGAAATCGGGCGCGTGGCGGCATTTGCGCGCGCAGGAAGTGGCCGACTTAAGAGGTGAAGGAAAATGAATCTACCCCCACTTTTTGTCGAAAATATGCGGGAAATTTTGGCGGATGAACGGCAGCTTGCTCAATTTCTGGCGGCCCTGGGCGGTCGGCGGGAATATGGCCTGCGCGTAAACACGCTAAAAATCAGCCTTAGCGACTTCGCAGAGCTTTTTGCACTCCCTTTAGAGCCGATTCCCTGGTGTCCCAACGGCTTTTATTATGAGCATCAAAAAGAGTTGCCCTTAGGCAAAAATCCGCTATATTACGCGGGTTTGTATTATATTCAAGAGCCCAGCGCAATGTCCGCCGCCGCCCTGCTTGACGCACAGCCCGGCGACAAAGTGCTGGATTTATGCGCTTCGCCCGGCGGCAAGTCTACGCAAATTGCCGCCGCACTTGGGGGCGAAGGGCTTCTTGTGGCCAATGATGCCAATTTTGGCCGAATTCCTCAGCTTTTGCGCAATATTGAAATGGCGGGCATAAAAAATTCCATTGTGCTTTGCGAAATGCCAAAGCGGCTTGCAGAGCGGTTTGAAGGCTATTTTGACAGGGTTTTGGTGGACGCGCCCTGCTCGGGCGAGGGCATGTTTCGCAAGGACAGCGCAAGCATTGCCGCCTGGGATGCCGGAAAATCCCGCCGTTTGGCCGCTATCCAGAAGAATATTTTGGCCGAGGCCGCCAAAATGACAGCACCCGGCGGCTATTTGGTATATTCTACCTGCACTTTTTCGCGCCTCGAAAATGAAGAGGTCGTGGCGGACTTTTTGGCGAAAAATCGGGACTTTGAGGCCGTTGGCGAAATCATGCGCATTTGGCCGCATATCCATAGGGGCGAGGGTCATTTTGCCGCGAAATTTCGGCGAAAAAACGCCGCTCCCCTTCCCGCTCCGCTGAAATCGGCGGAATCTCGCTTTCTCGGAAATAAAGACTTCCGGGAATTTTGCGACAAATACCGGGTAAACCTGCCAAAAGGCCGGATTTTTGCCCATTCCGACCGTATTTTTATAGCCCCACCCATCTACCCACATCTCGCAGGCCTTAGAACCATCCGCGCCGGCCTATTGCTGGGAACGCCCAAAAAACAGCGTTTTGAGCCGTCCTATGCCCTCGCCATGGCCCTAAAAAAGGCCGACTTCGCGCAAATCATAGACCTCGCCCCCGAAGACCCCCGAATCCAAAAATTCCTAAAAGGCGACTCTTTCCCCATAAACGCCGAAGCCGGCTACAATCTAATATGCGCCGCCGCCCACCCCCTAGGCTTCGCCAAAATACAAAAAAACCGCCTAAAAGGGCGGATAAAATAGAGTTATGGTCTGGCTAAAAATTCTTATTGCTTTTTGTCGAGAGGGATTGTATAATTGATTCAATATCAGGCTATTGCTTCACCAATTAAAGCTTGCCAAAAGATTTGCGAGGATTTTTGTCGCAAGGCGAAGGCAGAAAAAGCGCAGTGTGCCAAGGGCACATAAGCTTTTTCTGCCGAAGCATTGCGG
>JAITMQ010000010.1 GCA_031277225.1 Clostridiales bacterium | reverse complement strand
CAGGAAAATTTGAATGGCTTCGGGCTGCGACTCAATCGCCTCGCGCGTGGCAATGACAGAGGTCATTGCAAGACCCGCATCGGGCGAAATTCTGTTCCATTCCTCGGTCAAATCCAACGCATATTCCAAATTTTCCACGCGCATAACGGTCGTAGTCGCAAAGGGTTCGGGCAGCATGGCAATTTCGGCCATTCCGCCCTCTAAAAGCGCGGCAATTTCGGTATGTTCGGGTCTAAATTCGATATTAACGTCTGTGCCGGGGGTCAGTCCATTGCTTGAAAGGACATGATTCAAGATAAATTCGGGCGTGCCGCCAACACCGCTTGAAAAAATTGTGCGGCCGCGCAAATCTTCAACGGAGCTTATTGTGCCTGTTGTGTCAACAATATGAAGTACACCCAAAGTTGATACGGCAATAACTTGAATGTCCAAGGCGGGATTATTGTATAAAATTGCGGCCATATTTGGCGGAACGGCGGCAATATCAATTTCGCCGCGCATTAAAAGCGGCGGAATCTCGTCGGGCGCGCCCACTAAATGAAAGCTAAGCTCATTGCGCGTAGTGCCCTGCCCGCTTGCCTCCATGAGGTATAACAGACCGAGGGCCGCAGGCCCGCGCGGCGTTGCAATGCGCAAACTTCCCGGCTCAAGCACGGGAACGGTGGGCATAAATGGCTCATCCGGCGCGTCGGGTTCGGTGGCTTCGGGGGTGGCCTCAACAACGGGCGGCTGGGTTGCGGGTGGCGGAACTTCCTCCGCGCGTCTACAACCTACTATTAGCATAGTTGTTAATAGAATTATTAGTATTAAAAGTAGCCTTTTCATCAAATTCCTCCTATAATTAAGACTTAGAATATACGGTCTGAGTGCTAACCCCCTCAATCCGCCCAATCTTGCCCGAAAGCGCGCTTATGCTGTCATGCGGCGCGTCCACAACAACGCTGATAATATTCATATTGCGCTGTTTATAAGGCAGACCCAGCCGCCCAATGATAAAATTCGCATATTCATGCAAAATGCCGTTAACCTCGGCGGCCTTTTCAATATCCTCCACAATAATTGCAACAATGGCAACTCTGTTTTCCATAATATCTCCTCCTTAAATGAAAAAATGCGCCAAAGGCGCAATCAACGAATGCACCTTTCCCCTCGAGCCGCCAACGCGGGTCTTGGTATCAGGAATCATGATAGCATTATATCAAAACTTAAACCTCTTGTCAAGCAGAATTTTTTATGATATAATTGGAGAAATATTAAAAATTTCTTGGGAGGAATACATATGGGATTAATTAGAGCCGCAATTGGAGCGGCGCAAAGCACGCTTCAAGACCAATGGTTGGAATTTTTTTATGCGGACGCGCTGCCCAATAATGTTTTGGTGGTTAAAGGACAAAGGCGCGCCACGGGCACGGGGCGCAATGTCAATCGCGGCAGTGATAATGTGATTTCAAACGGTTCGGGAATTGCCGTGGCGGATGGGCAATGCATGATGATTGTTCAGCAGGGCCGAATTATGGACATTTGTGCAGAACCGGGACAATATACTTGGAATCAAGGCAGCGAGCCCAGCATTTTTTCGGGCAGCCTTGGCGACAATATTGTCAACACATTTAAAGTGATGGCGCGGCGTTTTACGCATGGCGGCGCGGCGGGAATTGACCAACGTGTGTATTATTTTAATATTCGTGAACTTGTTAACAATAAATTCGGCACGGCAACACCCGTGCCTTTTCGGGTTGTCGACACAAATATAGGCCTTGACATTGACACCTCTTTGCGCTGTAATGGTGTATATTCGTTTAAAATGGCCGACCCTTTGCTGTTTTACACAAATGTTTCGGGAAATGTAGAGGCGGCCTATACAATTGAAGAAATTGATAAACAAATGAAAAGTGAGTTTTTAAGCGCGCTTCAGCCTGCCTTTGCGAAATTGTCGGCCATGGGACTGCGCCCGTCGGCCATTCCCGCGCATACGCAAGAACTTTCGCGATTTTTAAACGAGGCCTTAAGCGAGAAATGGGGCGCGCTTAGGGGGCTTGAGGTGGTTTCTGTCGCCATAAATTCCGTATCGCTTCCGCCCGAAGATGATACCATGATTCGCGAGCTTCAGCGCAAGGCCGTTATGCGCGACCCGGGCATGGCGGGCGCGGCAATTGTCGCCGCACAGGCCGACGCAATGACGGCGGCGGCAGGCAATCCCGCCGGGGGCTTTATGGGCTTTATGGGGCTTAATATGGCGCAACAGGCGGGCGGCATAAATGCCCAAGAGCTGCTGATGGCGCAAAACACCGCTCCCGCTCCCGCTCCTGCGGCTGTTGCCGCTCCTGTCGCTTCTGTGGATAGCTGGACTTGTGCCTGTTCGGCCATGAATTTCGGCAGATTTTGTTCCGAATGTGGAAGCGCGCGCCCTGTGGTCGAAAATTGGACTTGCAGCTGTGGCGCGGCCAATGCGGGGCGTTTTTGCCCCGAATGTGGCAGTCCGCGCCCGGAAAACACGAATTGGAATTGCAATTGCGGCACACAAAACAGCGGCCGCTTCTGCTCGGAATGTGGCGCGGCGAGGGCATAATCATGAAACGTTTGTTGATTGTTAACGCCAATCGAGGGTTAAACGTCATTCCCGCGAAAGTGGGAATGATGTTATGACACGCTTTCAACAGTTAATCGACGTAGATTGCTGTCAAGATAATAAGCAACCACATTTTCGTGCTTTTCGTGTATTTCGTGGTTAAAAATCAAACCACGGAAAATGGCGAGAAATTGGAGGAGGTGGAAAGAGCCGTGGTTAAAGTGAAGAAGATAACAGGGGATGAAAGGACGAAGGCATTGGCTAAAAGTCAAGAGAAGTTGCGCAGGACTTTCCCGCGAGGAAATAGAGGGCTTGCAGGCCACATAGGGAGGACTTATGGATTTAAAGGAGTATAAATGTTTAAATTGCGACGGGGCTATTAGTTTTGATGTGGGGACGCAGCAGCTTAAATGCCCGTTTTGCGATTCCGAATTCGAGGTTGAGGCCTTTTTGGAGTTTTGTGAGGAGGCCGCCGCCGACGCGGAAATTGCCATTGAATGGGCGGCGCATGAGGACTTGCCTTGGAATGAGGGCGAGCAGGAGTCCATGGGGCTTTATGCCTGCAATAGCTGTGGCGGCGAAATTATCGCCGAAGCGACCACCACGGCCACATCCTGCCCATATTGCCGCAATCCCGTTGTAATGAAGGGCAAGCTTTCCGGCGCGCTTAAACCCGATTGCATAATTCCGTTTCAGCTGGACAAGGCGGCGGCCAAGTCCGCTCTTGCCGCGCATTTAAGCGGAAAAAGGCTGCTTCCGAAATGTTTTAAATCCAAAAAGACTTTGGACGATATTACGGGGCTTTATGTGCCTTTTTGGCTGTTTGACGCTGAAATTAGCGGCAATATGCGCTATCGCGGAACGAAGGTGCGCGTATGGGCCGACAGCCGCTTTACATACACGGAAACAAGGCATTTTAACATAATTCGGCAGGGCGACATGGCATTTGACAATGTTCCCGTGGATGCCAGCACAAAAATGCCCGACGATTTAATGGAATCCCTTGAGCCTTTCGACGCAAGCGCGGCCCTGCCCTTTAGCACCTCATATTTGGCGGGATATATGGCCGATAAATTTGACTATGAATCCGGCGAGTGTATAGACCGCGCCAATGCGCGCATCCGCAAAACCGCCGAGGCAAGCTTTCGGCGCACCGTAAGCGGCTATGCAACCGTTTTGCCGCAATATAACGGGGTTTATCTTAAGGGCAGTAATGTGAAATACGCGCTTTTGCCCATATGGGTTATGACGGCCACATGGCGCGAAAAATCCTATCTTTTCGCCATGAATGGCCAAACGGGCAAATTTGTTGGCGACTTGCCGACGGATTGGGGAATTTTTTGGCGGTGGTTCGCGATTTTGGCGGGTTCTATAGCTATTGTGCTTAACCTAATTTTGCTGATTGGAGGTGCTTTATCATGATGTGGACGCCAATCGCCGCCTTGGTATGCGTTGGAATTGCCCTGGCAATTGCCGCGGTTATAATGCTTGCAATACGCTCTAAGCTTAAGTCCGTGCGCCGCGAACACAGCGCATGTAATTATGAAAGGCCGGGCAGCTTTGCTTTAACCAAGCAAAAAGACGCCTTTTTGTACCGAAATATCACACGTATTCCGCGCGCGCAACCGCGACGGCGTTGAATCATAAAAAATTTAAGGAGGCAATTCATGTTAGAAATTACTAAGGAACTTGAAACGGGTATTCCTATTGTGGATGCTCAGCACCGCGAGCTTGTTGCTGCGGTTAATGACCTTATCAATCTTGGCGAAAAAGCCAAAGACCCCGAAATCATGCGCGAAACGCTGGACTTTTTGGCGAAATATTGCGTCATGCATTTTAATGTTGAAGAGGATATGATGAATCAATGCGTCTATCCGGCCTGTTATTTGCACGAAAATCAGCATAGGCTTTTTGTTGATAAATTCGTGGAATACAAAGAACGCTTTGAAACCGAGGGCTATAGCGACGAGCTTGTTATGGGGCTTAATCACTTCCTGGTGAATTGGATTATAAACCACATAAAAGTAAGCGATGTGGCCTTTGGCACTTACTATCTCGAAAAATTCCAAGAATTCAAAGAGTAGGGGCGACCGCCCTCGGTCGCCCTAAAAAACTTAAGGAGGATGTTATGCTTAAAAAACTTTTCGCAGCTATCTTGACTTTAATTTTGGCGGCAACAGGCCTTGTTGCGGTTAGCGCATCGCAGGCCGTGCCGCAAAATTACCCGCCTGTGCTGACCCTAAGCGGCTCAATCATCACATGGAGCACCGTCGGCAATCCGCGCGAATTCACAATCGATGCCGATTATATCGAAATGGTAAGCCTTGGCCCACATTCAAATTATTATGATTTAAATGATTTGCAACTCACGGCCGGCAGAACCTATACAATCACAGTTACGGCCTATTTCCTCGTGGAAGGCCTCGCCGAAATGGCTCTTACAAGCAATGGCGTTACTTTCACCGTGCCGCCCACAGGGCCGCCCGTGCCGCCGCCAATCACGCCGCCAATCACGCCGCCGCCGCCCGTAATACAATATTTGCCGTCGCCCATGCTTAATATCGTTGGGGGCTATTATCTGCAAATTTCCGCAAATTGGGGCGCGATTCCAAGTCTAATCCGCGAAAATGCCTATTTTGTGATTTATGTAAATAATCGCGAACATATTACGATTACGACAGGCACAACAAGCGTTGATTTGTCGCTTCAAGGGTTTACGCCCGGCACGCACGCCATACACGCCGTAACAATGATATATGACCCATATTGGCAAAATTCCACGGCAAGCAATACGGTGTATTATAACGCGCCACAGCCCGTGCGCCAAATTCCCGCGCCATATCTGACGGTTTCCGGCACAAATATTTCAATCCGCGCAGACCGTCAAGATATGCCGCTTAATGTCTACAACAATCTTAGATTCGTGGTCTATGCAAATGGGCGCCAAATGGGCTATCCCGTGGCGGGCAATTTCTCGCTGGAGCAATTTAACCTTGGGCCGGGCAATTATCAAGTTTTGGTTGTCGCCACGTCAACAGACCCCGGCTGGAATGACTCCCGCCGCTCTAATACCGTAAATGTGGTTATTGCGGGCCCTGCAAGTTTTGGTAATGCCATTGTAAGTCCCGCGCTTGCCGGTGTGGGCGAGGTGGTTAATGTCAATATAACGGGAATAGTCAATGCCTATAGGCTTGAAATTTTCACGCGCATCGGCACTAGCTTAACCTTGGTACATACAACGCAAAATCCCGGCACAACTCTAAGTCAAAATATCACGCTTAACGATTTGAATATCAATGCCGTCGTCGTGCGGGTTTATGGCCACGGTGCCTATGGCAGCTATGAACAGGCATATCCTATTCGCGTGGAAGCCGGGCCTGCCTTTGCACAGCCCCCGGCTTTAATCGGCTATGGTTATGGGGTTTTGCTGGAATGGTATGCCATTGCGAATAATATCCACGGTTACAAGGTTTTCCGCGCGACTTCGGCAACGGAAGTCGGGGTTTTAATTTCGGGCTCGCCAATCACCGCGAATCCTGCATATTCCTATGACCGCGTCTTTACGATTGACCCAAATGCGCGCGCAGGACAAACCTATTGGTATTATGTGCGCGAAGTGCGGCAGGCATATTCGCCTACTACGACCGAGGTGCTGGGCCCTGCAAGCCAAAGGGTGCAGGTTAATATTCCGACAACCGCGCCGATTTTCCCCGTCGAAGCCACAAGGGGCTTTAATGCCATGATTATTCATAATCCGCGGATGAATATTAATAATAGCTGGTATGAAATTGACCCGGGCGCGAATACTGCCCCGATTATTAATAATGAGCGCACAATGGTGCCGATTCGGGCGATTATTCAGTCCATGGGCGGCACAATTGCGTGGGATGGCGCGGATTTGCGCATGGATATTTATCTTCGCGGCAATCACCTGCAAATGTGGCTGAATCGCATGGATGTGAATATAAACGGCCAAGCGCGCTATATGGATGTCGCGCCCTATGTGCTTAACGACAGAACCCTAATCCCCGTGCGCTATGTGTCCGAGTTTTTGGGGCTTGGCATTGGGTGGATTCAAGAGAGGCAGATGGTGGTAATTTTTTATGAAATGCTGATATAAAGAGGGGCGCGCAATGCGCGCCCGCCGGGGCGGCCTAAAGGCCGCCCCTTTTATGCGAGATTGGTAATGCGAATTAACCGTATAAGCGTCATTCCCGCGAAAGCGGGAATCCCCCAGGGTCCGTAGCATCTGCAAAGCACGGGGAGATTCCGGGCCTGCCCCGCACTTGATGCGGGGTCAAGCCGGAATGACGTTATGGCACGCTTTCGGCGGCTAATTGGCGCTGGTAACGGCGTATATTGATTGAGTGAGGTGGTTTAATGAAAACTTTTGAAGATGAGCGCAGCGAGTTGCTGATATGGTATAAAAACCTGACCGGGGAAAGCAGAGAGTTGCCCGATGATTCGGGGCAAATGAGTATGCAGGAACATTTAGACAACGAAGAATATTATCGCCGACTGTTGGAGTTGAAGAAAAAGTATAATATGGAAACTTTTGCGGATGAGTACGGAGAGTTGTTGATATGGTACAAGAAACGAACCGATGAAACCAGAAAGCTACCCAACGATGGGACAGGGCTAGACGCTACAGGGCAACAGGGTAGGCAAGATTATTTGGACAATTTGGAATATCGCCGCAGACTAAAAGTATTGATGGAAAAGTACGATATGGAATTCGACAGCTAGGTGTATAGCTCAATATTAGGGCACTTCGCGAAATTGCGGGGTGCTTTTTATTTCGCCCGGACATGTTAAGCGAGGAATCCATTCGCGCCAAACGCCCCGGCGCATATGCCGCCATTCTTGCCGCTACCGGTTTTGGTATTGTTGCGCGCTTCGCGCGCAACAGGGGGCGCGTGCGCTTCGCGCCCGCGCCCCCTGCTTCGTCATTCCCTTGATAAGCGGGAATCTGCTGCCATTAGCGGGGGATTCCGCGTCGAGCGCGGAATGACGGGGTAGATGGCCGAAGTGGTTTACCTTGTAGCGTCTTTTGCTGTTGTTGCACACTTCGCGCGCAACAGGGGGGCGCGTGCGCTTCGCGCCCGCGCCCCTTGCTTCGTCATTCCCTTGATAAGCGGAAATCCCCTGCCATTAGCGGGGGATTCCGCGTCAAGCGCGGAATGACGGGGTAGATGGCCGGGATG
>JAITMQ010000143.1 GCA_031277225.1 Clostridiales bacterium | reverse complement strand
ATGCTTACAATCGCTTCGGCATGGCAAAGATGAATTTTCGCAAAAACCGCAACCCAAAATCGAGAGAGTTGCCTTTTTCTGTTTTGGATTTTTTGTAGTCAGTGCGATTGGCCACAGCTCAACGAAAAGCCGCCTGTTCGTGCCTCTAAACCAAAGGCGAAACCTGGCAGAAAGCCGAAAATAAGGCTTGAGGCAGAAGCCGAAAAGCCTGTAGAGTCTGTAGAGACTGCAAAGCCCAAAGGGCGAAAGCTGCCCGAAAAACTAACGCCCGAAGAAGTCGAATCTGTATCAGCTGCCATTAAGGGGTTTAATAGCCGTGCAAAGCTGGAAGAGTATCTTGAAGATAACAATTTCAAAAGATATGACCTGCAGCGCATTGCATCCGCTCTTGATATAAAGGGCACTGCCAGGGTTTCGGGCGAGGATATTGAGAAGATGATTGTGGCGGCTATTTTTTAGGGCTTGTGGTAAAAAATAATTTTGGAGAGGCGGTCCGGCCTCTGACTTCTATAAGGTCATCCACGATTAGATTTTGAATTTTGAACATTGGATGAAGAATCCCTGCCTTTTGGCTTTTGCGATTTTTCATGCTTTTCATAGGCGGCTATAATGCGTTGCACCAGAGGATGGCGAACCACGTCTTTATTTGTCAGCATTGCGATTCCGATTCCTTCGATTCCTTTTAAAATGGGCAGGACATCTTTCAGCCCGGATTTTGTGCCGTCCGCAAGGTCAATTTGCGTAATATCGCCCGTGATTATGGCCTTTGAGCCAAAGCCAATTCTTGTAAGAAACATCTTCATTTGCGCGGGCGTGGTGTTTTGCGCCTCGTCCAGCACTATAAAGGAGTTGTCCAGCGTGCGCCCGCGCATATAGGCCAGCGGAGCGACCTCAATTAAGCCCTTTTCCATATTGCGCGCCATGGCCTCGGGGCCCATAATTTCAAACAGCGCGTCATAGAGAGGGCGCAAATATGGGTCGACTTTTTGTTGCAAATCGCCGGGCAAAAAGCCTAATGTCTCGCCCGCCTCGATTGCGGGGCGGGTTAGAATTATACGCGAAACGTCGCCGCGCTTAAAGGCGGCGATTGCGGCGGCCATGGCCAAATATGTCTTGCCCGTGCCCGCAGGGCCAACGCCAAAGATTACGATATTTTTGTCAATCATTTCAACATAGCGCTCCTGCCCCAAAGTTTTGGGTTTAATGGGCTTGCCCGCGCAGGTTATGCAGACGGTGCAGCCCGAAGCGGCGCAAACCTGCTTAAGTGTGCCGTCGTCGACGGAGGCTATCAGGTAATTCACTGTAGATGCGCTGATTTCCTCGCCCGCCTCGGCCATATCGGCCAGTTTTTGCAAAATTTGGCGCGCCTTGTCGATATTTTGTCCGCTTATCATCAATTGCCCGTCGCGATTGACAATGCTAACCCCCAATGCCCCTTCAATGCTAATAATATTCTCGTCCAACTTGCCAAAAACAATCGGCAAATCCATAGGTCTAATCAATTTATCTCCTCCTTAGTCGAATTAATTTCCGGCGGTTGAATCCGGTCAATCCTCTCTATTGTAACCAAAAAAACCTCAGCAAGCAGTTCTCGTTCGCCCTCGGCGAAGCTTATTTCTTTTGTCAGAATGTCCACATTTTCACCGACTTCTTCGGCAATGCGCCGCGTGGCCAGCTCAATTGCCAAAGCCTGCGCCTGTTCTGTTGTGCGCGTGCGCAAATGCCGCACAATTTCGTAATTGGTCGTTTGCGTACGCGAAAGCGGCAGGGGATAGTCTGCGCCAAGGCGCGCTTGGCGGCGGCTTTCAATGGTTTCATAGTAGATAAAATCGTCGCCCGCCCCAAAATTCAACGGAATCCGAAAATCGCGCCCGCCCACGGACAGGCTATGCGTCCACGCGCGCCGCCCCGTAAAGCTCCTTTCGTAATAGGCAAAAGGAATTTCAAAATTCATTCGATAATAAACCCGCGCCCAAACCGCCGCATCCGCCCGCACATAGCGGTGGCTTAAATTCCCCTCTTCGGCCGTGCCAACGTCAAGGCGGCTTGCGACAACAATCTCGCCCGCAGCCACAACATCGCCCGGACGAAACAGCGGCTTGCCCGCCGAAGTCGCCATATAAACGATTACCCCATCCTTAGCAGCAACCACGTCCGTAAACTCGTCATTCCCGCGAAAGCGGGAATCCCCCACGGCCTCAATCGTTTCAACCACCCGAATTACGGCCCGCGTCCCGACAATCGACACAGAAGCCCATGCCATGTCCTCAAATTCCAGCAAAAGCAGGTTCTCAATATCCCGATAGACCACGCCATGGCGGAAACGCCCCAATGCGAAGTCATTTTCCGCCAGGAAATCCAGGATTTCGGCATTATTCAGCCGATTTGTGCCCTCAATGTCGATTTGCCAAATGAAGGACGTTAGCAATACAAGCCCGGCTATGAAGACGAGGCCGCCAATCGCCAGAAACAGGCGTTTGCGCAAGCGCGCAAGCAGATATGGCAGCCCGTGAAAACTTTTGGCGACAACCCTGCTGCCCGTCTTTTGCGTCAAAATTTGGATTCGCGCAAAATCCGCACGCGAAACCTTTGCGGCAAATTTGCCGCCCAAGCGTTGCAAATCCCAAAAAACCGCGCCTTCTCCAATGGCGCGACTTAAGAATCGCTCGACGGAAAAACCACTGATTTCTATTTTAACATATCCCCGCAAGAATTTCCATAATTTTATGAACAATTAGCTCCCCTCCCATAAAACTTTGTCAATTTTGCCCGCAATTACAATGGATTCCGCCGTAATTTCTTTTAAAATAAGGTTCGTCCCAAAAATTTTAATTTGCCCGCGCGAGCATCCAAGGCGCACATGCCCCGCGCCATATTCCAAAAGCCCGCGATGATTCGTTAAAACCAGCTCCTCGTCGCCCGTAACCGTAACCACGGGCAAGTCCAGCATGATGTCTGCGGGCAATTCCAAGGCCTGTATAATCCTGCGCTTTAAACTATTCATAATCAACCTTCCAAAAAAGCTTGCAATTATTATCATGATGTTGTAATATATGTTTCTGGAGGGATTTAAATGAAAATTGGTGTAATACACGGACCGAATATCAATTTCTTGGGAACTAGGCAACCGGAAGTCTACGGAAACATGAGCTTTGCTGAAGTTTGCGGCCGAATTCAGGCCTTGGCCTGTAAGGATTTGGAGATTGTGCAATTCCAAAGCAATTGCGAAGGGGAGATTGTTGATTTTATTCAGCGTTGCCATAGCGAGGAATTTTCGGGGCTAGTAATAAATCCCGCCGCTTTTGCGCATTATAGCTATGCTATTGCAGACGCGCTGGCTTCGATTAGTCCGCCCGTCATAGAGGTACATTTGACCAATATTGCCGCGCGCGAGGAATTTCGGCAAAAATCCGTTACGGCGGCGGCCTGTATTGGGCAAATTTCGGGCTTTGGTGTGGATAGTTATTTATTGGCGATTAAATATTTAATAAGCTTAGGAGGAATTTAGATGATTTCAGCAGGCGAATTTAGAAATGGCGTTACAATTGAATATGAGGGCGAAATTTACACAATCGTTGAATTTCAGCATGTTAAGCCGGGCAAGGGCGCGGCCTTTGTTCGCACAAAAATCAAAAATATTGTGTCTGGGGCTGTTTTCGAGAAAACTTTTAGGCCACAAGAAAAAATGCCCCGCGCGCATATAGAGCGGCAGGACATGCAATATCTTTACAATGATGGCAATATTTACTATTTCATGAATATGGACAGCTTTGAGCAAATCGGCGTAAATGCCTCAGATGTCGGCGACGCACTGACTTTTGTGCGGGAAAACGACATGGTTAAGGTGCTGTCGCATAATGGAAATGTTTTTGCCATAGAGCCAAATATCGTTGCAACCTTGGCCGTAACCGAAACAGAGCCGGGTTTTGCGGGCAATACCTCGTCGGGCGCAACAAAGCCCGCCACATTGGAAACGGGTGCTGTGGTTTCTGTGCCGCTATTTATCAATATCGGCGACATTTTGGAAATTGACACCAGAACGGGCGAATATCGCGGGCGCGCCACCTAACGTCATTCCCGCGAAAGCGGGAATCCCCTATTTCCTGCGAATCAAAAATATACCAAAAGTATTCGGCCCGCAATGGCATGAGATTGTGCCGCCCGCCTTTGTTTCATAAATTTCCGCAGAGGGCAGGGTTTTGGCAATTTGGGCCTTGGCCGCCTCCATTAGGGGGCGGTTTTCTGCCGTCATTGTGTCGGCGATAAAAATACGCCTTGTATCAATATTTTCATGCAGGCTAAGTTTATCGTCGATATATTTGCGAAGCACAACTTCAAGTTTGCCGCGATATTTCTTGCCAACGGTCATTTTGCCATTGGCCACAACTATGCTTGGCTTTACATTAAGAACATTTGAAACCAGCGCCTGTATAGACGTGCAACGCCCGCCTTTATGCAGATATGTAAGCGTATCAATCACAAAACCGGCATCCAAAAGCGGTATAATCTCGTTAATTTTGCCGACAATTTCGTCGGGCGTTTTGCCTTCGGCGGCAAGTTCGGCCGCGTCCACAACCAAATGCCCAATTGCCATGCTTAAATTGCGCGAATCGATTATATGGATATTGTCAAAATCCTCGGCCGCCACGCGCGCATTTTGATAACCTGAGGACATTTCCGAACTTATCACAAAGTGGATTATAGCGTCGCATTTGCCGCGCTCTTCTTCGTAAACCCGGGTATATTCCGCCACATTTACGGCGGAAGTGCTGCAAATGCCAAGCCCCGCATCCATAAATTCAAAAATATCCGCGGGCCCAATTTCGACCCCGTCTTTTAAAGCCTGGCCGCCCTTAGAAATGCTTAAAGGAACTATGCGGACATTGTATTTGTCCACAAGTTCCTGCGGCAAATCGCAAGTGCTGTCGGCAATCAGCTTGATATTCACAATCATCACTCCTCTATTATTTGCTAAGCTGATGTCGTGATTATATCATGGAATTTAATTCTTGTCTATATTTTACATAAAATTTAGCGCAAAAACAAATAACAGCGCGATTCCCGTTGCAACCAAGGCCAAATTAAGCCCAAAATCGAATCTTGTGCGCGGGCGCGGCGGCGGCTTTTGCCTGCCTTTTTGCGCCGCAACCGCCGCAGGTGCCGGGTTGCGAACCGGCTCTACAGGGGAAAATGCCGCGTGATGCTCATATTTTGCGGCAATTCCTTGATGCAGGGCCTGGCTGTTAATAATCCGCTCGGCTTCCTTTATAAAGTCAATTTCGCCCTCGTCAATATGCGCCCGCATGATAAAAATGGCCTGTTCATACCATTTATCGTGCCCGCCCTTTAAAAGCACAACCTTACGCTTGCTGTCCAAACCGTCCATAGCCATCTCCTTCAAAAATTTGGTAATATTCCAACTTGAGAATAGTATTACCCAAATTATGGACAATTTTTCCAGTTTTAATCCCAAAATAAAAATGGGTCCGGTTTTTAGCCAAAAGCGGGAACCCATTTCCAAACTTACAACAAAGAGGCTGTTGCCTATGGTTTTGCAACAGCCCCATTTATTTATTATTCTTCGTCGACAGCCTCGCCTCTGCACATTTGGACATAGCTTTTAAAGCTCTTAATCATGTTCACAACATGGTCAAGTTCGACGGGGTCGAAAGTGTCAAGCATACTTAAAACCATTTTGTGCCTGCGCTTTTTCTTCTCTTCGTCAATATTGCGGGCGGCAAGTTTTGTTTCTCTCACAGCCAAGCCCGCGCCCGAAGGAGTCAGCATGGTTTCGGGGCTTTCACCAAAGAAATCGCAAATTTTTAAGAAAGTTTCCAAGCTGGGGCAACGCTCGCCCCTTTCAATCAAGCCCACATATGCCGTGGAAATTCCTAAAAACGAGGCCAAAGAATCAGATGTAAAGCCTCTTTGTTTACGTGCGGCGCGCATGTTTTCGCCAAAAACAAGGGATTTTTCGGTGATAAAGCCTTTGTCTTTTACCGCATTTTGTGTTTGGGTTTTTTCTTTCATTGTCATTCCTCCAAATTTGATAGTGTACAAATATTTTTTGTCTGCAGAAGACAATTATAACACATTTACGACAAATGTAAACAAAAATTTTTAGGTTTTTTTAGAAAAATTTGTAAACCTTGTAGCATTTTTGTCAATACTAGGTGGCAAATGGCGAATTTGTAGGAAATGCACTCGTACAATATAACAAATTTTCCAGCAATTCCCTTGAATTTTCAAGGTTTTGCACCTTAACAATTCCATTGGCATAGGCAGAATGGATAATCTTGTCATTCTCCAAAAGCATGGCGACATGGCCGGGAAAATAGAGCAAATCGCCGGGTTTTGCGCGCTTTAAGTCGATTTTTGCCAGGGGATAGCCGTCTTTATGGTGCGCGTCGCGCCAGATATTTAGGCCGCAGAGGTGATAGGCCATGAAGGTCAGACCGGAGCAGTCAATGCCGCGGGGGGTTTTGCCGCCCCAGCGATAGGGGCTGCCCAAATATTTCATGGCATTGTCCACCAAATTTTGGCGGGTTAAATTTTTCTTTGGAATTTCCAAAAAGTCGTTGCGAATGAAGGCCTCGCGGCCGTCCGCCAAGGCAATGCGGCTGTGATTGTCGGCTATGCCCTTGAATTCAACCAGCGCGCCGCGTGGCAGGCTTGTGATTACATCGCCCTGCACCGTCGGGGCGGCCACTATGTCGGCGAAATTTTGGGCTATGCGGCGGGGATTTGGCGGCGGCGCGGCTAAGCTTAGGTCATCCTTGTGAATATGGCCTGTATAGCCGTAATCCGTGCGAATATGGTAGAAATCGCCGCTTTGCGAGAGAATCGTTACCTGCCAGCCATGCAGAGCCTCGTCCACCCTTTCGGCATTGTGCCGAGGCGCGCCGCGAAGGGCAGCCGTGGGCGTTTTAATCGTAGCTTCCATCTTGTCCCTCCCTTTTGAACTGACATGAAATGCCGGTTAAAACCGGCTGAAGATTCCGACTGGAAGTCGGCGGCATACGCTTTCCAAGCGTTACTTTAGCCGGTTTTAACCGGCACCACCGCCAGCGTTCCCGCCGCTGAATCCAGCCGAACTTTTGCCCCCATCGGCAAGGAAGCCGTTGGAAAGCAATGCCCGCATCGGAAATTCCACAAAACTGGCATATCCGACGACAAATTCCGCGCAATTTCGACCAAACTCAAGCTTTTTTCGGGTTCGGGCGCGTCGCAATCGTTAAAATCCCCAAAAATCAAGCCGACGCAGTCGTCCAGCTTGCCCGCCAGCCGCAACTGATTCAACATTCTGTCGATTTTATAAGGCTGCTCCTCCGTTTCTTCAATAAAAAGAATTTTCCCCGAAGTGTCGATTTCGTAAGGCGTACCCATGGATGAGGCGATTATTGACAAGTTGCCGCCGCAGAGCGCGCCTTCGGCCGCGCCTTCTGTAAGGAATTCCCAATTATGTCCGGGTGGGTTGAAAATCTGCCGCGATTCTTCGCCGAAAATGTAGCGGTTAAACTCTTTTAGGGTATAGGGGTCAGCGGTGGAAAATTTTGGCGTGGCCGGCATGGGTGTGTGAAAGGTTACAAAGCCCGCCACATCGGGAATTACATTGTGCAGAGCCGTAACATCGCTATAGCCGCTAAAAAACTTAGGATTTTGTCGAATAATATCAAAATCTATTTTATCCAGAATACGCTGCAGCCCATAGCCGCCACGCACGCAAAAAATCCCCGCTATCTCCGGGTCGCTAAAGGCCCAATTTAAGTCATGCGCCCGCAAATCGTCATCCCCCGCCAAATATCCATAGGATGCAAAACAACTTTTTCCCAAGACGGGCAAAAGCCCCAAAGTTTTGACATAAGAGGCGGCAAAGTCTATAAAATGTCTGTTTTCGGGTGGCGACGACGGCGCGATTAATGCCACTTTGTCGCCCTTTTTTAATGCCGCCGGCCAAAAGATTTCATTCATTTTAAAATTCCCCTTTACAATTGCTAAATATTGTAGTATTATATAGATTGAAAGCAAACATTATTACAAAGGAGGGGTTTTATGGAAACTCTTAAAGTCTCTGCAAACTCGGTGCCGAAGTCCGTGGCGGGCGCAATAGCCGCTGTGGTGCGCAATAATGAACCCGTCGAAGTGGTTACCATTGGCGCAGCCGCCGTGAATCAAGCTGTCAAATCCATCGCCATAGCAAGGGGATATGTCGCTCCCAATGGAATCGACCTTATCAGCATTCCCGCCTTTGCCCAATTGGATATCGACGGCGAATCCAAAACATCCATCAAATTCTTGGTGGAAAAAAGATAATCAAAAGTTAAAAAAGCCCAAAATATTGGGCTTTTTTATTTGTTAGGTAAGTACAAGTCGATGGGGCTGATAAATTTCCTCGAATTCGATGACGGTTCTGCGCATAAACTCCAATGCCCTAATATTTCGATCGCAAGGGTTCATGTCATTATTTAATTTTTTTATACTCTCAATGCAAAGAAGAGAATTTGCGACAGATAAAAAGCCGGAAACCTCGAAAGGACTCTCCCTGCAACAACGACAACTCATTCTGAATGACATGTTATCCTCCTTTAAATAAAGACTTGACTAACAGGCCTAAAGGATGATATACTGTCCTTAGACCTAAGGGTCTTGGTTGGGACACGTTCGCTGGTTGTTGGCCTTTGTACGAACGTGTCCTTTTTAAAACCCTTAAAATATATTATACCGTCTAAGGGTCGGCTTGTCAACAATTATTTCAGACGGAAAGGATTTTGAAAATTGTGCTTGCATAAATTTGTGGGGTGTGGTATTATGTAAAAAAGAGCAACCGCAAAGCGGTTGGCTGGAATAAAACGGTAAATGTAAAACAAATAACCGCTATCCTTGCCAGGGCGGTTATTTTCTTTCGAAAACTATGAACAGATGACTCATTATATTATGCAACGCTTGCAGCTCAGAGCCTAGGGCAAGCATGAATGCAATAATCAACTCGTAAAATGTCATAAGCTATCCCCCCTTTCAGGGTTCAGCCAACCGCCTTGCTTTCGGTTGCTCTTAAAGCCCCGACGCGCCATTCGCCGCAGACTTCATTATCATTGTATCACACAAAACTACATTTTGCAACAATTTTTGAAAATATTTCCTAAGTAACAAATAAAAATTTGTCTTGCATTGTTTGCGGGTTTTTGGTATAATTTCAGACGGAAAGGATTTTGAAAATTGTGCTTGATTAAATTTTGGGGCTGTGGTATAATAATAAAAAAAGAGCAACCGCAAAGCGGTTGGCTGGAATATGGGTATTTAAATAACCGCACATCTTGCCGGAGGGGCGGTTATTTTCTTGCGAAAACTACAACTAAATGGCTAATTATGTTAAGTAGTGCTTGCAACTCTGCGCCCAGTGCAAACATGGTTGCTATAATCAACTCATATACCGTCATAAGCTATCCCCCCTTTCAGGGTTCAGCCAACCGCCTTGCTTTCGGTTGCTCTAAAGCCCCGACGCGCCGTTCGCCGCAGACTTCATTATGATTGTATCACACAAAACTACATTTTACAAGCGATTTCGTAAAAAATGGCGGGGGACTGCGGGTCGAGACCGCAAT
>JAITMQ010000141.1 GCA_031277225.1 Clostridiales bacterium | reverse complement strand
TAATTGTTAAAGAAGGGAGTGTGGCGGCCGCCGTCTTCTTTGGTCAAGACATACACTTGTCCTTTGAATTTAACATGGCCTTCAATTGAGCCGGGCTTTGCAAGCACCTGCCCACGCTCGATTTCCGTTCTTGCAACGCCGCGCAAAAGTACGCCGATATTGTCGCCGGCCTGCGCATAGTCAAGAAGCTTGCGGAACATTTCGATTCCCGTTACAACAACTTGACGCTTTTCTTCGGTCATGCCGATAATTTCAACGGTATCTTGGACTTTAAGCTGTCCTCTGTCCACGCGGCCCGTCGCAACGGTTCCGCGTCCGGAAATTGTGAAAACGTCCTCAATTGGCATAAGGAATGGCTTGTCATGCTCGCGCACGGGTTCGGGGATATAAGTGTCGACATGCTCAAAAAGTTCGACAATTTTGTCGCCCCATTCGCCTTCGGGGTCATTAAGCGCCAAAAGCGCAGAACCCTGAATAACGGGCGTGTCGTCGCCGGGGAAGCCCTGCTTGTCCAAAGCTTCGCGAATTTCCATCTCAACAAGCTCAATTAAATCCTCGTCCGCAACGTCGCACTTATTCATAAATACAACGATTTTTGGAACACCAACCTGGCGCGCCAAGAGGATATGCTCGTTTGTTTGCGCCATAACGCCGTCTGTCGCCGCAACCACAAGGATTGCGCCGTCCATTTGCGCAGCACCCGTAATCATATTTTTAACATAGTCGGCGTGGCCGGGGCAGTCAACGTGCGCATAGTGGCGGTTTGGCGTTTCATACTCAACGTGGGTTGAGTTAATCGTGATTCCTCTGGCCTTTTCTTCGGGAGCTTTGTCAATTTTATCAAAATCTACAATCTCGCCCAGGCCGTATCTTTGATGGAGCGTCTTTGTAATTGCCGCCGTCAAAGTGGTCTTACCGTGGTCAACGTGTCCAATTGTCCCAATGTTTACGTGGGGTTTGTTTCTTTCAAACTTAGCTTTTGCCATTAATTTCTTCCTCCTTAATATGCGGGCCCGGGCCCAAAACTAAATATTATTAACATTATAACCATTTTATCAAAATTTTGCAAGTAAAACTTTTTTTCGTGTGTTTCGTGTGTTTCGTGGTTAAAAAGATTGAACCACGAAAAGCACAAAAAGCACGAAAACGTGATATTGCCCTATCGCACCATCAAAGTCCAGCGGTTGTTGTATTCGCCGATTCCGATAAAATTGCGATTGCCAACTATGGGGCTTCTATGCCCCGTGGTGGAATTTAGCCACGAACTCACAATCCCCTGCGGCGAGCGTTGCCCGCTGCCCAAATTCTCGCTGGTTGCGCTTGCGCCAAATAGCCTTGGTATTCCGGTGAAACGGCCATGGATTGGGCTGTCATGCGCAAAATAGCCTAAATTGACCATTTCTTGACTTTTATAGCGCGCCGCCATCATCAAATCGGGGCAAATTTCGAATGAATGAAGCCCCATTTCGACCCTCAATTCATTTATCAAGCGCACAACTTCGAGCTCAAATGCGCTTGCGCCGCCATTCGAAGCATATTCCGCAATCCAATTGTTCAGCTCCGAATCGGTCATTGCCCGATTTTCGGGAATGGCAATATTCGAGCTTGCCCTTTCGGGGGCATTTGGATGAAGCGCGGCAATATCGGGCGCGATTTCCGGCAGAACTAAGGGAAGCGCAGGCAATTCAACCACAAGATGAATCGGCACGGAAACCTGCCTTTCGGAGGCGGGTCTGCCGTCGGGCTCCAGGGTATAATTCATCAAAAGCAAATATTCTCCGGGTGCAAATGTGCGATTATGCACAAGAGTCCTTTGAGTTTGCAATTGCCCGTCCTCTATGTCGTGAAATGCGCCGCCGCGCGTGCCCGGCAGCATATGGGTTACAACCATGGCAGGGAAAATCGGATGCGTCTGCGTTCTACCATAGGCATGAATTGTTGCGCCCAAATCCCATCTTATTTCGCGATTGCCAACCGGCGTTGCCCCGGCAAAATTGCCTGCATTAAGGCCTGTTGCTTCGGCGAAAAAAACATTCGTGAAGCGATTTCCCATATGCAAAGCCGTTTCAAACGGGCGGTTTTCGGCGGTTATCACCGAAACCGTGCGGCTCTCATTGTCCCAAACGGAATCGCCAAAGGCGCGCGCAATATCGGATATGCGCACAACGGTATAGCCGCCGATATTAAAGCTTAGGGCGGGCTGGCCGTCGATATATGCCGTTATGTCCGTGTAAAAATATGGAAAGACGGCGGAACCTATGGGTCGTCTGTCCGGGGAGAATTGGCGGAGTTCGTGCGGCAAAAGTCCCGGCCTTTTGTTTATGGAAATTGAGCGCGCGGCTTCATTCCAATGGGCGGCAAAGCCAAAGGGCGGCAAATCTTCGGCTCTGACAAAGGTTTCGTTGTTAATATTAAAGCCCTCGATTGCCATGCCATTAAGATAGACCCTAATATCCGTGCTGAGAACATCGCCGGCAATGCCACCAAAGGGATTGGCCAAAACCGCCTGACCCATAAACAAAATGCCCAAAACCAAGGTCAAAATAACCGCAACAACCCTTTTCCTCACGCCAGCACCTCCCTTTCCGAATGATAAAGAATCTCACAATTTTCAAGAATCTGCCTGGCTTCGGAATTGGTGCGGCCGTTGGAGCTGGCTATTAGACGAGGCTTGATATAAAAGCTGATGTTGTTGACAAGGCTTGAAAGTTTAGAGGCATCCTCAAACCGATTTCCTTCGTAATTATTCATGGCAATGGCAATATTTATCTCGTCCCATTCGCCGGGAAGCCCGTCATAATATGAACCATAAAGCATTATTGCATAGGGTTTAAAATGTTTTAAAACCTCCTTGGCATATTCCTGCGCCAATTCATATGCGGCCGCCTTCCTATTCAATCCCTCTCTAAGCTTTCTCTCACAAAGCATAACAACACCTCCATTCCACCCAACAGCTGTCCACAAAAATCATGTCCATATCTTGGTATTGGAACCTCGTCGGGATAACGCCCTTGAATATCAAAGTCGTCAACATCATCTATGGTTTGATGATGCTCTTCCGATAAGCTGTCCCAGCCTATGGTTCGCTCAATAAGTGTTTTTAAGACATGGATTTTAGGCGGAATATCACCGGCTTGCACAATATGCGCTTTTAAAGCTTTCTCCAAGCTTTGATGGCAAAAAAAGGCGCAATGCAAATACATCTCACCGGCAAACAACACCTTCGCCGCCCTAAAGTCCATATCGGACAATTCCAACCAATATTCCACCATATCATTAGTATACATATCCGCCCTCACCATCAATTGCTAATCGCTAATTGCTAATTGCCCTTCATCGCCGCCTTTTCCTGCACAGACTTCGGCACTTGCTCATAGTGATGCACTTCCATGGCATAAACGCCGCGGCCTTGCGTCATAGAGCGCAGACGGGTGGAATAGCCGAACATTTCGGCAAGGGGAACATAGGCATGAACAACCATTGCGCCGGAGCGGGTTTCTGTTGCGTCAATGCGGCCGCGACGGCTGTTTAGGTCGCCAATAACATCGCCCATATATTCTTCGGCAACGGTAACGTCAACCTTCATAATAGGTTCAAGCAGCACGGCATCGCCTTTGCGCATGGCCTCTTTAAAGGCCATAGAACCCGCAATTTTAAAGGCAATTTCGGACGAATCCACATCGTGGAAGCTTCCGTCATAAAGCGTGGCCTTTACGCCAAGCACGGGATAGCCGCCGATAATGCCGCTTTGCATGGCTTCTTTAATGCCGTTTTCAATTGGGCCAATGAATTCTTTGGGAATTACGCCGCCAACGATTTTATTCTCGAAGACAAAGGCATTTTCCACATCATTAGCGTCAATCGGCTCAAATTTAACCTTACAATGGCCATATTGACCGCGCCCGCCGGACTGCTTAACATATTTACCTTCAACGTCCACGGCCTTTTTAAACGATTCGCGATAGGCAACCTGCGGATTGCCCACATTCGCCTCGACCTTAAACTCACGAAGAAGCCTTTCAACAATAACCTCAAGGTGAAGCTCGCCCATGCCCGCAATAATTGTCTGGCCCGTTTCGTCGTCCGTATAGGTCTTAAAAGTCGGGTCTTCTTCGGCCAGCTTGCCAAGGGCAATGGACATTTTGTCGCGTCCCGCCTTGGTTTTCGGCTCAATTGCAATGTGTATAACGGGTTCGGGAAAGTTCATGGATTCCAGCACCACGGGGGCGGAATCTATACACAAAGTATCGCCCGTTGTGGTATTTTTCAGACCCACGGCGGCGGCAATATCGCCCGCATAAACCTTGCCAACTTCCTCGCGCTTATTGGAATGCATAAGGAAAATGCGGCTAATCCGCTCTTTTTTATCCTTGGTGGCATTAAAAACATAATTGCCGGATTCAAAAGTGCCGGAATATACCCTAAAAAACACCAATTTGCCCACAAAGGAGTCGTTTACAACCTTAAAGGCCAGCGCGGAAAAAGGCTCGCCATCGTCGGATTTGCGCTCAACTTCCTCGTCTGTATTCGGCTTAACGCCCTTAATTGCGTCAACGTCAACAGGAGCGGGCATATAGTCCACAACGCCGTCCAAAAGCTTTTGCACGCCCTTTTTCTTATAGGCCGAACCGCAAAAGACCGGAATTATGTCCACATTGATGCAAGCGCGGCGCAGGGCCTCTTTAAGCTCCAAAACGCTGACTTCTTCTTCTTCGATAACCTTTTCCGCTATATTGTCGTCGGTGTCGGCAATGGCGTCAATCATGTTAGAACGGGCTTCCTGCGCCGCTTCAAGCATGTCGGCAGGAATATCGCCCACAATAACCTCTTCGCCCGCATCGCCGCCAAAGGTATAGGCCTGCATTGTCATAAGGTCAATCAGCCCGACGAAGCTGTCCTCGAATCCTATAGGAATTTGCACAGGCACGGGATTGGCCGCAAGCCTCTCCCTAATCATGCCGACAACATTATTAAAATCCGCACCCATAATGTCCATTTTGTTGACATAGGCAATGCGCGGAACCTTATATTTGTCGGCCTGTCGCCAAACGGTTTCAGACTGGGGCTCAACGCCGCCTTTAGCGCAAAAAACGCTTACGGCACCGTCTAAAACCCGCAGAGAACGCTCCACTTCCACGGTAAAGTCCACGTGGCCGGGGGTGTCAATGATATTGATGCGATAATCATTCCAAAAGGTTGTAGTTGCGGCAGAGGCAATTGTAATGCCCCTCTCCTGCTCTTGGTCCATGGAATCCATAACCGCCGTTCCCTCGTGCGTGTCGCCCATTTTATATGTCTTGCCCGTATAATACAATATCCTTTCCGTGAGAGTCGTCTTACCCGCGTCGATATGAGCCATAATGCCAATATTCCGGGTCCTCTCCAGCGGGTATTCTCTCTTCATAAAACTCCACTCCTTAAATGTTGTTTGATGCCTTATTCCTCCAATTTATGCAATAAGGCAATCTTTTCGCGTACATAAGAAACATCTTCAGCCGGCATTTCGGTTTCGGCCAAGTTTATATACAACTCCAATCCCTCAATAGAAATGCCTTTATTGAGATGCCTCAGGTTTAAAAGTGTGTGCAGATGCCGCCTTTGCTCTTTAATAATTTCAAGATTAGTCGCCATAATTACCTCCTGCTACCACTTAAAGTGGCTAAACGCCCGGTTGGCATCCGCCATTTTGTGCATTTCTTCCTTACGGCGCACGGCCCCGCCCGCATTGTTCAACGCATCCATAATTTCGTTTGCAAGGCGTTCTTCCATGGTTTTTTCGCTGCGGCGGCGGCTATATTGCACAAGCCAGCGCAGACCCAAGGCCTGCCGCCTGTCCGGGCGAATTTCCATGGGCACCTGATATGTGGCACCGCCAACGCGGCGCGCTTTTACTTCAACCTGTGGCATAATATTGCCCAAGGCCTCCTCGAAGCACTCCAGCGGGTTTTGCCCCCGCTTTTCCTTCACCTTCTCAAAGGCCTTATAAACAATTCCTTGAGCCACGCCCTTTTTACCATCCAACATAATGGTATTAATTAGTTTTGTAACAACCCGGCTTCTGTAAAGCGGGTCTGCCAAAACTTCCCTTTTGGGTACATGTCCTTTTCTCGGCACTTCTCTTCCCTCCTTATATAGAGGCTAGAAACTAGAAACTAGAAACTAGACTCTCGGTACTCAAGCGTTTATTCACGCTTGCGGTGCCTGTTTTGGAGAGCCAAAGCCGTGATTTACGCCGACGGCCTTGAATCTCCAAAACAAGCGGTTTCAGCTTAATTGTCTTGTGGTAATTCATTTAGGACTTTTTCTACATAGGCGGCATCTTCGGCGTCCATTTCTGTCTTAGCGGCATTGAGGTACTCTTCTAAGCTTTTCGAAACAATACCGCGGCTGGCAAGTTCTTTTTTAACTACCAAGAATTCACGGTAGTTTCGCTTTTGCAGCGCTCTCATCTCATGCAACCAAGGCATAAAAATCCTCCTTCCAAAAATTACTTCTTAGGCCGCTTAGCCCCATATTTCGAGCGGGCTTGCATACGACCGGCAACACCTGCGGTGTCAAGCGTTCCGCGCAAAATGTGATAGCGCACGCCCGGCAAGTCGCGCACGCGGCCGCCGCGAATCAGCACCACGCTATGCTCTTGCAAATTGTGCCCTTCGCCCGGGATATAGGCCGTAACCTCCAGCCCGTTTGACAGGCGCACTCTCGCAATTTTACGCAACGCAGAATTGGGCTTTTTAGGCTTATCCGTCCTTACGGTCGTACAAACGCCGCGCTTAAACGGGCTGTTTGCGTCATAACGACGCTTTTTCAGCGTGTTCAAGCTCTTTTGCAATGCCGGCGCAGACGATTTGCGAATTTTCTGCCCCCGCCCCTTCCTTACCAATTGGTTAAATGTAGGCATTTTCCTCCTCCTTTCCTCACAATGGCGCATGGCAACCAGTGTCAACACACCCCAGGTGATAAACATACCATGGCATTATACCACCAAATTCATGCGCTGTCAAGCAGAATTTAAAAAAGACGGGAATTCCCGTCTTTTTCCAAATTAGTTTTTATCAAGCCATGCAACCGCCGCGTCGGCAACCATTTTTACATTCTCTGCCTCAAAGGGGGTCGGCAGGCCTGCGTCTTTTATTAGGTCTACAAAGGTTTTTTTGCCCGCGAAGGACATTAGGCGGCGATATTTATCCCAGGCGGCCTTGGGATTTTCTTGGTTTTGCGCCCAAAAGCTTAGTGCCATAATTTGCGCAAGGCAATAGTCGATATAGTAAAATGGCGCGACATAGATATGCAATTGCCTTTGCCAGCTGCGGCCTTCGCCATGGAAGGGCGTGTCGGTTAAGTCCAGCCAGGGTTCGTATTTATCGCGAAGCTCAAGCCAATAGGCATTGCGCGCGGCGGGGGTCATGTCCGGCTCCTCATAGATGCGGTGCTGAAATTCGTCCACCATTACGCCATAGGGCAAAAAGGACAGCGCGCCCGCCAAATGGCTGTTGTAATATTTATTGACTTGTTCGCCAAAAAAGCCCTCCATCCACGGCCAGGTGAAAAATTCCATTGACATGGCGTGAATTTCGGCGATTTCTGCGGTAAATTCTTGCAGGTCGCGCGGGGTTATGTCCTTGACGATATAACTTGCGAGGGCGTGGCCCGCCTCATGGGTTAAAACGTCTATGTCGCCCGAAGTGCCGTTAAAATTCGCGAAAATGAAGGGGGCTTTATATTTGGGCAGCGTGGCGCAATAGCCGCCGAAGGATTTGCCCGGGCGGGTCAGCACGTCAAAAAGTTCATTTTCGAGCATGAAATCGATGAATTCGGCCGTTTCACTCGACAATTCGTGATACATTTTTTTGCCATGGGCAAAAATGTCGTCGGGCGTGCCCGTGGGCTTTGCGTTGCCGTCGGGATATTCGAGGGCCATGTCATAAACTTTTAGGGCATCAACGCCAATGCGCGCAGCCTGTTCTGCCCTTAGGCGCGACACAACGGGCACAATATGCGCGGCCACGCCCTCGCGGAATTTTGCCACCATTTCGGCATTGTAGCAATTGCGCGTCATGCGATAATAGCCCAATTCCACAAAGTTTTCATAACCGAGCTTTTTTGCGATTCCCGTTCTGATTTTGACAAGTTTGTCAAAAATTTCATCCAGCTGCGCCGTCCGAGCCATAAGCCATTTTGCCGTGGCGGCCTGTGCGGACTTGCGCACGGCGCGGTCAAGTTCTTCGGCATAGGGCGCCATTTCCGCCAGCGTCAGCGTTTTGCCGTCAAATTCGATTTGTGCCGAGGCTATAAGCTTGTCATATTCGGAAACAAGGATGTTTTCCTCCTGCAAATCCTCGATAATTTCGGGGCTGAAGGTTTTAAGCTCAATTTCGGCATTTATAAACATAATATTGCCCCATTTTGCCTCAAGCTCCGCCCTGAAAGGCGTGTCAAGCAAGGCCTTTGCGAATTCGCTGGAAATTTCCTCCAGCTTTGGCGCGGTCATATCCCAATATTCCTTCTCTTTGTCGTAAAATTCGTCTTTTGTGTCCAGCGAATTGCGGATATAGGCCAAACTTGACATAGTGTCAATTTCGGCGGAATATTCGTCAGATTCCTCATAGACGGCGAAACATTCCTCGGCAGATTCGGCGGCCTTAAAGCGCGCCAACACTTCGCGAAGTTTGGCATCCAACTCCTCAAACTCCGGGCGGGTATAGGTCATATTTGAAAATTTCATTTGATTACCTCCAAAATAATTTTATCTCACACGATTCAAAAAGTTAGCGAAGATTACGGCCACCTCAGCCCGCGTCGCCGTCGCCTGCGGCGCGAAAGTGCCGTCGGGTCGGCCTGTGATTATGCCCATGGCTCTAATATTCATCACCGCATCAAGTGCGGCGGGCGAAATTTCATTTTGGTCTGCAAATGAAGTTCCTGTTCCCATCGGAATGTCAATATTTAGGGCATTTATGAATCTATAGAGCATTAACGCCATATCCTCGCGGGTTATTGGCGCATTGGGCATGAAATCGCCGCCGACAAGTGGCGTTGCAATGCCTAAAGAAGTTGCCCATTCCACAATGCCGTAATACCAGGGACGATTTGCATAATTTGCGGGACTTACGCCATGCAAATTCGCCAAAACCCGCACAAATTCCGCGCGGGTCATATGGGAGGCGGGGGCAAAAACACCCTCGCCTATGCCTTGAAACATGCCCTCGGTGGTTACGGTCGCAACATAGCTTGTAAACCATTGGCCTGCGGGAATGTCGATAAATACAGGCGGCGCGGCAGGGCGGTTAAGATTGGGTTCCCAGCGCGGCGGCGGCGGAGGGGGCGGTGGTGGCGGCGGAGGAGGGGTTGGCGGCGCAATGTCAAAAGGCAGGACATTACTAAGTTCGGAATTAAAGGCGGCAGTATTTGCGTGAATGAATCTTATTTGAATATTGTTGCGCCCCGGGATAAGGTTGATTTCGTTGAGATTGACCTGCGTTACGGCGGCGGGCGAATTCCAATGCGGCATGGCATTTGCATAGACGCGCACACGATGTGTTGCACCGCCCGTCCAAGTTACAATGCCCTGCGCATTCATGCTTATAGTCGGCATGGGCAGCCTTTGTTCGCGCGCGGTAAAGGACAGAGTATTGCTTAGCGGCGAATTATTGGCCGCCTGCAACTCATGCAAATGCCTTATGCGAATTTGGTGCGCGCCCGTGGTTAGACCGATTTCGTGAAGATTCACCTGTGTTACGGCAGTTGTGGAAGTCCAAAACGGCGCGCCGCCCGCATAAACCTGCACAAGGCGCGCGCCCGTGCCCGCATTTGTCCACGTTAAAACGCCGGCCGTGCTTATGCTTATGCGCGGCGTGGGCAAAACCCGCCCCGCAATATTAAAATTCAATTGATTGCTTAAAGCCGAATTTAAATTAAAATTTAAGTCATGCAAATGGCGGATTCTTATGCGCAAATTGCCGCCCGGCAGGCCGATTTGATTCAAATTAACCTGGGTTACATTTTGCTCGGAAAGCCAGAATTCCTGGTCATTCACATAGAGCATTACGGCGCGCGAAGCGCCGCCCGACCAGGTTAAAATGCCCGCTGTGCTGATGCTTATATGCGGCGTTGGCAAACGCCCGCCGACCGTGCCGCCACCGCCGCCACCGCCGCCAAAATGCACAAAATTACTTAAGGCCGAATTTAAGGCGGGGTCGTGGGGATTTACGAATCTTATTTGAATCTGGCTTGTGCCGACGGGAAGGCCTATATTGTTTAAATTAACCGAAGTTACAGCTGTTGCCGAAGCCCAAAAAAAGACTCCATAAGTATAAACATGCACATTTCGCGCGCCTTGTCCCGGCCAGCTTATAATGCCGGCGGCACTTAGGGTTATATGCGGCGTGTGGAGGAAGCCGCCGCCTCCGCCTGTGCCGACAATCCAATTAATAGTGCCGGGCGGGGAAAAATTGCCGTAATTGTCATGCGCAACCACCCTAATCGTAATATTGCGCCCTATTAAATGACTCGTAATATGCGCAAAATTAAGGCTGGCGAATGTCGATGTTGTGGTGTGAAATTGCTGCCCTGCGTCATAAAATGAAATTGTGTAGGAAGTAGCACCCGCGACAGGATGCCAACTTAAAACGCTCGTACCCGGGGCTATATGCAGGCCAATCGGGGCATGAAGATGTCCGCCATGCCATGGAACTACCCAAATGATACTTTCGGACTGAACGGGAGCGCCGCCAACAACGGCTGTAACCGTAATTGCCACGGTTTGGCCGGGGGGAATCCCTGCTGCTGCCGGGTTTAAATGCAGGAAGGGGGATGATGTGGTTGTCCGGAAGCCGGGGATGGCATTGCTTTCGACATCATAAACAATATGTGTGCCCGCAATCTGAACGGGTGTCCAATGCAGTATATTTGTAGAATCATCCACCCAAGGGTTCATAGATGCGGCCATTATAGGCATGGCAAATGCCGACATTGCCATAATGACAGCCAGCAAAAATGCCGCAATACGTCCTTTATTCAATCTAGTCATAGTCTTCATCTCCTTGTAAACTAATATTCGACATGAAGTGCCGACTGAAGTCGGCTAAAGTAACGCTTGGAAAGCGTAGGCCGACTTTCAGTCGGAATCTTTAGCCGCGTCTTGGTCCGGAGTTTACCTCCGGACTTTAACCGGCGCTTTTTTTAGATTCCAAATTTCATCGGCATATTGCAAAATTGTCCGGTCGCTGGAGAATTTGCCGCTTTTTGCCACATTGTTTATGGCAATTTTGGCCCAAAGGTCGGGATTTTTGTAAAGCGTGCCAATTTCTTCTTGCGCGGCGGCATATGAGGCGAAGTCTTGCAAAACAAAATATTCGTCGGCGGGAGTGTGCCCAATGCCGTTTAGCAGGGATTCATAGAGTTCGCGGAAAAGGTCATGGTCGTCGGACAGGCTGCCGTTAATCAGCATATTCATGGTGGATTGTATGTCGGGGTTCATATTGTATAAATCCCATGGATTATAGCTTCCCGAGGCCTTAAGCTCCGCCACTTCCTGAACACTCATGCCAAAAATCACAATATTATCCTCGCCAACTTCCTCGAAAATCTCAACATTTGCGCCGTCCATAGTGCCCAAGGTTACAGCCCCGTTAAGCATAAATTTCATATTGCCCGTGCCGCTGGCCTCTGTTCCGGCTGTCGAAATTTGTTGTGAAACATCGGCGGCGGGAATGAGGCGTTCGGCGAGGGAAACCTTATAATTCGGCACAAAAATGACCTTCATGCGCCCGGCCATGGCGGGGTCTGCATTGACGACGGCGGCAACGGAGTTTATAAGCTTGATTATAAGCTTTGCGCGGCGATAGCTTGCCGCCGCCTTTGCGCCGAAAATAAAGGTGCGCGGCGGAAATTCAAGCCAGGGCTGTTCCTTAAGTTTTTTATACATGGACATGACATATAGGATATTCATAAGCTGGCGTTTATACTCGTGAAGCCTCTTAATCTGGATGTCAAAAATCGAGTCGGGGTCAACAATATGCCCGCTCGTTTTCTTGATATAGTCGGCTAAGGCGGCTTTATTTGCGCGTTTAATGCGCATGAACTCGTCGGCAAAACCCTTGTCCTCGGCATAAGGCAACAGGCGTTCCAGCTGTGATAAGTCCTTGGCCCAGCCGTCGCCAATAGTTTCCGTAACAAGTTTTGCCAAATCGGGGTTGCAATATTTTAGCCAACGCCTGGGCGTTATGCCATTAGTCTTATTGTTGAATTTCTCCGGGTAAATTTCGTAAAAGTCTTTAAGGACGCGCGTTTTAAGGATATTTGAATGGATGGCAGCAACGCCGTTCACGGAGAAGCTGCCCGCTATAGCCAAATAGGCCATACGAACGTAACCATCCGCGATTATCGCCATATCCCGCACTTTTTCGGGATTATGCCCAAACCACGCCACAAGCTGCGCGCAAAAACGGCGGTTAATTTCTTCGATAATCATATAAATCCTTGGCAAAACGCGCGAAAATAGCTCCGTTGGCCATTTTTCAAGGGCTTCGGACATAATCGTATGATTCGTATAGGCGCATGTGCGGCGGGTTATATCCCATGCCACATCCCAGCTTAGGCCGTTTTCGTCCATTAAAATCCGCATAAGTTCGGGCACGGCCACGGACGGATGGGTGTCGTTAAGCTGGAGGGCGACTTTATCGGGCAGCAGTTCAAAATCGCCATGTTTCTCCTTAAAGCGCGTGATAATCGTCTGTAGAGTGGCGGAGATGAAAAAGTATTGCTGCCGCAGACGCAATTCCTTACCCGCCACGGTATCATCGGCGGGATAAAGCACCTTTGACAGCGTATTCGCCAAATTTTGCTCCTGCACGGCCTTAATATATTCGCCCTGATTAAAATATCCCAAATCGAATTGGTTTATGGCCTCGGATTCCCACAGGCGCAGGGTATTCACGGTGTCGGAATCATAGCCGGGCACGGGATAGTCATATGGCATGGCGCGCACGGACTGCGCGTCCTCTTGCACAAAAGTGTAAGAGCCGTCGGCATTGCGATTTGCGCGAACCGTGCCTCCGAATTTAACCTCAACGGCATATTCCTTGCGCTTAACGCCCCAAAAATCGCCGCGTTCAAGCCAATGGTCGGGCTTTTCGACTTGGAAGCCATTTTCTATGGCCTGCTCAAAAATTCCGTAGCGATAGCGCAGTCCCGCGCCATAGGCGGGCAAATTGTGGGTTGAAAGCGAGTCTAAAAAGCAGGCCGCCAAACGCCCCAAGCCGCCGTTTCCAAGGCCGGGGTCGCGCTCTGCGTCCTCGATTGCGTCATAATCCAGGCCCATTTCGGAAAATAGGGCTTTAACCTCGTCCTTAACCCCAAGATTAATCAGCGCATTGCCTAAAAACCGCCCCATTAGGAATTCCATGGACAAATAATATACAATTTTTGGGTCTTCTTCCAAATAGGCATCATGCGTGGCAATCCATTTATCCGTCAGCAAATCGCGCACGGTGAAGGCCAGCGCCTCGTAAAGCTGCTCATGCGACGCGGCCTCCACGGGCTTGCGCGTCATAATCCGCACATTCTCAACAAATTTCTCCTTGAATCTTTCCTTTGAAAAAGCCATAATCTTCTCCCCTTCATTTCGTCATAAAGCCATTTTAACGCAAAAACTACGCAATGTCAAGTTTAAAACGGACTAATTTACTATTGGCTATCTTTTGCCGGAAGGCGGAAAGGGAGTGTCTTATGAACTTTTTAGGGACTTTTATAATTCTACTTCATAAATTCTGGTAAGTTTTTTCACGCCCTGCACACGATTAACGACTTTATTCACCAGAATTCCGCCATTCTTTTCAATCACCTTCGCCGAGGCGGAATTTGAGTCATAGCAGGTTATTACGGCCCTTTCGATATTAAGCAGGCGCGCCTGCTCAAGCAGCAAAGCCAGCTGAATATTCCCCAGCCCCTTATGCCAGGCCGACGGGCGAATGGAATAGCCGACATGGCCGCCAAGCCGCTTAAGCGCGTCATTTAGGCAATGCCGCACATCGCCGCTGCCGAGATAATGCCGCCCGTCTACAAGCCAAAAGGCGGAACTTGGCACAAAACCCTGCGGAACTTTTCCCTTGCGAAAGTTTTTAATGCGCCGCAAATAGGCCTTCGCATCCCGACTATTGCTCAATTTCGGATATGCAAATTCCTCGACCCTATGGGCCATATATTCCAGCAAAGCCTCCCTAAAGCTGTCCATATATTCCATGCAAGGCTCTACCAAATGCAGATTATTAAAATCAATGTCCAAATTGCGCACAAGACCCTGCCCTTGCAGGACTGCGGCATAGGTTTTATCGAAGTTAGTCATTAAATTATCATACAATAAAACTCTGGACATTTCAAGTCTTTTGTGCTAAGATTGTTCTTGGAGGTGAATTTAATGAAATTCAAAAAATTTGCATTACCTTTGTTGCTTTTAACGGCAGTTCTGGCTTTCAGCGGATGCCGCAACAACGACCCCTGAGGGCCGCGTTTTATTTTGGGGCCCGTGCAGGCCGCCAATGAAATGATGGCATATTTTATACATAATGACACAGACTGCGCCTTTTATTATCGCGATGATTTCAGGGTCTATCGCGATGTGGACGGCGTTTGGGAAATTGTTTTGGACAGAACCCAAGCAACGGACGCGCCCCGCCGCATAGACGCCGGGGCAACCAAGTCCTATTTTGTGTTGTGGCATTTTGACCCGGAAACTAATACTCTTTGTCCGACTTGTGTTCTGGACTATGGGAATCATTTATTCGTGAGGCCGCTCTATAACGACGCGGCGGGCACGGACTCGGCGGGGCATTATGAATTCGAGTTCGAGGTGTCGCCGGCAGCTCCCGGCTTTGAAGGCTTAACTCATGAAGAAGCAGTAGCGCTTGCGTTGGAGCAAGAGGACATTTTCCAGCAGAGGATTGCGGAAATGATGGATTTTGTTATGCAAACCTATCCCGGGCGGCAATTTATTGTGCCCTATGGGGAGATTGAAATAAGTTCGACGGGTTTTACGCTGGCTAAGCAGAATGTTTCGGAATATAGCTTCACATTTTCGCCACATATGTGGGCTTTGGCGCATTATCGTGATGGGCAATGGCGGCCGATGATGATTATCTCGGAAGAATGGGGCGACAGATATAGCGGAACCACGCTCCACGCGCTAAGCGGCAGCAGGTTGCCAAGTGTTCAAAATATCGCAAGCGGCGAAGTTGTAAGGAGCATCAATATCAACTTCGAGGGATTTTACCAAGAATTGCAGCCGGGTAGGTATATGTTTATAATGAATTATCACAAAATAAACGAAACAGGCCTTGAAGATTTTGCCAATGAAATGGAATGGCTGTTCATAGAATTTGAAATTGCGCAATAATATTCGGCTTAATGACGGCAAATATTTATTCGTCAGGCAGCTTTTTTGCCGGCGACGGCTGGCAAATTAAAGTCATCCCCGCACGCAGAATCCCTGCGTACGGGGATGACATGGCTTCTAATCGAGCTCTGCAAAAGGTTATTTCCCCATTCGTGTTCATTGCAAGCCTTCCCATTATTTTTGCCATGCCAGAGCATGGCTTTTCTCCCAAGGAGAATACTAACATTTCCATGACCTCCATATCCTCTCTTAAGCCAATGTTCTCCTCAATGTCGAAAATGCCATCCTCTTAAATGCCCATGTTGAAAATTTATAATGACCCCTTTTTGTTTTTAGAAATGCCTTTGTTGCTTCAAGCTTTCATTTTCATTTCTTTGCTTAACTCTTTTAACTTCATTTTTACAAGCCAAAAGCATCCTTGCGTGTGCGGGGATGACCAAGCAAAATACAGCGTGTGCCGATAATGGCTGAAAGCATCCTTGCGTGTGCGGGGATGACTCTACACCGCCACGGTTGACGAGGACAGGGGAAGGGTTTGGGGCAATGCCCAAGCCAAGAACGCCTTTAATATTTTGGACGACGTGGACATGATTGACAAAATTCTTTTGGCGGGCGAAAAAGAGCGGGTTTTGCTTGAGATTGACAAAATCAGCGGTTTTATTGATGTTGCGGGTGCGGGGATGACCATTCTTCATTTTGGTTTCCTCCTAAAATTTAAGGAGCACCCCTGCGTGTGCGGGGATGACCTATATTTCAAAACTAGTCCTCCCTCATTCTCTTAACAAGCTCATCCATCCCTCCTGATTGGTACATGTAAATACTCAAGCTCAAGCCCTCCCAATCAGCTAAAGACATTAATATGCCCTTAGAACCTTGAGGTGTTTCAATAGAAATCACATCATCTTCTTTTAAACTATTTATCAAGTCCATTAGCTCCTCGCTCTCTGTTTTTATGCTGTTTGTTATTACCATGTCTTCCAAAATAATTACCCTTTCTACTTTATATAAGCAATTTCTAAAAGTTTATTATGCTCATTGAATTTCAAAATCATGTCTGCTTTATTCCCCTGTGGCATTAATACTCATATTTTTGCTCATTTGCTTGTAGGCATTAACGTCCTTTGGGAGCATCCCTGCGTGCGGAGATGGCAGATGTGCTTCCCGGTCATTATCTATACCAAAAGGAGCATCCCTGCGGGTGCAGGGATGATGCTAGTCTTTTGTTATTCATTTGCTGTTCCTCAGGAGCATCCCTGCGTGTGCTCTAAAGCCCCGACGCGCCGTTCGCCGCAGACTTCATTATGATTGTATCACACAAAACTACATTTTACAAGCGATTTCGTAAAAAATGGCGGGGGACTGCGGGTCGAGACCGCAAT
>JAITMQ010000045.1 GCA_031277225.1 Clostridiales bacterium | reverse complement strand
CGCAACTACGAATAATTGCGGATTATCAGTTCCCTATAAGCTTCTCTGCCTGCTGTCGGGCTTAAATTGTTTTGTCGGCTGATTTCCTCAATATTAAAGCCCTTATAAAGCTCTCGAATAAAGCCATCATCATTATAAGAGAGAATCACTCGACCCTTAATATTCCGCAGAATTTCAGCCAACTTCTGGTGCATTTCCTTCGTAAAGGGCGCGCCACCGTGGTCATAATACCGCTCCGTGCCGTAATAAGGCGGGTCGCAGTAAAACAGGGTATGCGGGCGGTCATATTGCTTAATTAATGCCGCAAAGTCCTTATTTTCAATAACCACGGCCTTAAGCCGCTCCCTGATTTCGGCAAGGCGGTCGGTATTGGTCGCGTCCTTGTGCTTTGAACCAAAATTAACGACCTTAGAGGCAAAACTCGTCCTTATCAAATAAAAAAACATGGCGGCGCGCTGAATGTCGGTCAAATTGGGGTTTTTATGCATATCCTTGAAGAAACTAAAAGTTTCCCGCGAATATAACAAATTTTCCAACTCGTCCTTAATGGCGTTTGGATGATATTTTACGCATTTAAACAGATTCACCAAATTGGAATTGATGTCGTTATAAACCTCCAATTTTGCGTGCCTGTCTTTGTGAAACAGCACCCAGGCCGCGCCGCCAAAAACTTCTATATATTTCTCAACCCCGGACTGCGGAAATCGCTCGCAAAGAATTTGGAATAGGAGATGTCTTAGTAGAGTTTTTTGAAGAAAGCGCCAAGGATGTCGGGTGTGTTTTTATCTTATTAACCAAAGATGATTTATGTGGAGAAACCTTCAGGCCACGACAAAATGTAACTTATGAATGGGGATATTTCATGGGAAAGCCAACAGCTTAACTATTACAACCGGCACAGCTTCGGCAAATAAACCACGCCCCATCATGTATACAACAATAATGGCGGTTATTGCTACATCAAGCCAAAACATAAGGCGGTGCTCCTTGAATCTGTCTGCCATAATACCGCCGATTGGTGTCATTAGCTAGATGTTGCGCTTCGCACCCGCGCGGGGGGGCGACCGAGGGCGGTCGCCCCTACGTTGTGCAATCCATGCGCGGCACTTCGTTCCGCACCCCGCTTACCACCACCCCGTTCCGGCCACCACAGCTAACTATAAGTTCTAATCTTGCTTGGACTTTCATAAATTTACAGTAGCAAATATTGTCCAATATGAAACCAGACCTTCATGGAAACCTGCTTTCGTCAGATTTGCGAGCGTTTTCGCACAAGGTGCCTTCACGAAAAATCGTGCGCACCGAGGGGTGCGTGCGATTTTTTGGGGAGGCGCATTGTGCGAAATAAGCCGCAAAGATGGCGGAATGAGGTTTCCATGAAGGTCTGCATGGGGAGAAAGGGAGAGATTATGGAGAATTTTGATATTTATCGTGATATTGCGACTCGCACGGGCGGCGACATTTACATTGGCGTTGTGGGGCCCGTGCGCACGGGGAAGTCTACTTTTATTAAGAGGTTTATGGACCTTTTGGTTATTCCAAATATTGACAACCCCTATAATGCAGAACGCGCGCGCGACGAATTGCCGCAAGCGTCGGCCGGCCGCGGCATAATGACAACCGAGCCAAAATTTGTGCCCAATGAAGGGGTGGCCATAAGCCTTGATGATGTGGTCAATTTTCGGGTTCGTTTAATTGATTGCGTGGGCTATTTGGTGGCTTCGGCGCAGGGGCATATGGAAAACGACGGGCCGCGAATGGTTAACACCCCCTGGAGCGAGCAAAAAATCCCATTTGCCGACGCGGCGGAATTTGGGACAAAGAAGGTTATTAACGAACATTCGACGATTGGGGTTTTGATTACGACAGACGGCAGCGTAACCGACATTCCGCGCGAGGACTATGAGGAGGCCGAAGCCCGCGTTGTGGCCGAACTTTTGGCCATAAACAAGCCTTTTGTCATGATTTTGAACTCGGCGCGCCCCTTTGCGCCCGAAACCGAAGAGCTGGCCGACGCGCTGGCAATGCGCTATGGCGTGCCCGTTTTGCCGCTAAATTGCGCCCAACTTAAGGCCGAGGACATCAGCCAAATTATGGAGCGCGTGCTCTATGAATTCCCCGTCAAGGAGATTCGCATTGCCCTGCCCAAATGGATTGAGCCTCTGCCCGTAGACCATTGGGTGAAGCAGTCTATAATCACGTCCATGAAGGATATGGCGGCGGGGGTGTCGAGAATTCGGGATATTAAGACCCATGTGGTTGGTGGGCTGGAAGGCAATGACATTATAAAGAAGGCGTTTTTGGAGGCCGTGTCGCTTGGCGAGGGCGCATGTGATGTGGAAATTAATGTAGACCAAGCTCTGTTTTACCGCGTGCTTAGCGAGGCGACGGGCATGGAAATTAATTCTGACAGCCGCCTGATTTCGACCATAAAAGTGCTGGCTGCGGCCAAAACTCAATTTGATAAAATTTCCGCCGCCTTGGAAGAGGTGCAATTCAAGGGCTATGGCATTGTAACCCCGTCCATGGACGAAATGACCCTGGAGCAGCCCGCCGTGGTGCGCCATGGCAGCCGCTTCGGCGTAAAACTCAAAGCCTCCGCCCCAAGCTTGCATATAATCAAAGCCAATATCGAAACCGAAATATCGCCTATTGTGGGGACGGAGAAGGAGAGTCAGGATTTGGTGGATTATTTTAATCGGGAGATGGCGGAGAGTCCGGAGAAGATTTGGGAGCTGAATATGTTTGGCAAGTCTATGCATTCCATGGTGCGCGACGGGCTGCAAAACAAGCTCTACAGAATGCCCGAAGACACCCAAGTCAAAATGCAAGAAACCCTGCAAAAAATCATAAACGAAGGCAGCGGCGGACTAATCTGCATACTGCTGTAAAAAAAGTCCCGCGTGCCGGCAGCATTACGTAACTATACCCCGGACCCATCCCCATCTCGGGGGCGGGTCTTCTTTTGCTTTAAGCCCCTATGTTATCTACCAGACAAAGATTTAGGGTTGCGCCCTAATGCCCGCTGCTTCGTGAATGGCGAAAGAAATTTCTGCAATAGTTGACCCCCACCCTTTTCCGTGCTATAATGCAGATAACAAGCAAAATCTAATGGATCAAAATTTGAAATGGGGCGATTAGCAAGTGGATTTTTCCCGGCTGATGGATTTAAGAAAATCCCGCGTAGGATTGAATCTCTTACGATTGTAAATCCCTATTTGGAGAAGCAATCTAAAGGCGACAAGCTTTCTATTTTGGATGTAAGGGCGCAGCTTGATGATGGTACAGCTATCTTAGTTGAGATGCATCTTTATGATATGGGCGAGCTGAAATATAAAACGATACGTTCATGGGCGCGGGCTTATAGCGAGGAAATTAAATCTGGCGAGAGTTATTCAACCCAACCGCCTGTCGTCTGCGTAACTTTCGCAAATGGTTCTATTGACGAAGGCGAAGGTGGGAAAATCCATAAATGTTGTAAGATTATGGATATTGACGATAGCACAATTTTCACGGATGCCCTAGAACTTCACTATATTGATATGAAAGCGTTCGTTAAAACTATCAACGAAAGAGGAAACATTGGGCATGGCGAAACTTATGATTCCATGCTGGCGAAATGGCTGACGCTTATCACGGCGCAGGACATTGAGGATAAGACTATCATCAAAAATATTTGCGAGGATGAGGAGGAGATTGAAATGGCTGTTTCCACTTTAGTTAGATTGAGCGAGGATAAGCTTACACGGCAGGAATATTTGAGATGGCAGGATGATATTATGTTGGCGGAGAAAAGGGCGAATGATTACAAGCTGATGGAGCGCAGATCGGAGCAGGACAGGCGCAGGACGGAGCAGGAGCAACGCAGGGCGGAGCAGGAACAGCGCAGGGCGGAGAAAGCAGAAGCTGAAAACGAAAAACTCCGCGCTAAGCTTGCGGAGCTTGGGATTCGGCAGGTCGATAGCTAAAAGCCGTGGGAGCATTTGCAGAAAATGCTAGCCGCCTCTGAATAATCCTCGGTGGTTTTTCTATGCGCCAAAGCCATATTGCGCTTCAAAGCTTGTTGTGGCTTTTGCTCCTTATATTTGGGATTGGTCAAAATGCCCGCAAGCTCCCAGGGTTTAGCTCCTTGCCCTGCTGGTTTCTATAGCCCTTTTCGTTCAATATGCTTACAATCGTGCGGTAGCATATCTGCCCTCGGCATAAAGCTCGAAAAGCCCCCTAATTGCGCCAGGTTTTAACATCACCCCTTGTACAAGCTATGCCGCACCCCCCTAATATAAATGCCAAATAAACAAAAAGGTGCAACGATAGGTCGCACCTTGCAATTATTGTCCCGACATGCAAACTTCATAATATTGTAACGGCGCGGTAAAGTATTTCTGCTACACTTATTGAAAGAGATTTCCCTGCGCTGCATCCCATAAAACAGGAGGTATTGCCATGAAACTATGCAATGCGGAATTGATGAAAAAGGTAAAGCTATTGGAGCAGGCCAAAAACGACATATTGGCCGAGGAACGCCGAATCCACCAAGTTACTTATCAGACCGAAAAGGACAAATTTGACAATGGCTATAACTTCGCCGACACGCGCAAGCGGATTGACGATATTGAGGCAGAAGTGCGCAAATACAAGCGTCTCCTCAATTATTCCAATGCAACCACGGTTGTCGAGGAATTTAATATGACCCTCGGCGAGTGCCTTGTGTATATGGCACAATTGAATCGCCAAGTCTATACATTGGACGAGTTAGCTAGAAAAGAACCGATGACGAGGCGTTCAACGGTGAACGGAGTTATCGAGTACACGGCTCTAAATTACGACAAGGCGGAGTGCCAAGCAAAATTGCAATGGGTGCTGGAAACAATATCCAAATTGCAAGTGGCAATTGACCGCACCAATCTAACGAATATGATTGAAGTAGGCTAACAATTTTCCCTTGCGGCCGACAGCACCCGACTTTTGCGCATTTAATGCGATATGGATAAGTTTAGGTTTATTGTTATGGATAGGTCTTATCCGTTTATCCCTTATCCGTAAATGTTTAGCGTTAGGTAAAGGCAGGGTTAAGAACCCCTTCAGGTGAAACTGCTCCGGGGGTTGTTGACCGCATAAAAACTAATGAACACGGACAGCCGAAGTATAGGGTTATCGGCTGTCCTTTTTATTCGGCACTTCATGGCAAATCCTCCGGCCAGACTATTGGCGGGCGGTCTATGGGATTTACCACGAATGGCAGGCTTGGTTCGGGCGCGGTTTCCGCCTCCGTCGGCGCTTCGGTTGGCGGTTGTGTGGTTGTGGGCGGGGGCTGCGGCGTGTATATCGGCTGATAATTATAAGAATCCCCATTAAAATCAATGCCCGGATAAACAATATCTTCATGGACTTCGTCCGGAATATCCGGCGCGCCTTGATAGTCATAATCGCTGTCAACAAATGGATTAAACAGGGTTGAAACAACAGTCGGTTCTTCCAGCCACGCGTCGGTTATGCCAACCTCCCCCGCAATCTCCATCCAATCGCGATTGCGCGTGATAAATGAACGCCTCTCAATTTGGTCAACGGGCGTCCACGAACTCGGCAGCAGCCCCGTCGGAATTTCTACATATGCGTAGACATGGACATGGCAATGGGTTATAGGAATTGTGCCGGGCGCAAAAAGCTCGGTTCGAACTTGCGAACCGCGCGGGTCGCTATGGCAGGCAGAACTTGCCAAACGGCCCGAAACGCCGCAAACCTGTTGCGTACTAAAGCCGGGCGGACGCTCAAAACGCCGCTCCTCAAGATGCTCATGAACCTGCTCCATAACATAACGCCAAATGCGAGTATCGGGGCGATTGCCGCCGGTTACATTCCCTGTCATATCCCGAATTCTGTCATGCCCAACCCACACGCCCGCCGAAAAATAGGGCGTAGAGGCGACAAAGTATACATCGCGTCCATTTTGCGTCGTGCCCGTCTTGCCCGCAAAATCCATGGGAACATTGCGAATGGCGGCATGTGTTGCCGTTCCGCGGGTCATAACCCCGCGCATAATATCGGTCATCATATAGGCCGCGTCGCGCCCCATCACTTGACTGGGGCTAAGCCCGCGATTATCAATAATAATTTCGCCATTGCGGTCTAAAACCTTGGTGTAAAAAATTGGCTGATGCAATATGCCCGCATTGACAATTGCGCCCATGGCGGCCGTAATCTCAAGATTCGTTACGCCATGAGTAAGCCCGCCCAAAACCGCAGAGGCATTGACCGCCTCATTGGGATTTAAAGTCGTAAATCCAAAGTTTTGCAAATAATTGAAGGCCCTTTGTCCGCCGACCGTATGCCAATTATGCACGGCAACGACATTATAAGATTGCTCGACGGCGTGGCGAACGCGCGTCCAGCCTCTATAGGGCGTTTGATTATGCGCCCACCAATTGCGCGGCCAAACCACATTGCGCCCCAAAGAATAGTCAAAGAAATAATTCGGCACATCGTCAATGCCCGTGGCGGCCGTAATCAGCCCCAAATCCAGCGCGGGCGCATATGACGCAAAAATCTTAAAGACCGAACCGGGCTGGCGGCGCGCATATGTCGCGCGGCAAAAGCCGCGATTCGTCTGCTTTTCGCCCCTTTGTCCGGCAATGGCCACAACATGGCCGTTATTATGGTCAAGAATAACCATGGAGGACTGCGGCTGTGGCTGATAACGAAGCACATAATTTCCGACAACAACTTCATCCATGGCCAAAACATCCGCCAACGCCCATTGCACAAATGTGTCAAAGTCGTCGCGGCTTGCGGTTCTAACGCCGTGGTGGGTGCTGGTTCTATGCGCATGGCGAACCCTTCCCGTGGTTTCATTTCGCACGGTTACATCCAATTCCATAAAAAATTCAAAATCCTGCCAATTCGTCGGGAACAAGTCCTCGTTTAAGAAGGCCGCGTCCAAAATGCCTTGAATGTCGGGTTCTAAAGTTGTGTAAATCCGCAGGCCGTCGTGGAAAATCCTGTTATATGCGGACTCCGCCGTCATGCCCATCGCCATAAAATCATCGCGCAATCTCTCAATCACGGCATCCACGAAATAGGACCAAATATGCGCATCGGGCTCAATTTGGTCTTGTATGCCCATAATGCGTTCGTATACATCGTCATTTAAGGCATAATAATGCTGCTCCCCGGTAATCATCTCAAGGCGCAACATGGAATCCAAAATACGCTCCTTGCGCCCTTGATTATATTCGGGAAAACGAATGGGATTGTTTTGCCATGGCCAGCGCGTTATCGCCGCAATTACAACCGATTCGCTAAGCGTAAGCTCGTTTACATCCTTGCCGAAATAAAATCTTGCCGCGGCCTGCACGCCGATATTGCCGCCGCCCAAATAAATAATATTAAGATATTCGTGCAAAATCTGCTGTTTGGCGGCCTCTACGCTTCCTAATTCTTCCACAAGCATGGCCTCAAAACGCACGGCCATATATTGCTCTTGAAGTTTGGTTTCCATGGTATTGCGCCTTACATTGCGGTAATTTTTAACCAATTGCTGGGTGATGGTTGAGGCACCTTGGGTATTGTCATGAAAAAATGTTTGATAAACCGCGCGAAGCATGGAATGTGCGTCCACGCCGCTGTGTTCAAAAAAACGCTCGTCTTCGCTGGCGATAAAGGCATCGATTAAATATTGCGGAATTTCCTCCCATTCGGCAAAAGTACGGCTTACGCCCGCGTCAAGGCGCACAATTTCATTGCCATGCACGTCTAAAACAACGGAATCCAGACTTCCGCCGACAATTCCGCGCTGAAATTCGCGCACATCGGGCGCGCCCGCAATCACGGACATATAAAAGCCAACGCCCGCCGCGCCCGCCGCAAAGGCAAAAATCAAAACAGAGGCCACCATTATCCGCAAAACCGTGTAAATGGCCTTATTCTGAATCTTGCGCCCCGCCGCGCGATAACGCTTCATGCGTTTTATATTGTTGTCTTGGCTATAATTCATATTAACACCTCACAAAACATATTGTACAATACTATAGTCTACCATATATTACTTAAAAAGTCAAGGGCTTAATATAGCGGGTTACGTCATTCCCGCGAAAGCGGGAATCCCCAACAAATGGCAGGGGATGCCGCGTCAAGCGCGGCATGACGGCTAGGCGCGGCTGCTCCTGCGTTTGCGCCAAACAGCCCGCGAGATGTTCCGTCATTCCCGCGAAAGCGGGAATCCCCCCGTTATGCCGTCATTCCCGCGAAAGCGGGAATCCCCAACCAATGGCAGGGGATGCCGGGTCAAGCCCGGCATGACGGTAGGCAAGCGCAGAATGACGCTAATTGGAGGAATCATGATTCGACCATATTTTGCCATGGGCTCACGAAGGCGCAGGCCTGCTGCGCGGCCGACGGCCATAAAGGGCGCAAAAGAAATAAGGGGCGCCGGGCCCCCCATTCGTAAAAGAAGCGTCAAGCGAATGATTTTGGTTTCGCTAGTCGCCCTTATTTCGCTTGCCATTGCCTTAACGATAGTAACCAACCGCGCGATAATGCCCGCCGTTATTACTATAGCAAATCAACGCTCCGTCGCCATAATCAACGATGTCATCAATGAGTCGCTGATAACCACCATACACCAATTCGGCCTGGTTAGCGAGAATTTTTATAATATGACCGAGGATAGCGAGGGGCAGCTGGCTTCGCTTTCCGTGGACACGATTTTAATTAACCAAGTGGCCGCGCTTTTGGCCGTGGACATTTCTCGCCAGCTTTCAATTGACAATCCGACCCCGATTTCCGTGCCGCTGGGCATGTTGACGGGAATTCCCGTTCTGGCAAGCATGGGGCCGGACATTTCCGTGAATATTGTGCCAACGGGCGAGGCGCGCGTTGAATACGAAACAAGCTTCACCTCGGCGGGCATAAATCAAATTAATTTCCAGGTCTGGCTGACCGTGGAAACGAATATGCGTATAGTCGTGCCTTTGCAAGAGGATATAATCCCCGTAACGCGGCGCGTGCCGCTGGTGAATACGGTTTTTGCGGGAACGGTGCCGGAGGGGATGATTCTTACGGATTTTGGGATAAATTAGCAATATTGCTAACAATATCGCTTAAATATTCATGCGGTTTCATCACCATGCGTTGCCCAAACGAATCCCGCTGTAGGCTCTGCATGAAATAATCCCATCCGCCAATGAAAATGTCGATAAAATCTTCTGTATTGCCGCGCGCGATAAAGCGTCTGTGGTATTCTTCCTTGGCCTCGTCGGAATTTTCGGGATAACACAGCAAATAGGGGATATTTTGCCCTTGCAGCAGGTGCAAAACCCTGCTGTCCGACGGGATTATAAGGGTTTTTTCGGTTTCGGCGAGGGTTTTTACAATCGCCTCCACGTAATTTTCCGGATATTCCCAATTCAACTCAAGGTCGGGGCTCGCTTTGATGGCCTCGCCCTCGCCCTCGCCAAAACCCTCGTCAAAATGATATTTAAAGGGCATACAAATGAAATCGATATATTCTTCCGGCTTCAGCCCGGCTAAATAACTTTTACCCGTTCCGGCATGGGCCGCGATAATCCTTGTTTCCTGCATAAAGCCACCTCCTGCCGGTCTAAAACTTCGATGGCGGCGATTTCGGCTTCTTCAAAATTAATGTAGTATTCATTCGTAAAATCCGGGTCAAGCGAAAAAGTAGGAATCCCGTCGGGATTATCAAGCCCCGACGTGTAATGGCTGCCAAAACCTACAAAAACTTGACCGTCAATATCGGTAATTCTAATTCGTTTTCCGCTATACTCCCATAAACGCATATTGCCCCTCTCTCTAGCCGACGACACATTTTTCATTCAAAATTCAACATTCAAATCACAGATGAACCCTACAATTCAACAATTTCCTCCCGCTTAGGGCCATTTGAGAGTACGGCTACGGGCAGGCCGACCTGTTCTTCGATAAAACGCACATAATTCTGCGCATTTTGCGGCAAGTCTTTGAAATGGCGGATTCCGCGAATATCGGTTTTAAAGCCGGGCAGGGTTGTGTAAACGGGTTTGGCAATGTTAAGCAGGGGGGATACCGGGAAATCGGTGATTTGCTCGCCATTCACTTCATAGGCAACACAGACGGGAATTTCGTCCATATAGGCCAAAACATCAAGATTCGTAAGGCCAAGATGGGTCGCACCCTGCACCTGCGCGCCAAAACGAGTTGCCACCGCGTCAAAATAGCCCACGCGGCGCGGGCGACCCGTTGTCGCGCCATATTCGCCCGCATCGCCGCCCAGGCGGCGCAATTCCTCGGCAAGCTCGCCAAAAAGCTCGGTTACAAAAGGCCCTGCGCCCACGCAGGACGAATATGCTTTGGTTACGGCCAAAATTTCGGTTATGGCATAGGGCGGCAGACCTGCGCCAACGCTGGCAAAGCCCGCCAGAGTGTGGGATGAGGTTACATAGGGATAAATTCCCAGTCCGGGGTCGCGAAGCGCGCCAAGCTGCCCCTCCAGCAGGATATTTTTGCCGTCAAGCCAAGATTTGCGCAAAAATGACGTTGCGTCAATCATATGTTTTTCCGCAAAATCCTTGTATTTCGTAATACGCTCAAAAACTTCCATATAGTCCACGGGCGGCGCGTTGTAGACATTTTGTATAATCAAATTAGCCTTTTCGTAAAGGTATTTCAACCTGGCCTTGAGATGCTCTTCATGGAAAATTTCGTTCAATTGTATGCCTTCTTTTATATACTTTTCGGAATAAAAGGGCGCGATTCCCGCCTTCGTAGAGCCAAAGGCCTTATCACCGCGGCGCGCCTCCTCCAGCTCGTCCAAAAGAATATGATGCGGCAAAACAAGCGGCACGCGGCTGTCAATCATCAGCTGAAATTTCAACTCCGGCGCGCCCTGCATAACCTTCGCAATTTCGCGCTCCAAATATTCAAGATTAAGGGCGCATCCATTGCCGATTATATTCACAACATCCTCGTAAAAAACGCCCGATGGCAGCTGATGCAGGGCAAATTTGCCAAATTTATTCAAAATTGTGTGGCCCGCATTGCTGCCGCCCTGAAAGCGCACAACAATATCGGCGTCCTGCGCCTTTATGTCGGTAATCTTCCCCTTGCCCTCGTCGCCCCAATTGGCCCCAACAATGGCAGAAACCTTGCCCCTATCGCTCATGTCCTCAACTCCTAAAATTTTTTTGAAATCACTTGCAATTTATGATTGCATGTGGTATAATGTATTTAAATAACCGCAGTTATTGATTTTTATGCAAAATGCCCGGTTGTCAGCTGGGCCTGCGCCACCCTCTTATAAAATGTGTTGTAAAAATGGCAAGAAAGATAACCGCGTGCTTCCAGGCTGGGCGGTTATTTTTCTTTGTTGTTTCGAGAGTTCATATATGTCAAAATGCTAAACATTAGAATAAGCTGTGTCTGGATAAGGTATGTAATCTCAAATATTGTCATAGTCTCACCTCCTTAGAGAAGGCGAGCAAGCCCAACCGCCACCGGGCATTGCATTACTATTATACCACAATATCCCACAAAATCAAGCCATAATTTTAAGCGCAAGAAGCCCCGCTTCAAGTGCGGGGCAGGTTATGGCGGGCGGCTATACTCTCAATTCTTCATCCTTGCCCGCTTTAAATTCCGCTAAAATGGGGCGAATATGCTCGGTCAGGAATTCTTCGGTCTGCTCGACCGCGCGGCCTATGAAAGCCGCCGGGTTCAGCAGGCCTTGCAAATCCTCCAAAGTCGTGTTAAAAGCGGGGTCGGCGGCAATTCTCGCCAAAAGGTCATTTTCCGCGCCTTGCTCCTTCACCTGCGCCGCCGCCGCCATGGAATGTCGGCGAATGGCCTCATGCAGCGCCTGCCTGTCGCCGCCGCGTTTTACGCCGTCCATCATGATATTTTCCGTGGCCATAAAGGGCAGTTCGGCCATTATATGTTTTTGAATCATTTTCGGATAGACAACCAGTCCGCCCGCCACATTCGCATAGAGATTCAGCACGCCATCAATCGCCAAAAACGCCTCCGGCACGGAAATCCGCTTATTGGCGGAATCGTCCAACGTGCGCTCCAGCCATTGCGCGGCGGCGGTTTGCGCGGTGTTCTGCGCCTGGCTGATGACATGGCGGCTAAGCGCGTTTATGCGCTCACAGCGCATGGGATTGCGCTTATAGGCCATGGCCGACGAACCGATTTGATTCGCCTCAAAGGGTTCTTCAATCTCCTTAAGATGCGCCAAAAGGCGTATATCATTGGCAAATTTCGAGGCCGATTGCGCAATTTGCCCCAAGGCGTTCACAAAACGCGCATCAATTTTGCGGCTATAGGTCTGCCCGCTAATTGGATATACCGCGTCAAAGCCGAATTCGGCGGCAATTATGGCCTCCAGC
>JAITMQ010000071.1 GCA_031277225.1 Clostridiales bacterium | reverse complement strand
CCAAATCTTGCCTTTTGCGGAAATGGCGAATACGCAGGGGTATGCGCCATTTCCGCAAAAGTCAATCTTTGACAAATTGACTCGAAAATATGACGAAAGCAGGTTAATAGAGGCTGCCTGAAATGCCGACAAAGTAAAGGTGGGAAATTTTGGCTAAGACTAATTTGGCTCGCGAAAACCGCATATTTGGCAAATGGACCGCCCTTAGCGCTTTTTTAGAGCGCTTTGTGGCGGTGCGTGCCGTGGATTTTTATCGGCGGATTAAATATTTAGTAGGCTCAAAAATCAATACTGCTTGTGGCAATGACATGGCATTGTCCGCCTATGATGTGGAAATTTTTGAAACTTATGGGAATATTATGCAGGTCTATAGGATGGTTGCCGACCATCATGTGAAGGGCGAAAAGGCCCTAAAATTGCCCGAAATTAAGGGCATTTGGGATGGAATATATGCGCTGATTATGTCCAGGCTTATGGCGGCACAAAATGTCGACGACGGCATAAATCCCATTGCGGCCGAGAAAAAGGAAATTGTTGCCAAGGCCGTGTTATTCGCGTCGGGGCGAATGGACGAACTTTTGGAAAGTTATAAAATGTCGCAGGACTGGGCCGAAGCCCGTGATTGCGCCCGTTTGTCGCTGCTGTCCCCCGATTTTGACGACTTAAAAGTTACTCTTGAAAACCTTACAAATAGTATTGCGGACTTCTGCGTTGATAGCCTGTATAATATTTACATTCAGACCACGGAGGCCGCCCTGTCAAATCTTAACAATCTCGAAAAACGCCGTGAAGCCGCGGGTTATAACAATTTGCTCAAGGAAGAAATTGAAATTTTGCGGCAAATTATCGTGGTGCAGGCCATGGCCATTGAAAAGGCCATTTGGCAAAACGAAACTTCGCCTGAGGAAACCGAGTTTTTGGGCGAGGCTCTCACGCTTTTGCGCGAAACCTATCAGCGCGAGGGGCAGGCCTATAATGCGATAAATCGGGCGTTTTTGGAGTCTGCGGCGCGCAATCGAGAGAATTTGGGGCGGATTGTGATGGATGTGGATTCGCCCGAGGATTTTGCGGCATCGCTGACGGAAATTGCGCCATGTTTGGATTTGCCCGTCAGCCACGAAACCCTTAAAACCGGCCTTTTGGAGAAGTATGCGCCGCTTAGGGAAAAACTGGAAGAGGCTTTATACGAGCTTCGCAATTGCTTTGACACGAATTTAGCGTCGAAAAATATCTATTTTTGTAAAAAGGCCATTTGGCAGGTGGGGCAAATGGCGGAAGACTGCTGTTTGAGCTTTGCGGAGATTGTCAATTATTATAATGAAGGCAGGGAATATTTTGAGCAGATCGACCGCGCTGAAGGCGACATACTGAAGGGAATTTCAGAAACAATTAGTATTAAAATTGAAACTTTAAGGGAGGCGGCGCAACAATTTTTCTCCGAGGCGGATGGCGAAATTGAGGGCTTTTTAGAGGACAGAGTTCAGAAGCCGGAGGATGAGGAATTTTTTGCCAAGGGCGAGGAATATTTGCTGGGCGGGCTTTTTGGGGCTTTGCGCGCCGAAAAAAAGGGGGCGCAATTCGTGAAGGGGCTGTTGGACGGTTTTGCGGATTCGGAAATTTTTGAGGGGTTTCGGCTGGAGGCGGAGCGCGCCTGGGCCCGCCGCAATGACGCGCTAAACAAAAAAATCCTTAATTTTAAGCGGGACAGCCTCTTTTTTGAATTGTCGACATTTGAGGAAATAATGCATTATTCCGTGTCGCGCCTGCGGGAGAGCGTGGATGTGCAAATTTTGGAATTTGTGGTTGAAATTGACAAACAATACAAGCGGCTGGAGGCAATTTTGGCAAAACATGGCATTGAAAAAATCGCGCCGGCTGCGCATGAGCCTTTTAATGCAAAGGAGCACGAAGTTCTCATGGCCGAGCAAAACCCCGATTTTAAGAAGGGCGAAATCATCAAGACCATGAATAGCGGCTATAGGCAGGGGGATTTGGTCATCGTGCGGGCGAATGTTATTGCGGCGAGGTAGAGCGGGGGTGTGAGCGATTCTAACACGAAGCAGAATCTTATTTGGCTTTCCGCTTGGAATTTGCGGCACCATAGCCCTCATCCTCGGCTCTTTTATGCAGTCGCCGATATTCCTTTTGGGAGCCCCGCTATTCATGACTTTCATTGTTGTCGATTTGCACCCGCAAACACGCCTTTTACAGCTTAAACCCGGCAACAACGAGGGCGGGCTGGCATATTGGGCCGAAATTTTGGGCATCAACCGCAAACTTTTCGGGCGTTCAAGCAGGCTGGACTGCGCCTATGTCAACGAAAAAGGCGAGCGCGTGCTGTTTAAAACCAGGCGGCATATGCTTAGGCGGGGCGACAATGCCGAAAACCTGCAAGTTGCGGTCTATGTGAACCGCTTTGAGCCGCATAAGTTTGAAGTGGAGATTTTTCGGAAGGGGTGAGGCTATGGAGAAGAATTATGGTAGAATGAGCGACCTTGAGGCTTCAAGGACATTTGCGGACTATTATATAATCATGGCAAATTTGGAAAGAAAGCCCTTTAGTGGCAATTTTTCCGGCGATGTTATCTTTATTTCCGAGGATAGGGACGAAGCCGCCAAATTTGGCGGGTCGATTAAAGAAAGCACGGCGTTTTTGTGGGGCGTAAATACCAGAGAAATGGGCAGAGAGCGGATTGGGGATGTAAATTTGTGCATTTAAAGATATATACAAATGGGTCTGTTGAAAGCAATTGTCAAAAAATTGGGCGGCTGGCTAAAGACGCAAATTCACTATTGAAAGCGTGCTATTGCGGGGCAGGCGCGGAATCCCCCCGTGCTTTGCAGATGTTACAGACCCTAGGGGATTCCCGCTTTCGCGGGAATGACGCAATTTTATTGATTGTGCAGGGGGGATATTCATGAGAAGAATTTGGATGGCGGGCTATTTGGTGGCGGTGATTGCCTTGCCGCTGGGATTGGGGCTGTTTATCGGCGGCCTGTTTATGGGGCATTATTCTGACGAATTCGGCCTACTCTTGAACCCATTAACCCCACAAGGGGCCGTCTGGCTTCTAATTGGCCTAATCGCCCTTGCAGCAGCGCGGCGCGGCCGCAGGCGGCTTAATCGCCTAAAAGACTATGGCCTGCGCTATGACGCCGAAATCACGAATATTCGGCTGTGGGCCATGCATATCCCCGCAAGGACAGCGGGCGCTGCCGCCGGGCGGGCGGAATGTGTCTATGTGAACGAGCGCGGCGAGCGTTGCCTGGTGAAAAGCCGCGCCATGATGATTGGATATGGCGACAGCAACGCGACTTTGGGGGCAACGGTCTATGTAGACCGCGACGACCCCGCGCGCTATGAAGTCGAAATTTTCCGAAAAAACTCGGCTAATTTTCAAGTTGATAGGGATTATAGATAGGAGGCGCGAAATGGCTAAACCCTTTGTAAAATGGGCCGGCGGAAAGGCGCAGTTATTGCGCAAAATACGGGAGAATTACCCGATTGAGCTGGGTTGGCGCATCTCTAAATATGCAGAACCTTTTGTGGGCGGGGGTGCCGTGCTGTTTGACATATTAAACAACTAGCCCATAGACCAGGTGTATATCAGCGATATTAACAGAGAGTTAATTTGCACCTACACGACAATAAGGGATAATTTCCGGGATCTTGTGGAACTTTTGCAGATTTATGAACAGGAATATTTGCTTAAGTGTGAAGAAGGTCGCAAGGAAATTTATTACAGAAATCGAGAGAGGTTTAATGCGCTGAAATTTAGGGCGGAAACGGGTACGGAACTGGCCGCATTGTTTATATTTTTAAACCGCACATGCTTTAATGGATTGTATCGCGTAAACTCTAAGGGTGGCTTTAATGTGCCACAGGGTGATTATAAAAATCCCTGTATTTGCGATAAGACCAACTTATATGCCGTGTCCAAAAAATTGCAGGGGGTTGAAATTATCCATGGGGATTATAGGCAATCGACCGATTTTATTGACGAAAAAACCTTTGCCTATTTTGACCCGCCTTATCGCCCTCTGTCGGCAACGTCAAACTTTACAGCATACGCACAAGACGGGTTTTGCGACAAAGCGCAGATCGAATTATCGAAATTTATTGATGAAATGAACGAACGCGGGGCATTTATTTTAGCAAGCAATTCTGACCCCAAAAATACCGATGAAGCCGACGGTTTTTTCGACCTGCTCTATGACAAATATAGAATTTTAAGGATAGGGGCAAATAGAGCTATAAATTCTGCGGGCAAAGGGCGCGGGAAAATAAACGAGTTGCTTATATGCAGTTTGGGGGGATAATGTGATAAAGAGCGGGATTGGCGGCACAAATACGAAAACGGGGCTTGCTTTTGAGGGCAAAACCGATTTAGTAACATATCTGACTGTTCAGCCGGGTTATGCGATTGACGGTAACAATGTTTACTTTGATGGCGAGCTTGTGGCGAGAACATTTAAAAAACACGGATTTTACAAATTCCTTGAGGAATTGCAAATTGACTGGAAGCAAATAATTTCAAAGAAACTTTTGCCTGATGACAGCATTTTTGTTATAATTAAGAATACTCTATTTGTCATAGAAAGCAAATTTCAGCAGGTGGAGGGTTCTGTGGATGAAAAACTACAGACTTGTGATTTCAAGAAAAAGCAATATCAAAAATTGCTTTTTCGGGCAAATATCGAAGTGGAATATATTTATTTGCTGAGTGATTGGTTCAGAAAGCCGAAATACAAGGATGTTTTGGACTATATCATAAGTGTTGGTTGCCATTTTTATTTTGAATACATACCCTTGTCGCAATTGGGCTTGCCCATTCCGAGGGTTGCAGAATAGAGGCTTTGTATGAATTGGAAGCGTTATAAAGAGCATTTTGTTGATAATCGAATGGATGAGGATTTTTTTGTGTTGGGTGTGGATTTGGGGGATGCCACGTCGGCGATTGCTTATTTTGACGCGCGCCGGGGGGCGGCGGAGGTTTTGGACATTTCCGGCGGCTATGGCAAGCCCAGCCCGCCGACTGCTCTGCAATATATCGCCGCCACGAAGGAGTGGATTTTTGGGGAATATGCCATTTTGAACGCCAATGGTACCGATGTCTTGCTGACCGATTTTGTGGGCAAGCTGGGCCCCGCCGTCTACTTGGATACGGGCGCGGGAAGCCGCTCTGTAACCGAAATTGTGTCGATTTATCTTCGGGAGCTTATTGCGAATTGCCGCAATATTAACCCTAAGGCCACCGTTGCGGGAATTGTCGGCGTTGTGCCCGATTTTATCAGCAGCGAGGCCATTGCGGCCATGGCGGCGGCCTTTGGGCGGGCGCGTTATGAGCGTGTGCTGATTGACCTTATCGAGGAGCGTCAGGCGCTTTTGGCCTATTGTTTTCATAGCGAAATTCGGCCGCGTAATGGCAAGATTCTTTGGCTGGATTTTGGCGCGCGCGGGCTTCGCGGCGGTTTGTATGAAATTGATTATGACTTTGAGCAAATTTCATGCGCAGCCTCGGCCATGGATGAGGCCTTGGGAACGGCGAAGATTGACCATGAGATTTACCGCATGTTGGCGGAGTTTTATAGCCGCCACATGGATTTGAATATAGACTATTTGTCTAGGCAAGAAGAAGAACAAATTTTAACTTTTGCCTATGGGCATAAGGATATTTTGTTTAATCGAGCCGAGGGGCGCGAGGTTCGATTGTATTATAATTTTGTGCATCCGCCTTTTGCCAAAAATGTAACCGAGGCGCAAATGAAGGCTATAATCACGCCTTGGGAGCATAATCTTGCGAATTTTGTGCAGGGGCTATTGGCGCAGGAGGCCGAAATTTCGGGAATTAGCGTCATTTGCACGGGCGGCGGATTTGAGATGCCTTGGGCAAGAAAGAAAATTACGGCGATTTTTGGCGAATATGGTCATAATGACATGCATTTTCCAAAGAATCCCAAGGGAATTTTGGCGCAGGGGGCGACGCTTTATGCAGCGCAGCGATTGTCGCTGTTGAAGGGCCCAAGCTTTGAAATTGCCGACAATCACAAATTGCCTTGGGATATTGGCATAAATATCAGCGAAGGCGGCAAAAATCGCTTTTATCCGCTTATGGAGAAGGGTTCGTGGCTGTGGCAAAAGCCGCGCACAACATATCTTATTCCGAGGGGCGAACAGACCGAAGTTGAGCTGTTTATAAGGGATTCGCACGGGCTTTTGACCCTGCTTGGCACGGCCGCCCTGCGCGGGCTTCCGGCGCGGCCGCCGGGCACGACGAAAATTGCGCTGGATGTGGAGGCGCGCTCGCTGGACAGCTATGCCGTGAAAATTAAGGACATGGGCTTTGGAAAAATCTACCCCTCGACGGGTTATATGGAAAAATATGTTTTTGCGGTGGGAATAATTTCGCATTTGCATAATATCTAAAGGAGGCGTTTGTATGCAAGCAGTATATGGTTATTATAACCGAGGCGTTTTCACGCCCGACATAGAGATTCCGCTTTATGAAGGCAGGGCTATGGTGGTTTTTGTGGAGGATGCTGCAATTGAAGCACCGCGCAGAAGAATGTCAAGAGAGGAAGCCCTAAAGATAATTGACAAATACGCAGGAAGTATAGACAGGGACTTTGACCCTAAAATGGAAAGGTTGGCTTATTTGGATGAAAAATATGGCAGTATTAATTGACACAAATGTTGTGTTGGATTGGATTTTAAAAAGAGGGCAGTTTGTTGAGCCGGCCGTAAAGATTATGAGGCATTGCGCAAATAATGCGTTCAAAGGGTATCTTGCCCTACATTCGCTATTAAATATTTTCTATATCACGCGCAATGATTTTCGTGTTGCGCAAAGGCAGGAAATCCTGCTGATGTTGTACGATTATTTTAAGATTGTCAATATCGACAGACGAATGGTTATGGTGGCCTTGAAGTCAAGCAACCTCAAAGACCTTGAGGATGATTTGCAGTTACGCTGTGCAATTAAAGCGAATGTGGACTATATTATAACCAGAGATGTTAAGGGTTTTGCTGATTCAGCCATAGAGATTCTATCGCCTGAGGATTTTTTACAAATACTAGAAGGTGATATTTAGGAGGACGACATGAATTGGGAGAATTATCGTGAGGAGATTGCGGGCAGGGGGAGCTTGCCCGAAGATTGGTATATTTTAGGGATTGATTTGGGGACGACCAATTCGGTGGTTAGTTTTTGGGACAATAATGCCAAGCGGCCCGAACCCATTGACACAAGCAACGGCTTTGGCAAGATTCCGCTACCTTCCGTTGTGCAATTTCGGCCGGAGGACGCGGGGCCGGGCGAATGGGTTGTGGGCGAGGAGGCCTGGCGTTCGATTAAAATTTATCCCGAAACGACAATCCGGTCGATTAAGCGCAAAATGGGCACGAATGATATAGTGGAGTTGGGTGGCGAAAAATTGCTGCCCGAAGAAATTTCCGCCAAAATCCTTCGCGAACTTGTAGACTATTGCCAAAGTTTGAATCCTAAGGCCGAAATTGCACAACGGAAGGTAGCGGAATCTTGCCAAA
>JAITMQ010000066.1 GCA_031277225.1 Clostridiales bacterium | reverse complement strand
AAATATTAAAGTGCCGCGCGGCGCGATTTGCGGGTTTTTGGGCAAAAATGGGGCGGGAAAGACAACGACCATTAAAATGTTGACCCAGCTTATGCGCCCTACTGCGGGCGAATTTGCCATCATGGGCGAACGGCAGGGCTTTGGGCGCGGCATACGCCGGGTGGGTTATTTGCCTGATGTTCCCGGCTTTTACGGCTATATGACGGGTAGCGAGTTTTTGGAGCTTTCTGCGAAGCTATGCGGAGTGTCCGAAAATGAGCAAAAACATCATGTTGAAGAACTTTTAAAACAGGTTGGGCTTTTTGGCGTTAAAACCCGAATTGGCGGCTTTTCGCGCGGTATGCGCCAGCGGCTGGGCATTGCCCAAGCCTTGATAAATTCCCCGCCCGTAATTTTTATGGACGAACCCATTTCCGCGCTTGACCCGCAGGGGCGGCGCGAAATTATGGACATTATAGGCTCGTTAACCGGCACAACGGTGGTATTTTCTACTCATATACTGTCGGATGTGGAAAATATTTGCAATTATATTATTATTATCGAAAAAGGCCAAATTCGTGTGCAAAAGTCGCTTGAAGAGCTGAAAAAGCTGTTCGCGAAGGATATGGCCAAAATCTGCTTCTATGATGGCGAAGCCTGCGGCGCATTTGAGGCGGCTTTAAGGGCTAAAAACGGGGATTTGAATGTTGAAATCAACGAAAATGACCCGCTTCAGCTGCTTGTCCGTTCGGAGATTTATGCCCCGGACGCGCTCAGCAAAATAGCCGCAAATGCCTTGTCCGACATAGGCCTGCCCTTTAGAAGCTTCGGCATCCACGCTCCGACTTTGGACGACATTTTTTATGAGGTTACCCGCGATGAATAAATTTTTAGTTTTTTCCGGAAAAGAATTATTAGAAGCCTGGCGCAACAGCCGTCTTTTGATTTTGGCGGCCATATTCTTGTTTTTTGCGGTTGTAAGCCCGCTTTTAAGCCGCTATTTAAACGAATTTATAGCCATGTTGCTGCCGCCCGAGCAGGCAGGACTAATCGCAACTCCCCCACCCCATTGGCGCGATGCCTATTTACAATTTTTTGGAAATTTAAACCAAATTGGCATGATAACTTTAATACTTATAACCATGGGCGTGGTTTCGGGCGAAAAACGCCGAGGCACGGCCGCCCTCATGATGGTTAAAGGCCTTGGACACACCAATTTCATACTCTCAAAATTTATGGTGCTTTCTCTTGTAATTTTCGTTGTCCTGCTCGCTTCCGTCATAATAAATCACAGCCTGACGCTGGCACTTTTTGGCGAAGGCGCAGCCGCCAATAACCTAATTTTCGGCTTTTTGGTCTATTGGCTGTTTTGTATGCTGATTCTGTCGCTAATCATACTAAGCTCTACCCTTGCAAAATCCACGCTGACGGCGGCGGCATTCGGCTTTTTGGGCTTTATGGCCATGGCTATAATCAGCGCGCTGCCGCGAATTCGCGAGGCCTTTCCCTATACCGTTTCCGCCCGCGCGGCGGAAATTACAACGGCGGGCTATCACGCAAGCTGGCTTTGGGCGAATATAGTCGCGGCAATCGCCACAATTGCGCTATTTCTCGCCCTATCCATTCGCATTTTAAAGTCAAAAGAATTATAGCTTGAAAACCATTTAATTTTATGTTATAATAAAGATTATCACTTAAGTTGGGAGGCTGATATGGGAAGGAAATTTCGATTATCATCTAAAATTGCGCTTAGCATTGCCGTATTGTCGGTGCTTTGCTTGCTTGCTTTATTTGTCGCCATCAACACTTTCGTCCGCGGTATGATTGTTGAGCAGGTGCAGGAAAATTTCGACCAAAACAATATCTTAATGTCGAGGAATATAGATGACTGGCTAAATCACTTTAAAAGTTTAATTGAATCCATGGTTGTTATGGCGGAAAATGTGCCGCGCGAGGCTTTGGCGGACGTGCCCGCCGCCTTTGTGCGGGATTATGACGAAATTGCCATAAGCTTTTTTAGCTTCACCGCCGAAGGCAATGCAATTTCCTCGGTTTATGGGGGTCTGCCCGACGAATGGGAATTATTTACGCGCCCATGGTATACGGCGGCGCGCGCCATTCCCGGCCAAATCGCCGTGCAAAACCCCTTTTGGTCAATTGTAGAGCAAACCTGGGCCACATCCACATCTCGCACCGTTACATATCTTGACGGCTCCGAGGGTGTTGTGTCCTTTACAATAATTCTCGATTCCGTCCTTGAAATGATGGGCAATTTTGAAATTGAGGGTGGCGGCTATGTCTTCTTAATTGCAGAAGATTCCGCCATAATTTCCCATCCCGCCGTGGCCTATGCCGCCGACGTGCCGCTTATGTATCTTCGCGATTTTGAAGTCTATGCCGATGTTTTGCCGAATATTTTGGCCTATGAAAATTTCACCCGCTTTGTAACCCAAGACGGCATTCCCGCCTATATCCTGTCCAGACAGCTGGAGGCCTCGGACTGGCTTATGGTAAGCGTTGTCTATGCCTCGAATATAAATTCCGCCGTAAACACCCTATCCACGGTGGTTATGATTACGGCCTCCGTGGCACTTGTTTTGCTTTCCGTTTTGGTGCTTGCCTATGTTTCGCGCCTGATTAAGACCGCAATTGCCCACTCTGTTTCAGAGTTTAGGGGGGCTTCGGCGGCGCTTGCGCGCGGCGAGGGGCTTATTGTGGGCGGCTATAGGGACGATTCCTTCGGCCTTAACGAAATCAGCGAAGAATTTGACCAAAATCTCAGCATTATGGCCAATGTTATGGAAGATTTGTCGCGTTTTTACCATGAATTGGCCGTGAATGGCGATATTGAATATAGGGTTGATGTCGAAAAATACAGCGGCTCGTTTAGAGAAGTAATTCAAAGTATAAATAATTTTGCAGACAAATTTGTTGAAGTCATGAATGAGGCTATTCGACAGCGCGAGGAAATGGAAATTTCCATTGCGAATAATCAAGCGAAAAGCCGCTTTTTGGCCACAATGAGCCATGAAATTCGCACGCCTATGAATGCCATTTTGGGCATTACGGAAATTGAATTGCAAAAGCCAAATCTCAGCACGCAAATGAGAGAGGCCCTTGAAAAAATTTATGTTTCCGGCGATATGTTGCTTTGCATTATCAACGATATTTTGGACTTGTCCAAGGTTGAGGCGGGCGAAATGGAATTTGTTACGGAAAAATACGAAATTGCCAGCATGATTAATGACACAATTGTGCTGAATCTTATGCGCATTGAAAGTAAGCCCATTGAATTCGAGGTTTTTGTGGACGCGGAAATGCCCGCATATATGCTTGGCGACGAATTGCGCCTTAAACAAATTCTGAACAATATTTTGTCAAATGCCTTTAAATATACGGAAAAAGGCAAGGTTAAAATGTCTGTTGACATTGAAGAAGAGCTTGAGGGCGGCATGGCTGTTTTGCGCGTAAGCGTCAACGACACAGGCCAGGGTATGACGCCCGAACAATTGGACACCCTTTTTGATGCCTATTCGCGCTTTAATGTCGAAGAAAATCAATTTGTTGAGGGAACGGGGCTTGGCATGAGCATTACGGGCAATATGATTGCCCTTATGGGCGGAACTATTGACGTGGAAAGCGAACCCGGCGTGGGTTCGACCTTTACGATTTATTTGCCGCAAGAAATGGTCGGGGATGAGAAAATCGGCAAGCAAACCGCCGAATCGTTAAGCAGATTCCACGCCACAAGTCGCGTGCAAATGAAGCGCGTTAAAATCACGCAGGAGCATATGCCATATGGCAAGGTTTTGATTGTGGACGATGTAGAGATGAATATTTATGTGGCTCGCGGGCTTATGGCGGCCTATTCCCTGCAAATTGACTCGGCTGAAAGCGGCTTTGAGGCCATCGACAAGGTGGCCGCGGGCAATGAATATGATATTATTTTTATGGACCATATGATGCCGCAGATGGACGGCATGGAAACGACGAGGCGATTGCGCAAAATGGGCTATAAAAAGCCGATAGTCGCGCTGACGGCCAATGCCTTGGTTGGGCAGTCCAATGTATTTTTGAAAAATGGTTTTGATGAATTTATCTCAAAGCCAATTGACATTCGCCGCCTAAATATTGTGCTTAACAAGCTTGTGCGGGATGTGCAGCCGCCCGAGGTGGTTGAAAAGGCGCGCCTGCAGGCCGCAAATGCCGTGCTTGACAGCGCAGCCCTTAATGACAGCGTTTCTTCGACAGAACTTTACGACATTCTCTGCAAAGAATTTGGCCGAAGCCAGAAAAATTTCGTGGCGGAGCTTAAAAATGCCCTCGAAAGCGACGATATTAAACATGCCTATTTGCTGGCGCATACGATTAAGGGGCTTGCGGGGCTGATTAATGAAAATGCCTTGGTGGACATTGCGGCCAAGGCCGAGGAGGCCTTTGGCAAGGAAAACAAGCCCGCCGACATTATTGAGGAGCTTATTGTCGAGGTTGAGCATGTGCTTAGCACAATTGCAAAAAGATACCCGCAGGTGGCGGATGCGCATGAACATGCGCCGCTGGATGCCGCCGAAACAACGACAATTTTTGACAAGCTGGAGCCGCTGCTAAAATCCGGCAATTTTGACGCGCTAAGCCTATGCGAAGAATTAAAAAATATCCCCCAAACCGAAGAGCTAATTAACCAAATTGAAGACATGGACTTTGCCCCGGCCTTGGAAACCTTGATAAGCCTAAGAAAAACCCTGGTGCTGTAATCAGCACCAGGGTTTTATTCCGCCGACAAAATCATCAATCTTCTGAATCTTCTTCTAAATCTTCATCTGTTACACTATCAACAAATTTGACATCTATGTCATCAATATCGAGGCCGACTTTGATTTTCAAATAATTTTTTATTTCCTCAGCCCTTATTTTTAAGAAGTCCTCAAACCTCTCTTCAATGAACGCATCAAATGCACTATCATTAATAAAATGGTCTGAAAAAATTGACTTCATGCTTTCCTCATTTATATTCAGCACATCAGCTAATTCTTTAAAATATTCTTTGGTTGCTTTATCCTTAATAAATTGATTTGACTTTTTTGTTAAGAATGTCATATTAAAAACAGAGTCAATAAGTTTTCCATACATTGGGTATTTTGCCCTTGGGAATATATGGTGTTTGTCGCAATTTTCAATATTTATTCCAACGCCAACATCGCTATTAGTGTAAAAATCCTTTGGCTTATTTGCGTTTATAACACATAGGATTGTTTTCCCGATGGCTTAACCCCCGTCATCAATCTTGACGTGTGGGAACATGCCTATTATCTTCTGCGGCAAAACCGCCGCCCCGAGTATATCGACAATTTCTTTAATGTAATTAATTGGGAAAAGGCCGAGGAATATTATGCCAAATATCCCGAAACGGATTTTTCTAAGGTTTAATTGGCGAGATTCGGGCGCGCGCGAAGCGCGCGCCCGGACAGGGGCGGCCTAAAGGCCGCCCCTGTCCTATTATTAGGCGAACCCGGGTGGCGCAGAGCTTCGCTCTGGCTTTTATAGTGGCGGGCAACAACACGACGAGGGGTGTTTTGCTGCACCCTTGCCATTTGCCGATAAAGAGGTTTTCGGGGAAAGAGAGCGACTTAACCTAGAAGGGGATTTCCGCTTCGCGGGAAGGGCAGGGGCGGCCTAAAGGCCGCCGCAAAGCATTTTCGTGGCCTTCGTGTTTTTCGTGGTTATTTTTTACCACGAAAGGCACGAAGGCCACGAAATTTTGTAAATTCTCTTTCAAAAAAGATATTGCAAGCAAATATGACAATGTTTACGCTGCGCCTGACAATCCCGGTTCGCAAAGGCTTTTTGAAAGACTGGGGTCTGCATTTGAAGATGTTTTTACCGATTATATCGACCAAGGGTTTGGGGTTTATGCTATAAATTCCGGAAAAAACTTGACTTTTGCGCGGGGTTATGTTATAATTAATTCAGAGCAATGTAAGGATTGTAAAAAATTCTATAATTCGGAAGACGGTTGTAGGCCATGCAAAGTTTCCAAAACTCCATTAAGTGAATACAATGAAAAACTCAATGGCCTTATAACGAATGAAGGCAAAGTTGTTAAAACGCTATCCAATCACGTGTGCAAAAGAGTTAAGGAGCGAAATTTTTTGCCTGATGATATAGCGAATATTTTGGAAAATGCTAATACGAATTATCCCGGAAATAGTGAAGGAAGCAGATTTTATCAGCTCAACGGCAATAGGGTCTTGTTAGGCAATAATGGAAATGTGATAACCGTAATAGGTGCAAAGGAGGGCGGAAAACATGCTTGACAATGAAAAAGTGAAATTTCTGGCTCAAGAGTTAGGGGTATCTGTACAGAGTGTTGAGGCAGGTATTGACAAAAGTGAATTTAGAAGGCGGGCTCTTGCTATATGCGCCCAAATAATTGAAGATGAAGTTGAAAAAGAGGAGAATGGAGATGCAGGTTTTGTTGAAAAAAGGTTAAACGCGGCAGAATTTACCGCCGCAAAACTTATGGATATGCTTGATAACGAAAATGAATGATTGACAATTGCCGCGCAATGCGCGGTTTTTTATTGCAAAGGAGGTCTAAATGAGTGAATCGGCAGATGAGAACAAACGAACGCCTTAACCTGCGGCATGAAACCATAGATGGCACAAGATACCTTGTTGCCCCTGTGGTGCTTGTGCGTGAGCAGGTGCTCAACGGCGAATTTTTACCCGCAGAGGAAATTGAAAAATCCGCCCCCGGCTGGAATGACCGCACCGTGGTTGTGCATCACCCTAAGCAAATACGCCGAATCTTTGCGTAAAACTCCGCAACCATTTCCCGTAGCGGTTCATTCCAATTCAGCCCCCTAAAATCACTCGCCACGCCTAGCTAAACAAGCCATTTCTTCCCCCATTCCCTCATTTCGTAAAAAACACGCTCAAAGTCGCGGCCTTTGCTGGTGATTGAATATTCAACGGTAACGGGAGTAGTCGGAATCACGGTGCGGATGACTACGCCGTTTGCTTCAAGGTTTTTTAGCGCATCCGACAGCGATTTTGTGCTGATTCCCAAATTCCTGCCAAGTTCGTTAAAGCGTTTTGCCCCGGTGTGCAATTCGCCGAGAATTTGAAACGACCACTTGCCGCCAAAAATCTCCATAATTTTCTTAATCGCCTGCACACAAATTTTATCATCCAAGGGATTCATCACATTCAACCTCACTTTACTTTAGTAAACCAACTTAAATATTTTTGCCTACTTTACAAATTATATTGACATGATACAATAAAGTTAACGAATTGTCAAGAAAAAGGAGGAAGTTATGAGAACGATTGTTATAACCGGCGGCGCAAGCGGGTTGGGAAGGGGTATTGCCGCGAATTTTGCGAAGGTGGGGGAGCGGGTGATTGCCATTGGCAGTTCGGCCAAAGTTGCCGCCGATTTCCCCGAATCGGCCGTGTATATTCAGGCCGATTTGAGCTTGGTTAGCGAAAATTTGCGTGTTGTTAACGAGATTAAGGCGCGCTTTCCTGTCGTGGACATGCTGATTTTTTGCGCTTCACGGCATTGCAAAGAATATATCGAAACCGCGGAAGGATTCGAATTCTCCTTCGCGCTGGATTATCTAAGCCGCTTCATTCTCAGCCATGGCCTCAAGGAAAGCTTGGAGGCGGCCGAAAATCCTGCTATTTTGAATATTTGCGGCACAGGCATGGGTGGGGCGGTCAATTGGGACGATTTGCAGCATAAAAATAGCTTTGTCCCGCAAAAAGTGATGATGCACGGCAGCCGACTTAACGATTTGTCGGCGGTTGCTTTTGCAAAAAATGACAAAGTTAGCAAAATAAAGTATATTCTTTACAATCCAATGGCGGTTAAAACGCCCGGAATGATGGAGTTTTCAGGTGTGGCTATGAAATTTATCTATAAAATCATGGGAAAATCAATCGAACAAGCGGCGGCTATAATTTCGGAATTGCTTGAAAACCCGCCCGAAGCACCTTTGGCGGCCTATCGCCAGCGCAAGCCGCTAAGCCTTGCCAAGCCCACATATAGCCCCGAAAATGCCGAGAGGTTATACGGCATGACAAAAGAACTGCTGGAAAATTTCGGCTTGTAACACATTCTTACAAGCCTTCATAGTATGAATCAAATGGGGTTTTACCCCGGAAGGAGGAATACTATGAATCACAGAATGGATAACAGATGTCTTACAGTCGATTTGGCTCGCTTTGTCGGCAGAACCGTAACAATCTTCACAGCATCCGGCGGCCTTTCCGGCTCCGGCTTCACGGGCATTTTGGCCTGTGTTGACGACTGCACGGTAAAGCTGATTACGCGCGTAGGCGCGGCGCCTGCTTGCCCTTTGGGCAGTGCTTGCACCGGCTTTGACGACTTTGGCGGCGGCCCTTGGGGCGGCGGCTGGGGTGGCTCTTGGGGCGGCGGTTGTGGCGGAAGATTTGGCCACGGCGGCGGTTGGGGCAATATTTTGGGCTCAGTAACCGAAATCCCCTTAGGAGCAATCGTCTCCTTCACGCACAGCGCCATTTAGTCATCCAAAGCTGAAGCTTTGGATGA
>JAITMQ010000064.1 GCA_031277225.1 Clostridiales bacterium | reverse complement strand
GCTTTCAGATTCATTTTCTTTGCCAATTCCGAAACTGAAACGACTTCCATAATTTCAATTGACTTGGGTACCGGGTTGGCAATGTATGTAATTTTCTTCTTGGTCTGGAGAAGCTTCTCCTGCATCTCAAGCTCTTTTTCCTTGCGGATGGCCTCTTGTTCGGCAAGCTGAATTTCCTTTTGCTTTTGAATAATTTCAACCTGCATCTTCGTTTCAACAACCTCTTTTTGGGTCTTGTTGGACTCAATGTCATAGGCCAAGTCGGACACCGCCTTCGATGTCTCCTGCTCCTTACGGAAGGCCTGCACATTCAGCTCTTTGGTCTTCATGGCCTCAGCGACCTGCGTTTCGGCGATAAGACGCGCCTCCTCGCCAAGGCGACTGGCCTCTGCGGTGCGAATTTTGGTTTCCTTGGCGGCCTCGGCTTCGGCAATTTGCGCATCGCGCTTAACCTCGGAAATGCGCTTTTTACCGAGTGCGGCCAAATAGCCGTTTTCGTCGGAAATATCGCGAATTGTAAAGGCCTTAATCTCCAGACCCATTTCCGTAAGGTCTTGTGCGGCCGTTCCCTGCACTTCGCTGGCGAATTTTTCACGGTCGCGATAAATTTCCTCAACCGTCAGCTTTGAGATGATTTCCCTCAATTTGCCCTCAAGCACATAGCGCGAAATTTCCTCAATAACGCCAATTGTGCGCGCCTCGCTTCCGCGATTAAATTGCTCCATGGCCGCCAAAATCGACTCTTTGTCGCTCTTAATCTTGATAACGGCGACACCGTCAGCACTAATCGCCACGCCTTGACTGGTCATTGCCCCGCCAATTCGCACCTCGATTTTCATATTTTCAAGCGAAATCTTGTCCGTGCGCTCAAAAATTGGGATGACAAAGCCACCGCCGCCTGAGATGACGCGCTTTTTAAGCCCTGTTACAATCATGGCCTTGTCCTGCGGCACCTTTTTCCAAAAAGACACAAAAATAATCAGCACCAAAAAGGCAATGCCAAGTATGATGCCAATGATGGCGATATTTTCGCCCGTTAACCATTCCGGCATAAATTTTTTCCTCCTTTTACGTCATTCCCGCAAAAGCGGGAATCCCCTTAGTTTGTATATTTATTTTTAGTTCTAACAAAATAAGTATTTCTTTCGATATAGATAATATCCACCTCGGTATTGCGCTCAATCGGCGTGCCATCCTCACTTTTGGCGGGCCCCGACACAATTTTGTCGTTAACCGTATAGGTAATCTTCCCATAGCCGCCCTGCAAAATGCTTTCGGTTACCTTCGCCGTTTTGCCAACCATGCTCTGCTTCTCGTGCGTTGTCGTATTTTGCCAGCGTTTCAGCGGAATCAGAATATAGCGCAAGATGACATAAGTCAGCCCAAAGCCGCCCACAGCACCGATTACGGCGGCAAGCCACGGCCCCGTCCAAGGATAGAAAATCAAGCCCAATCCGCCAAATGCCGTCAAAAACAGCGCGATAAAAATGGGCTTAAAGGGGCTTGCGCCGCCCGTATCAAAATCAATGCTAAAAGCCCCAAAAGCCTGCCCCAGCACCAAAGTAAGCACCACAAATCCCGCACCCACGCCTAAAGCGATAAAAAACAAAGTACCCATGTCCTACCTCCTTACGTCATTCCCGCGAAAGCGGGAATCCCCATATTTTTAATTATAACATATAGCTATTGACCTTGTAAATGACAAATGTTATTATATTAGAGAATAATTTTTTAAGGTGATTTTATGGGTCGAAGTATGTTATCGGACTTTTACCAATTCGCCATGATGCAGGGCTATTTTAGGGCCGGGCAGGGCGGGCGGCGGGCTGTTTTTGAGATGTTCATTCGTGAAAATCCGGGCGGTTCGGGCTTTACAATCTTTGCGGGGTTGGAGCAATTTGTCGAATATCTGCAAGGGCTTAGTTTTGGCGGCAAGGATATTGATTTCCTGCGCTCTTTAGAGCATTTTGACGAGGATTTTCTGGAGTTCTTGCGCGAATTTCGCTTCACAGGCTCGGTTTCGGCCATGCGCGAGGGTTCTGTCTGTTTTCCGGGCGAACCGCTGGTTATAGTCGATGCGCCGCTAATTCAGGGGCATTTTGTCGAAACGGCCCTGCTTACGATAATTAATCATCAATCGCTGATTGCAACCAAGGCCGCGCGCGTCTGTTATGCGGCGGCCGGCGACGATGTTTTGGAATTTGGCCTAAGGCGCGCGCAAGGGCCCGACGCGGGGCTTTATGGCGCGCGCGCGGCCTATATAGGCGGCTGTGCGGCCACTTCAAATGTTCTGGCGGGCCAAAAATTTGGTCTGCCTCTGCGCGGAACTCATTCTCATTCCTGGATTCTTTCGTTTGAGAACGAACTTGAGGCTTTTAGGCATTATGCCGCCGCCTTTCCCGACAAAATCATATTTTTGGTGGACACCTATGACACAATAAATTCCGGCCTGCCCAATGCTATAAGGGTTTTTAACGAAATTAAAAGCGCGGGCAAAACGCTTAATAATTACGGAATTCGCCTTGATTCCGGCGATTTTGCCTATCTTTCAAAAATTGCGCGGCGAATTTTGGACGAGGAGGGGCATGAGGCCGCAAAAATCACCGCTTCGGGCGATTTGGACGAGAATTTGATTCAGTCGCTGAAATTGCAGGGCGCGCGCGTTGATATGTGGGGCGTGGGCACGCGGATGATTACTTCGCGGGACGCGCCCGCTTTGGGCGGGGTGTACAAGCTTTGCGCCATTGAAGAAGGCGGCGAAATGCGCCCGCGCATGAAATTTTCGGACAATCCGGAAAAGGTTACAACGCCGGGGATTAAGAAGATTTACAGAATTTTCGACAGCGAATCGCATAAAATTAAGGCGGATTTGGTTACCCTGGCGGACGAGAAGCCGGACGACAGCAAGGATTTAAGCCTTTTTGACCCTAAAGCCCCGTGGAAAACCATGAATCTTAGGGCGGGGGAATTTTACTCCAAAGAGATGCTGATTCCGATTATCAGCGGCGGCAAGCGCGTGAGCGAGGCCGCGCCAATAGCCGAAATCCGCGACTATTGCGCCGCCCAGCAGGACGGGCTTTGGGAGGAATATCGCCGCCTTGTGAATCCGCATATTATGCCCGTTGATTTATCGAAAAAACTTTTTGATTTAAAGAATAAAATCCTATTTGCTCGAAACTAAAAATATGTTATAATCGAAAAAGGAAGCGGGGTGGCCGGATGAGAATACTTAGAGTAGCAATCGGATTCATTCTTTGTGTAGCCTTTTTCCCCGCAGTAATTTATGCCACGCCCGAAATTCAC
>JAITMQ010000029.1 GCA_031277225.1 Clostridiales bacterium | reverse complement strand
CTTCGCGCCCAACTGGGCTGGGGCGCCGACGTTCGTGCCGCGCCCCTGCCCAGTATCATTCCCTTTTTGATGAGCGGGAATGACGGCAGTTTGGGGATTCCGCGCCTTATCTTTCTCATTAATTCATGGCAGCGTAATTGCTTCTTTTCCGGGCTTCCATTCGGCCGGGAGGACTTTTCCGACATTAAACGACACAAATTGCGCCGCCTGCACCTTGCGTATCAATTCTTCGCAAGACCTGCCAATATCATTTCGGTGAACTTCGTAGGCAACGATTTCGCCCTGCGGATTTATGATAAAACTGCCCCTAAGCGCAATTCCTTCATCTTCGAGCAAAACCCCGAAATCCCGCGCCAATTTATGCGTGGGGTCGGCCAGCATGGGGAATTTAACCTTCGCAATGGTGTCCGAAGTCTCGGCCCAGGCCTTATGCGTAAAATGCGTGTCCGTGGACACCGAATAAATTTCACAATCAAGTGCTTTAAAATCGCCATAAGAATCTGCCAGATTCCCAAGTTCTGTCGGTCAGACAAATGTGAAGTCCGCCGGATAAAAAAACAGCACCGACCATTTGCCAAGCAAATCGGCTTCTGTTATAGGCACAATTGCCCCATTGTAATAGGCCTGCACCCGAAATGGTTCGACTTTTTTTCCAATAAATGCCATAGTAATTCCTCCTTAATTGAAATTAATTCCTATAAGCATAGATTATCATAAAATTGAGCCCCTGTCAATAGCAATAAAAATCCCGCACAAGGCGGGAGCGAGCAAGACTGTAAGCCGGGTTCTGTCGTGGACAATCATCTATCTTGGCCATGCGTCGCCGACATGGCTCTTGCGGTCTTGAAAACAAGCGGGCCACCTTTGCGTTTTCACCTTGCTCCGGACGGGGTTTACATGTGCCGCAGCAGTCGCCTGCCGCGCGGTGGGCTCTTACCCCACCTTTCCACCCTTACCGACCCATTCTTCCGACCTGCGGCCGGAAAAAGTCGGCGGTTTATTTCTGTTGCACTTTCCCTGGAGTCGCCTCCGCCTGGTGTTATCAGGCGTCCGTCGGGGAATGCTGAAAAATTTGCTCTTAAGCGCGGTTTTGAATGCAATGTGGTGCATATTGACATTCAAAACCGCGCTTCAGAGAATTTTTCAACATTCCCCTGTGCCCTGTGGAGCCCGGACTTTCCTCCCCATAAATGAGGCGATTGCCCGTCTTACTCGCAGCCGGTTATGCCGACTGAAGTCGGCATTTTGTAGCTTCATGATTAATATCACAAACTTTTATCTCATACTCTAGGTGCTATTGCAGCAATTCCTTAACGAGATTGTAGAATTCTTCGGGCTTGTCCATATGGGGCAGAAGTTGCGCGCCTTCTATTAGTGATGTGGCGGTTTCTTCGCCCAGACCCTTCCAATGGATGAAATTATTGTTGCAGGGGGCTTCGTCGCCTGTTATTATATGGTAAGGAATGGCAAGTTCTTCCAAGGTTTTCTTAATATCGGTGTTGAAAAATTTGGCAATTAGGGCGGCTATGGGATATTTGCCGCCAACGCCCTCGGCATGGGCCGAAAGATAGAATTCGTCCAGAGTTTGCGCGTCGGGCGTTGCCGCCAGGCCCTCATATTCAAAAATATTTTCCAGTGCGCGCTTAGAGGTTAGTGCATGGTAAAAACTTGTGCCCGCAATTGGGCTTTCAAAGAGCTTTTTGGCGTGGCCTTCCACATCCGTGGCCATTTCCACATATTCCGTTGTACCCGTGGGCGAAATCAGCACGATTTTCGTGAAATCGTCGGGATTAAGCTTGGCGCAATTGGCCAAAGCGGCGGCCGAGTGCAGCGAGGCGGCGGCCGTTACGGGCGCGCCTATAATATCGTCGATAAAATCCTTAATAAGCCGCACATAAAGATATGTCGAATAGCTTATATTGGGCTTGTCCGAATAGCCAAAGCCCAACAAATCCAAGGCATAGACCTTGTAGTCTTGGGCGAACTTGTCAATAACCGCCTTAAATTCCAGCGCACCCGCGCCCGGATATATGCCATGAATCAGCAAAAGCGGCGCGCCCTCGCCCGCAGTCAAATAACGAATGTCGCCATATTCCCAATTGTAAATGCTTTCATTTTCGCGCTTTGTGATGCGCTGTGCGGCTTTTTTGCTGATTGTGTGGTTGATAATAATGGGCGTGGCCACGGCCGCCCCCAAAGCCAGCAAAAGCTTGGTGCTTTTCCTCATAATTTCAATCTCCCTTCATAATATAAACTATGTACAAGATTTTACCATAAACAATTAGATTTTGCAAGGAGGAATTGTAATGAATCAAGTTGTAACCCTGCTGGCCGAGCTTTTTTTAATCGGCTGTTTACATATGATTATGAATATGCTGATAGATGCCGAAAAAATGCCATTTTTCTCCAAAATAACCTCAATAGCCTGCTATGCCGGGTCAATCTTCGTGCTGGCGCGCTTTGTAGTAAACAACCTAATCCCGCAAATGGGTTCAATTTTTAGGATGATTCTGTGATGAAGGGTCATTCCCGCGAAAGGGGAATCCCCCGGTATCGTCATTCCCGCGAAAGCGGGAATCCCCCGTTACCTGCACACTAAAGAGGGGATTCCCGCCTTCGCGGGAATGACGAATTGAGTTGAATACCCCCCAATCTCGGCGTTTGCAAGTCTATACCATCTATAACCGCAGACGACTTAAAGAGATTGTTGGCATATTTGCTGGCTTCGAGCAAATTGTCCGAAACAAATATGACTTCGCCTACCAATTCTTCGCTTCCTATCCCCTCTAAATTGGTTAAAACCACGTATTTGTCGGGATAAAGCTCGGAAGCATCTAAGGAATTCAGCCTTTCGCCTATAGCAACCATTTCAACACCCCTTCCTTTTCCTAAATTTTATCATAAGTTCCGGGGGTTGTAAAGCAAAAACCCTGCCACATATTACATTTTGGTAACATCTCGACAAAATCTTGCATATGGATTGCCTTTGTGTTATAATATAGGGGCGTTTTGTGTAGATGGAGGGATGTTATGCCGAAAAAGTTTAGAAATATGCTGGTTTTATTGATATATACGGCGTTTTTTTGTTTTGTTTTGATAGGTGCGCAGAGCTCCGCTCTGGCTCAAAGCCTTGAAGGCGGCCGCCTCGTCAGCCTTAATATTGACGGCCGCCCAATGCCCGTCATGGATGTTTCACCCGTAATTGTGCAAAATCGAACATTTGTGCCCGTTCGCCATGTCTTTGAATATGTGGGCGCAATTGTGGATTTTCATGCCGAGCAAAGCCGCATTATGATTGTGCATGGCGATAATTTAATCGTTATGCATATTGGGCAATACGACTTTTTGTCCGACGGGCGGACTTTCTTAATGGATGTTGCGCCGCAAATTATTAACGACCGAACCATGGTTCCTTTGTCCTTTGTGGCGGCGGCCATGGGCTTTGAGGTCGGTTGGGACAATGAAAATTCCATTGTTCATCTAACCTCGCCGGGTCATATTCCCGAAACGCCGGGCGAAATTCCGAATGAAACGCCCAATGCGCATCATTACGAAGAAGACCTAATCGAAGATTATGAACCCGAAGGGCGACCTCATGAAGGAGTGAATTTTGCCGAATTGTCAACCGACAATTCTGCGCCGATTCCAAGCGAAAGCAATGCCCTAACCACGGCAAATTCCATTACTTGGAATGACGAGCGCACGCAATTTACAATTTCTGCCACGTCGCGCATAACCTCGGTGGAATGGTATATGCACGACGACGGGCGGCTGAGAGTCGACATTTTCAATGCCCGCGCGGCCTTCGCGCCAAGTATTCACGCCATTAATAACGACTTTTTGACGAATATTCGCACGGGGCATAATTATATTCACGGCGCAACCGTGGCGCGGGTGGTCTTTGACCTGCAAGCCCCCGTGGTTTATCGCGTGGCCCTGTCCTATGACCGCCGCCATGTCGTGGTTACCTTTGAGCCGAATCAAATTACGGACATAAGCTTCAGCCCCACCTTCGCCTATAATGGCCTTGAAAGCCTTGTAATTCAAGGGATTACAACCCCCTGCACCGACATTTTCCTGCTAAGCGAGCCGCCGCGCCTCGTGGTGGATTTGCCCAATTCGCGCATGGCCTTTGACGGGGTTTTGGGCGGCGGGGTGCTTGCGGCGGGGGTGCGCCATGGGCAATTTGACGGGTCTACTTCGCGGATTGTGGTGGATTTGGCCCGTGCGGTGTCTTTTACGGTAGAACATGACCACGAGGCCGCCACGGTTACAATTCACCTTAGCGAGCCGACATATCGCAATATTTACCACAATGCCGAGTCGGGCATCACGTCAATCAGGCGGCCGCCCGGCCTTGATATGTCCCAAATTGCGCATTTTGACGAATATTTGCTACTGCGGCATATTCTGACCCTGCCGGGCGATTTTTCGGAATTTTATGGCTATGGAATGTATTGGATTCGTGAGGGGCCGTTGAATTATATCGAAATTGTAACCGAAGAGTACTCTACATCCATAATTTTACATACCAACCGAATTAAGGCCTTGATTATCACTCAAGACGAATGGTATATTCACATTCGTGCGGTAAACCCGCGCGAAACCCATCCGTTTATTGTGCTGCTTGACCCCGGCCACGGCGGCGCAGCACCCGGCGCTGTTCACCACGGCGTTCGCGAATCGGACCTTGTGCTGGAAATTAGCCTAATGGTGCTGGATATATTGCATCGCGACGGCATTGTGAAGGTCTATACCACGAGATATACCGATAAAACCGTTGCGAATTCGCATAGGGCGGCCATGGCCAATGATATTGCGGACATTTTTGTGTCGGTTCATGCAAATGCCGCAAATTCAAGGGCGACGGGCACGGAAACCCTTTATGCCATCCATCCTGCCGAGACCGAGCTTGGCTTTAATTCGCGGGATATGGCGCAAATTTTCCAAGACAATTTGGTCTATGCGCTGGGAACAATTGACCGCGGTTTAGTCCATCGCCCCGGAATTCAAGTGCTGAATTCCACGCAAATTCCGGCGGTGCTCTTAGAAATTGAATTTATGGACGCGCCCGACGGGGCGGCGCGCCTTGCCTGCCCGAACTTTCGTATGCGGGCAGCAGAAGCGATAGTGCAATCAATTTATGATGTTATGGTGGTCTATCAACCGCCCAGGAATTACTAATTACGAATTACTAATTACGAGCTTAGTAATTCGTAACTCGTAATTCGTAATTAAAAACCGGAGGGGGAGTATAATGAAGACAGATTTTACAGAGGGGCTTAATCCAATGCAGAAGGCGGCGGTTTTGCATACCGAAGGGCCGCTTTTGCTTATTGCCGGGGCGGGTAGCGGCAAAACGCGCGTGTTGACGCATCGCATGGCGCATATTGCAAGCAATTTCGCCGCGCCCTATAATATTTTGGCGATTACATTTACAAATCGGGCGGCGCGCGAAATGAAAGAGCGCATTGCAAGCCTTTTGCCGCATGGGGCGCATGAAATGTGGGTTTCAACCTTTCATGCCTGCTGTGTGCGCATTTTGCGGCGCGAAATCCATCATTTGGAATATGACAATGCCTTTACGATTTATGATGTGGATGATGCGACCCGCCTTATGAAATTCACGCTTAAAGAGCTTAATATCAATGACAAGCAATTCCCGCCAAAGTCCATGCTTGGGATTATTGGGCGCGCGAAGGATGAAATGGTTGGGCCCGACGAATTTGCGAAGCAGGCGGCGGGCGGTTTTCGCGACGATAAAATCGCCGCCATTTACAAAAAATACCAAGAAAATCTCTATAAAAACAATGCCTTGGACTTTGATGATATTATTTTAAAGACCTTGGAGCTTTTTTGGGTGCGTCCCGAGATTTTGGAGAAATATGCCAATCGTTTTCGCTATATAATGGTGGATGAATATCAAGATACAAATAGGGCGCAATATGAGCTTGTTCAGCTTTTGGCCGGTGGGCATGGCAATATTTGCGTTGTGGGCGACGACGACCAAAGCATTTATGGCTGGCGGGGTGCTGATATTCGCAATATTTTGGGCTTTGAAAAGGATTTTCCCGGGGCGGTTACAATTAAGCTTGAGCAAAATTATCGCTCTACAGGAAATATTTTGAAGGCGGCAAATGCCGTAATTGCCAATAATGAAGGGCGCAAGGGCAAAAATTTATGGACGGATGCCGACCCCGGCGCGAATCTCAAATATTTTAGGGCGGAAAGCGACTCGGCGGAGGCCACTTATATTGTAGATAAAATTTCGAAGGGCGTTGCGGCGGGCGCAAAATACAAGGATTTTGCCGCGCTTTATCGCACAAATGCCCAATCGCGCGCCATTGAGGAAAAACTTGTCAGTCGCAATATTCCCTATAGAATTTTTGGCGGAACGCGCTTTTATGAGCGGCGCGAGGTTCGCGACGCGCTGGCATATATGCGCGCCGTAAACAATCCCTATGACGATATTTCGCTTAAGCGCATAATTAATGTGCCAAAGCGCGGAATTGGCGACGCGGCTGTGGAATTTTTTGAGGCGGCGGCCGCAAAACAGGATATAAAATTTTATGATGCCTTAAAAAGGGTAGGGGAGTTTTCGCCGAATCCCGCGAGAATTAAGCGGGTGGGGGAATTTGTGGACTTAATGGAAGATTTGCGCAATGACGCAAAAGAGCTCTCTCTGAGCGAATTTGCCGAGGGGCTTTTGGAAAAAACGGGCTATATGGCCGCCATCTCCGAAGAAGATGCCCAAAACTCCACAGACCGCGCCGCAAATTTGTCGGAATTGCTGAATAAAGTTGCGGAATTCGAGGAAATTTATGACGAAACGCCCGATTTGGCGGCGTTTCTGGAAGAAGTCGCGCTGGTTGCCGATATTGACGCGCTGAAAGACAGCGACAATGCGGTTTCATTGATGACCCTGCACTCTTCTAAGGGTCTGGAATTTCCCGTCGTTTTCCTGCCCGGCATGGAAGAGGGCATTTTTCCGGGCTTTCAAGCCGCCACCGGGCCGACAGAGGAAATGGAAGAAGAACGCCGCCTGTGCTATGTTGGCATAACCCGCGCCTGCAGGCGGCTTTATATAACCTGCGCCGGCCGCCGTATGCAACACGGCAAAACCAAGCACAATCCGCCCTCGCGCTTTATAAACGAAATTCCGGGCGAGCTTTTGGAAAGAGAAAAAGAGGCATTGGGAGAGCAAAAACCGGCCCTTATGTCGCATAGAGAGCGGCTGGCCGCAAAGCGCGCGGAAACAATTTCAGAGGCCGCCATGCAATCCAATTTCGGGCGGAAATGGGATTTGTCAAAGATTGCGAAACGCAAGTAGGGGCGACCGCCATCGGGCGCCCGGCGGGGGATTCCGCTTCAAGCTTGGAATGACGATGTGGCGGCGGAATGAACTGCCGCAAATTTTCGTGCCTTTCGTGTGTTTCGTGGTCAAAAAAATAAACCACGAAACACACGAAATACACGAAAACGCAAAAAGACGGCGGAGCATTTTGCGCCGACTTCAGTCATTCCCGCGAAAGCGGGAATCCCCCCGACATTTGCTCTTTTATTGATTGCGCAATATAGCTGATTTCTTCCGCCGTGTTGAAATACCCGAAGGAGAATCTCACCGTCCCCTGCGGATAGGTGTTTAGGGTTTTATGCGCCATGGGTGAGCAATGCAGCCCACAGCGCGTCATTATGCCGAAATTTTCGTCGAGGGCGGCGGCTATTAGGGCATTGTCATGTTTTGGAAAATCTAGTGAAACCACGGCAAGCCTGGCTGCTGTGGTTTTTTTTCCGATAATCCTAATGTCTTGAATTCCTTCAAGCTCTGAAATGAATTGGGTAGTCAATTCCATTTTCTTATCATGCATGGCCTTCACGCCAATTGCGCCAATATATTCCAGCGCAGCCTTAAGCCCAACAATCCCCGCCAAATTCATAGTCCCCGACTCAAATTTATCCGGCAAAATTTCGGGCTGTTCAATTTCATGCGAAGCACTCCCCGTTCCGCCGACTATAAGCGGCGAAATTTCGTCCGCAAACTCCTTTTTCACGACAAAGCCGCCAATTCCGCCCGGCCCTAAAAGCCCCTTATGCCCCGTAAAGGTCAAAACATCAATGAAATTTGCGTCAATTTCCAAAGTGCCCGCCGACTGCGCCGAATCGAGAATAAAACGAAGCCCGTTTTTTCGGCAAATTTCGGCAACGGCCTCAATTGGCATAATTGTGCCGCATACATTTGAGGCGTGGGACATAATCACAGCCTTGGTATTGCTTCGAATGAGAGGAATAAAATCATCAGCATCAAGCGTGCCATCCCGCGCGCATTTCACGACATCATAAGCCACGCCACGCTTAGAAAGCGCGTGCAAAGGCCGCATGACGGCATTGTGTTCCATTGAAGTTGTAAGAATATGGTCGCCGGGTCGCAAAAATCCTTGCAGAACCATATTTATCGAATATGTAACACCGGGCGTAAAAATCACCTCTGCGGGGCTTTTTGCGCGAAACAAATCGCAAAGCATCTGCCGCGTGTCAAAAATTTCCATTGCAATATCATAGGAATCGGCATAACCGCCGCGATTTATATTAAAGGCCGCTTCATCCAAAAAATCCCTTACGGCATTAGCCACGCCGGGCGCTTTAGGAAAGGATGTCGAGCCATTGTCTGCGTAAATTTTCTTCATAGATGACCTCGCTTTAATCTTATAATTTCAATTATATCAATTAAAAGTAGATATTGCAATATCAAGATTATTTTGCTATAATAGTAATAGAAATGGGGGATTCAATGCTGAAAAAACTAGCAATGCCGCTCGTTGGAGTTTTGGCGGCAATCATATCACTCGCACTCGTCGCCCTTGGCAATCCCGGAAATATGGGCTTTTGCACGGCCTGCTTTTTGCGCGATTCCGCAGGGGCCGTCGGGCTGCATGGCGCGGCCGCCGTGCAATATCTAAGGCCGGAGGTCATAGGCCTTGTTTTGGGCGCATTCTTAATCTCGATGGCGCGCAAGGAATTTGCGCCACGGGGTGGCTCTGCGCCGATTACAAGATTTGTGCTGGGCTTCGCCTTGATGATTGGCGCGCTAATCTTTTTGGGATGCCCAACGCGAATGATGCTTAGAATCGCGGGCGGCGACTTAAACGCAATTGTCGGCCTGTTTGGATTTGCCGCAGGCATATTCGGCGGCATTTTCTTCCTTAATAAGGGCTATTCTTTAAAGCGTACATATGAAGTGGCGAAAACCGACGGGCTTTTAGCCCCCATTGTCGCCCTAATTTTGCTCGCCCTTTTAATAATTGTCCCCGGCATATTGAATTTTTCGGTGCAGGGACCGGGCAGTCTGCGCGCGCCCATGTGGGTGGCATTGGCCGCCGGCCTGATTTTGGGCGGGGCGGGCTTTATTTCAAGGCTGTGCTTTATAGCGGGAATAAGGGATTCTGTGCTGTTTCGGAATTTTTCCATGCTGGGCGCATTTGTCGCCTTCATCATCGTAATCCTTGTCGGCAACCTAATTTTGGGCAGTTTCAACCTAGGCTTTGAAGGCCAGCCCGTCGCCCACACCGACGGCCTCTGGAATTTCATGGGAATGGTGCTGGTCGGGCTATGTTCGGTCTTGTTGGGCGGCTGCCCATTTAGGCAGGTTGTGCTGGCGGGCGGCGGCAATTCGGATTCGGCAATTACGGTGCTTGGAATGGTTGCGGGCGCTGCTTTTGCGCATAATTTCGGCATGGCATCTTCTGCGGAAGGGGTTACAAATAATGGAATGGTCGGTTTTGGCGTGGCCTTCCTTGTGGTGATATTTATTGCAATATTTAACACATTTGGCAAAAATAGACAGAGAGGTGGAGCTTGATGAGAACAATCGACGCTTGCGGAATTTCCTGCCCCGAGCCTTTGTTGATGCTGAAAAAGGCGTTGCAAAGCGAAAGCGAGCTTATGCTGCTTCTGGACGGCAAGGGTGCGCTTGGAAATTGTGAGGAATACGCGAAAAAGCAGGGATTTGACGTCGAAACGACAATTGAGGGTGATATGTTTAAGCTGCATATCGCGCGCGCCCATGAATAAATATATTGCGACATTTCATAGCCATTTCGGCGCAATGTCTTATTTTAAAGCCCTGAAAAAGCAGGGCGTGGCGGCGGCCAAAATCATGCCCGTGCCAAGAAAAGTCAGCTCCTCCTGCGGAAGTTGCGTCAGCTATGAGCACAACGCCCCAATCGACATGGACGATTGCGAGCTGGACGCCATCTATCAAGACTCCGCGGAAGGACTTGTTTGTGTGCTAAGCACCTTATTTTAGCCGGTAAATCAACTCGGCTTGGATTTCTTTTATTCCCTTGATTGTGTTGACAATAAATCGCTTTTCGGTGTCGTTTAAGGCCGTCATATTAAGAATTGCGTCGTCCGGCAGCTCTATCGTATCCGACAACAAGTAGTCCATATTCGTGTCTAAACAAATGCAAATCTTAACCAAGCTGGCCAAACTAACCCGCGAATTATTGCTTTCAATCCGCCCAATAAAATTAGGCGAAAGCCCCGTCATTGCCGCAAGTTTCTCCTGCGTAATCCCCTTGCGATGACGGGCTTCTTTAATTCTCATCGCTAATTTCTCAAAATTGATTTCCATTGTCCATCCCTCCCATATGATTAATTTTAATCCATGTATGTGAGGGATTTTTATTGTCTATTTAGATTATTTTTATCTTATATGACAAAATTTTTCTTGACACTTTTTGTCTGCTGTGATATTATGGAAGAAAAAATACAAGGAGAGATGTAAATGAAAAAAAGTAAAGAGAGGGCAAAATTCTTTGTAATGGGTGTTTTGTTTACTATTGTGCTGTCTATAGGAGTGGTGGCGACCGCCAACACGTTAACCCGTGAGATTACATATGGAATTAGGGTGAATCTCAACGGACAACTTTTGCGATTCGCAACCGATAGTCAGCCCTTCGTAATGGAAGGCAGAACATTTTTGCCCGTTAGAGCCCTCGCGGAAATATTGGGTCTGCCTGTGGATTTTGACCCCGTAACAAATACAGCCTATTTGGGGAATAGATTCGCAAGACAGAGGCTACCGCTGACACTCATTGTTCCTGCTCATGATAGTGGGCGTGTTGGTAGTAATAGTACGCAAGTGCGAACTCTTGATTCTGCCAATATGGGCGGTAGTCAATTCAGCAATGTTATGACTTATGCGCAGATTGGCGGAAATACCTCACCAACCACTGTATTCTCATTACATAATCTTGACGGACAATATAAGATGCTTACCGGGCATATCGGGCGCGTTGATGGGTCGAGTATGCGAAATGCAACTTTTAACGTCATCGGCGATGGTGTATTGTTGCAAACGCATGATTTAAGGTCGGGGGATTTGCCGACAGAAATATCGGTATTCGTAGAGGGAGTTCGGTTGCTCCGAATAGAATTCGAATTTAGAGGGCAATCAACCTATGCCCTTGCCGCGTTTCTTGAATAGCATAAAAAGGGCGGCCAATCACGGCCACCCTTTATTTTATGCGATTATACCATCAAAGCTTTTACCGGCTCCGGCAGCGTGGCCGGGTCGCAATTTAGGGTTACGAAGAATTCGACGTCGTTGTCGTCGCTGAGTTTTGCCAGGGCTTGCATTACGGTTACGAGGTCTTCATTTGGCAAGTCTTCGATGATGCCGCAGAGGCCATCTATAAAAATTTCCTGAATATCTCTGTTTTGGGAAATCATTCCATAAACAAAGGCCACAAATTCGCGATAATTCGACAAGGGATACTCGGATGTGTCCACCAAACGAATGTTGCGGTGAATTTCGTGCATATTGCGCTTATTGTCGTCAATAAAAACGATATAACCGTCGGTAATATCCAAATGGTCATTAGCAAGCCGAATCAGCCGCTTTGTCTTGCCCTCACCACGAGCACCCGCAAATAATTTTATCATAATAATCTCCTCCCGGATATGTATTTTACCACATCTACATTATAAACAATTTTCACCCCAAAAGCAATCCCCAAATTTTTTGAAATTTTTTTAAAAAAACCCTTGACAAATATCTCGGGGCGTGATATTATAATCTTCGTGCCTTTTTAGAAAGCTTGTTTGGAATCTTCTTGCGAACCTTCTTGCGAACTTTCCTATGGGCCCATCTCGCTCTTTGAAAACCGAATAATTACGAAAAAGAAGTCAGAGATTAAGAGGTCAGAGGTCAGAAAGACCAAGGCTGGTAATCTTTAGCTTCAAAGACCAAGAATTAACCAAACCCTGTTAAATTTCAGAGTTCAGAGTTCAGAGGTCAGAAGTCAGAAGGTTTTTCTGACTTCTGAAAGCGCGCAGCGCATCTGACATCTGACCTCTTTACAATCTATTTTTATTTGAGAGTTTGATCCTGGCTCAGGATGAACGCTGGCGGCGTGCCTAACACATGCAAGTCGAACGGGCACAGCGTGGAACGCTGTGCAGTTATCAACTATCAGTTATCAGTTATCAGTTATCAGTTAAAAGATTTAAAACCCGGCAATTGCTGCAGACGGTTTTAAGGTTTTTAACTGATAACTGATAACTGATAGTTGATAACTGCACAGCGCTCTGCGCTGTGCTAGTGGCGGACGGGTGAGTAACACGTGGATAACCTGCCCTATTCTTTGGGATACCTTGTGGAAACGCAAGTTAATACCAAATAAGCCCACACCATCGCATGTTGGAGTGGGAAAAGGTTATATCAGTTATCAGTTATCAGTTATTAGTTATCAGTTAAAAGAGTTAAAGCCTTCGGCAGATACCGCAGACGGTTTTAAGGTTTTTAACTGATAACTGATAACTGATAACTTATAACTGATATTTCAGGAATTGGAGGGGTCCGCGTTAGATTAGCTTGTTGGTGAGATAAAAGCTCACCAAGGC
>JAITMQ010000160.1 GCA_031277225.1 Clostridiales bacterium | reverse complement strand
CTCTTATTGGTGATATTGCCGAGGCGACAAGAGTTACGCGCGCCGCAGGCTCTATTGTAACCGACGCAACAAGATATTTTGACGCATTATCGGATGCCGTGGACAATACATTCGCCAATGCGGTTATCAGCGTTGATGACTATACATCGGACACCATTCGCAATCTTATAATTATCGCGGCCGTTGCCGCCATTTTGGGCATACTTATGGCCATTATGATTACAGGTTCTATAACCAAGCCCGTCAGCAGGGCCTCAACCCTTGTTTCCGATGTTGCCGCCGGTAGAATTAATGTAAATATTGACCGCGCAAGCCTTGGCAGAGATGAAATGGGCGTGCTTACAGGCGATATTTTTAATCTTGTTGATGTCGTCCGTCATATAATTGACGATTTGGTTAAACTTTCCCAAGAATTCACCGAAAAAGGTGATTTTGAATATCGTATTGACGCTTCAAAATACGAGAATTCCTTTAGAGAGATTATGGAGCGTTGTAATGCCATCATAGAATCGCAAGTAAATGACGATATTTTGCCGGTTCTTCATGCCGTTGAAAATATGTCCAATGGCAATTTCAAAATGGAAATTAAAGACTTGCCGGGCAAGAAAATTGTGCTTACCAATGCGGTTCGTGCGGTTGCTTCCCGCTTAAACGAAATTTACGACTCCGTTTCACGCCTGGCGACAAGGGCCGCCGAAGGCCAGCTTGAAGACCGTTTGGACACAAGCAAATTCGAGGGCAATTGGAAGTCTATGTTTAACAATCTTAACAATTTGGTGGAAGCCGTGGCCAAGCCCGTGCTTGCCGTTGAGGCCTCGCTTATGCATATGCGCGACGGCAATTTTGAAGACGCGCGCATTGACGCACAATTCAAAGGAACTTTTGCCAGCCTGACCTCTGCGCTTAATCAAACCGAAGAGATTACGCTTTCTTATATCTCCGAGATTTCCGATGTCTTGACCAAGATGTCCAAGGGCGACTTTACCGTAACAATTCAGCGCGACTATCGCGGCTCTTATGAACCGATTAAAACCGCGCTTAATGTCATCCTTGACTCTATGAATAACACGCTTAGCGAGGTTCAATCCGCGTCTTACCAAGTTCTTTCCGGTGCAGAGCAAATTTCACAGTCCTCTATGTATCTTGCGGAAGGTTCTGCGCGTCAAGCCAGCGCGATTGAGGAACTTACGGCGTCTATTGACATTATTAACCAAAAGACCATGGAAAGCGCGGAATCCGCGTCTAATGCCAGCAACAAAGCCAGCGGAGCCGCCGATTTTGCCACAAAGGGCGGGGAAACCGTTCGCTTTATGCAGGAAACCATGGACAATGTTCAGACTTCTGCGGCCGCAATCGGCAAGATTATCGGCGTAATTTCCGACATTGCCTTCCAAACGAATTTGCTTGCGCTTAATGCCTCGGTTGAGGCCGCCCGCGCGGGCGAACATGGCCGTTCCTTCTCCGTGGTTGCGGATGAGGTGCGCTCGCTTGCCACAAAGAGCCAGCAGAGCACCAAAGATACCGAACATGTTATTGAAGAAGATGCCGCCGCCGTTGAGCAGGGCATTAAGGCCGCCGCGCAAGTGGCCGAGTCCTTTGTAACAATTATTGACGATGTTAAGCAAATTTCCGTGCTGGCAAGCCAAATTGCCGAAATGGCGAATGAGCAGGCGGAGTCTATTGCGCATATTAATTCCAGCGTAGGCGAGATTTCTAAGGTTGTGCAGGATAATTCCGCCACGGCCCAAGAGTCGGCCTCTGCTTCCGAAGAACTTAGCTCGCAGGCGGAAATGTTGCGTGAGCTTGTTTCAACTTTCAAATTACGTAGGTAAAATAATATGAAGACGGAAATGCCGGCTTAGCCGGCTTTTTGTCTGTTTGGAGCAATTATGAAAAATGTAGAAATTTATACAGACGGAGCATGTTCCGGCAATCCCGGGCCGGGTGGCTATGGGATTGTTTTGCTTTACAAAAAGCACCGCAAGGAAATTTCGGGATGTTATAAGCTGACGACGAATAATCGCATGGAAATTTTGGCCGCGATTTTGGCGCTTGAAACGCTTAAAGAGCCTTGTACCGTGCGGCTTTACAGCGACAGTCGCTATTTGGTGGATGCGATTGAAAAGGGCTGGGTTTTGCGTTGGCAAAAGAATAATTGGATGCGCAATAAAAGCGACGCCGCCGTGAATGTCGATTTATGGAAGCGGCTTTTGGCGCAGCTTCGGCGGCATAGGGTGGAATTTGTGTGGGTGCGCGGTCATGCTTCTAATGTGGAGAATAATCGTTGTGATGAATTGGCGCGCGAGGCCATCAAATGTGGGGATTTTTTGGTTGATTCGGGGTATTTGCCCGACCCCGGCGGGGCGGAATGTTGAATATGGAATGAATATTTGGAGGCATTATGTATAAATTTGGCAAGATTACGATAATTTGCGTGGGTTCGCTTAAGGAGGATTATCTTAGGGGCGCGCAGGCGGAATTTTTGAAGCGTCTGGGGCCTTATGGCAGGCTGACTGTCCTTGAATTGCCCGCAGAAAATTGCCCGCAAAAAGAAGGGGCGAAAATTCTTAAGGCTCTGGCTTCAAATTCCTACAAAATCGCCCTAAGTTTGGACGGGCAGGCCCCAAATTCCGAAAAATTTGCCAAAACCCTAAGAAATCTTGCCATCAACGGCCATTCACACCTGGAATTCATAATAGGCGGCTCGTTGGGGCTTGACCCCCGAATCTCTAATATCTGCTCTTTTTCTTTGTCCCTTTCCGGATTAACTTTCACCCATCAACTCGCCCGAATAATCCTGCTGGAACAAATTTACCGCGCCTGCCGCATCCTAAATAATCAACCCTATCACAAATAGGCAGACGACATTCCGCGCCGCGCCGCTACAATTCCGACGGCCTATATTCATCCAAAATCGCCGTCAGGGTCAATTCCGCCTGCCCCCGCCGAAGCCGCAATTCCAGCGCATCCCCCGGCGCGGCCTCGTCCAAAATCGCCCTTAAATCCCCAAAATTCGTGATTTGCGCGCCATTCGCGCTAAGGAGAATATCCCCAATGGCAAGACCCGCGCGCTGTGCGGCACTTCCTGCGGCTGTCGAAACAATTTGAACCCCCGCCGGAATTTCCTGCACGGTAATTCCCAAAACCGCCCGCCCGCGCACAAAGCCGTAATTTATCAGCTGGTCGACGATAGTTTTCGCATAATTCGAGGGGATGGCAAAGCCCAGACCCTCAACATCCGTGCCAACGGATTTTGCGGTTACAATCCCAATAACTTCGCCGCGAAGGTTTAAAAGCGGCCCGCCCGAATTGCCGCGATTCACGGCGGCGTCGGTTTGAAGCATATTAATTGTGATATTGTCAAGGGTAATATAGCGGTTAAACCCGCTTATATAGCCAATTGTCATGGAATTGGCCAGCTGGCCCAAAGGATTGCCGATGGCGGCCACTTGCTCTCCAACCCGCATAATATCGGAATCGCCAAGGCTAAGATAGGGCCAATTTGTGCCCTCGATTTTAATTACGGCAAGGTCGCTTGCGGGTTCGTGCCCAACAACCGTAGCAGGATGCGCGCTGCCGTCATGCAGAAGCACCGTAATACTATTAGCACCTTCAATAACATGACTATTTGTTACTATGTAGCCATTTGGCGAAACAAAAAACCCGGAGCCGCCCGCAGGCCGCGTAATCGTCTGCCCAAAGACATTGCGCCCCGAAATTTCGGTAGAAATGGCGACAACGGCGGGATTTGCGCCCTCAAACAGGTCGGGCAGGCTAAGCTTATCCGCCGCACTTGGAAAGTCGCGGGCAATAGGCATTATAGCCGGGCCGGGCGGCTGAACCTCCCCTACAACGCCAACGGGCGGGCTGTTAAGCTCGTGAAACAGCATAGCCCCCGTATATCCGCTGCCAAATATCAACGCCATGGCGCAGAGCATGATTCCCAAAATCTTAATAAGCGAAAATTTCTTATTCTCCATAAAAATCCCTCTTTTCTTTTTTAAATAAGTATATAGCAATATTGTTGCGGACTTATTATCGACTTGTTGCGGAGTTGTAAATTTTATGGTAAGATGATGGTGGGAGGTGATGTTTTGGCGAAGATTTTGATTGTTGAAGATGAGAAGGCCATCAATAATTTAATCCGCAAAAACCTTGAAGCCGTGGGACATGACTGCGTTTCGGTCTTCGATGGCGAGGCGGTTTTTGACGCGCTCGAAAAACAGGAATTTGACCTGATTTTGCTGGACATTATGTTGCCCAAGCTGGACGGCTTTGAAGTGATTGAACATTTGGGGGATGCCGAAATTCCCGTAATATTTTTGACGGCGCGCGGGTCGGTTGACGACCGCGTTCGCGGCCTAAAACTCGGCGCGGACGACTATATAACCAAGCCCTTCCATATATTGGAGCTTCAAGCGCGGGTCGAGGCCGTGCTTCGCCGCGCGCAAAAGGCCGATAAATCCTTTGAACTCGGTGATGTGCGGGTGGATTTGTCCGGCCGCAAGGTCTATTTTAAGGGCCGCGCCGTGGACTTCACGCCACAAGAATACGCCCTGATTGAGGCGTTTATTCGCAATCGAAATATTGCGCTGTCGCGCGACAAGCTCCTTGAAATTGCGTGGGGCTATGAATTTGGCGGCGACACGCGCACCGTTGACGCGCATATCAGCCGTATTCGCAAAAAATTACAATGGGAAAATGTGATTAAAACCGTCTATAAGCTGGGCTATCGTTTGGAGGCTAAAAAATGAAACTAAAGACCTTTTTGGCCACATATTTGCTGTTTTTGGCGGTTTTATTCGCCTGTTTTGCGATTGTTTCGGCTTTTTTGGTGGATACGCAGGTGAATATGCATATGGAGCGTTCTGCGGCGGAATATCAGCGGATTGCGGTGTCCCTTTCGCGGGATATTTTGGTTTTACATGGCATAAGCCAGAATCTTGTTGAGGACATAAATGCCCTGTTAAACAGCTATATGGAGCATTATGCCCGCGCTGATGTAACCCTTGCCCTAACGGTTTTGTCGCCCGAAGAAGGCCACGCAAATATCGGCGCGCTGGTTTCCTTCGTGCGGCATGGCGGCGAATATTTTATTGAGGTCAACGGCGTTTTGCCCGAACCCTTCGGCTTTTTTCGGCTGGATTATTTGCTGAATATCACCGACGCCATGGCCGCCATGAATCGTATACAAAATATCCTGCTCTTTGTGTGCATGGGCTTTGCCGCCCTCACAGCCCTAATTTTGTATGTCATCCTAAATCGAATTTTTAGGCCGCTGGGCTTTGTTTCACGGGTTTCACGCAAAATTGCCGGCGGCGATTATGACGAGCGAATTGCCGTGCGCGGCAAAAACGAATTGGCGGCCATGGCGGAGGATTTTAATTCCATGGCCGACGAAATTCAGGCGCAAATGCAGATTCTAAAAGACGAGGCCGACGCAAAACAGCAATTTGTGGATAATATTGCCCACGAATTGCGCACGCCGCTGACGTCGATTTTTGGTTATGCCGAATATATGCAGAAAATTGCGCCGGTTGATGCGGAAATGATTGAATCCATGCAATATATTATGGACGAGGCGGGGCATATGCAAAATATTTCCAATTCGCTGCTGACCCTGGCCACCCTGCGCGGTTATGAGGCCGCGCGCGCGGAAATCCCCGTCGGGCAGCTTTTTGAGGATATAAGACATTCGCTTCGGAGCTTGAAAAATGTAAATTTTGTCTTCGTGGCCGAAATCGACACGATTTTTGGGCAAGAGGATTTAATCAAATCCCTGCTGCTGAACCTTTGCACAAATGCCGCTAATGCAGGCGGCACAGCCGTAACCGTGCGAGCCGCGCCAAGGGGCGAAAATGCCGTTTTGTCGGTAACCGACAATGGTTGCGGAATTCCGAAGGAGAGCCTTGCGAAGATTTTTGAGCCATTTGAGCGCGTGGACAAGGCGCGCAATCGGCAGGCGGGCGGCGCGGGGCTGGGGCTGACGCTTTGCGCGCGTATTGCGGAGGCGCATGGGGCTGTTATTCAAATGGAATCTACCGTGGGAATTGGTACGCGGGTTGAAGTTATTCTGGAGGGCAAAAACTATGAAGATTGGGGAAATCATTAAAATGTCAATTTTGTCCATATTGTCCATAGCGGCATTTGGCGGCGCGTTTTTGGGAATGAATCGCCTGGTTTTGAACAATGCCACAGCCCGCACCGTGGTGCTTGCGCCTCTTGTGGCCATGGGCGTGCAACTGCCGGATTACGGCGATTTTGACGAGCCCCAAATCGGCATTTACGAATCCCTTGCGCCAAACAGCGGCCCGCCGCCCGCGGGCGCAATTTCCGCCGAAACCGCCGTTACAATCGCCGCGCGCTATATCTATGAAACTTTTGCCGTTAATATCGAAGGTGCGGCGGCACATGCCATTTTTAACGACCTTTTGGCATTTCAAGACCCGACCCCCATTTGGGGAAATGGAATCTGGACCGTCGGCATAATCCTTGACGGCGGCGAAAGCTTCACATTTACTGCCACAATCCGCGCCGACACGGGCGAGGTGATGATGCTGACAGGCGAAAGAGAGCTTGTGCGTCCGTGGATAACCATAGCCCCGCGCATTAATAATCGACCCTGACGGGGCGAATGTGGAATGTGGAATGTGGAATGTGCGCAATGCCGTCATGCCGGGCTTGACCCGGCATCCCCCCGCATCAAACTTCATTCCCGCGAAAGCGGGATATTGGCCGGGGGATTTTGCGTCAAGCCGCGAAGCGGCATTGTTGCGGCCTTTAGGCCGCCCGGCGGCGCGCTTGCGCGCTCGTGCCTTTCGTGCCTTTCGTGGTTAAAAAAATTCAACCACGAAACACACGAAAGGCACGAAAATGCCCTTAATTCCACATTCCACATCCCACATCCCACATTCCGACCCACAGGGTCGGACAACAAGGGGGGACTCCCGCTTTCGCAGGAATGGCGTTTTCGTGCCTTTCGTGCCTTTCGTGGTCAAAAGATTAAACCACGAAAAGCACGAAATACACGAAAGTTAAGCTTTTGAACTTAATTCATAATTCATAATTCATAATTCATAATTCCGACCCTGCGGGTCGGACAACGCCGGTTGTATTCGAGGAAATAAATCTTGAAAAGCGAAAAGAATTTTGTTATAATGTTAACAGGGGCTGATATTGGATGTTTGTTGTGATTAAAAAGTTTAAAAATTTAACAGTCGGCACGAGGCTGATTCTGTCATTTTCTGCCGTAATCATCGTGTTTGTGGCATCTTTTGTTTTCGCAGCAACATCTTATGCAGCTTTGGATAGACTACATCGACATAGATTTGACCATATCGGCGCAAGCGAAAGAGCGCTTTTGGAATTTCACCAGCAATTTACCGAGCTTAGACTTAGAATCAGGCTCACTTTTTTGTCGGAAGACTGGCTAAATTCCGCCGAGGAGAGCGATTGGCGCGATGCCGAGCAACAACTTGGCATGGTCTATAGAAATCTACATTCGCTGAGCAACAGATTTATCGAGCTTGTCGGCGAAAATCCCCTGCTTGCGGCCGAAGATGAGCAAATTCGCGTTGACACAATAGGGGAGATGATGTCATATGTTTCCATAATTTATGGCATTTTTGGCGAGGAATTTGACAGCAACTTCCGCTTTGAGCTGGATTCGGAAAGCCTGGCAACAATTGACAGAACGGCCACGCTTTTTTCCTCGTCTATAGAGGAAAGCTTGTTGACTTTGCGGAATTTTGTCGACACAACAAATGACGCAATCATACATTCCATTGACTATACCGTTATACGCACGCTTTGGGCAATTTCTGCGGTTATTTTGGCGGCGATTGTGGCGGCCGTGATGCTGGCATATCTTATGATTAAGGCCGTTATCAACATGGGAATCGAAAAAACCCGCGAGGCGGAGGAATTAAACCGCGCGCTTATCGAGGCCGAGCCGTTTTCCGTCATGATTTGGTTGGTGCAGGAAAATAACGACTTGCTGGCGATTGATTGCAATAAACAGACTCTGGAACTTTTTGGCCTAGACGACAAGGAGGAGTTTTTGCTCCGTTTTGACGAATTTTCGCCCGAATTTCAGCCCTGCGGCCTAAGCACTCTCGAAAAGCAAAAAATTACGGAAGAAGCCGTGCTTAGGGATGGCGTTTCAAGATTTGAATGGACGCATTTGCGGGCGGATGGCAGCGAATTCCCGACGGATGTAACCCTTGTGCGCCAGCAATTCCAGGGCAATACGCTGATTTTCTCGTATTGCGTGGATATAAGCGAGCTTCGCAATGCCATAGCCAAGGAGCAAGAGGAAATTAGCCGCAGGCAGACCGCCGAGGAGGAAAGCCGCGCAAAAACAAAGTTTTTGGCGCGTATGAGCCATGAAATTCGTACGCCTCTCAATGCGGTTATGGGCCTTACGGAAATTCAATTGCAAAAGGAAAACCATCCTCAAGACACCGAAGACGCATTTTTGCGCATTTACAACTCCTCCAGCCTGCTATTGGCCATAATTAACGATATTTTGGACCTCTCGAAGGTTGAGGCGGGCAAAATGGAAATTGTGGAGGCCACATATGAAGTCGCCAGCCTGATTGTGGACACGGTTCAGCTGAATCTCATGCATATCGGCAGTAAGCGCATTGACTTTAAGCTAAATGTTGACGAAAATTTGCCAAGTCATCTGTTGGGCGACGAAATGCGCATTAAGCAGGTTTTGAACAATATCCTGTCGAATGCGTTTAAATACACCTATGCGGGCTTTGTGCATCTTTCGATTGAATTCCAAGACGAGGCAGAGGGCGGCCCCGCCGCTATATTCCGCGTGGAAGATTCGGGGCAGGGCATGAGTCAAGAGCAAATTGACGGCCTGTTTGAAATTGAATTTACGCGCTTTAATATGCAGACAAACCGCGCTATAGAGGGCTCGGGGCTGGGCATGAATATTGCGAAGCAATTGCTTGATATGATGGGCGGCGAAATTGAGGTGATTAGCAAACCAAGCAAAGGCTCTGTCTTCACCGTTCGAATTCCGCAAAAGCCGCGCAGCGACGCAAAAATCGGCGCGGCCGTGGCAAAAAACCTTGAAAATCTTGAAATTACGCAAAAGGAGCTTAAGCGGATTAATAAATTTAAGCGTCTGCCCATGCCATATGGGCGCGTGCTTATAGTTGATGATGTGGAGTCGAATCTTTTTGTGGCGAAGGGGCTTTTGTTGCCCTATAAGCTTTCGATTGAAACGGTTGACAGCGGCATTGAGGCCATTCGTAAGGTCGAAGACGGCAGGGTTTACGACATAATTTTTATGGACCATATGATGCCCGAAATGGACGGCATGGAGGCCGTGAAAATTATCCGCGAAATGGGATATACGCATCCGATTGTGGCTCTGACCGCAAATACCGTGCGGGGTCAGGCCGATGTATTCTTGCAAAACGGTTTCGACGGCTTTATTTCAAAGCCTATAGACGTAAATTATTTGAATTCCTATTTGCTGCGTTTTGTTAGGGATGCGCATCCCGACAAAGCCCATGATGACAGCGTATCTGACTTCGCTGAGATGAAAATTGCGCCCGGGCAAATTAGGGATGCCTTTTTAAGTGATGCCAAGAGGGTTCTAAATGTGCTGGAACCCCTTGAAGAACAGCTTTACAGCGACGCGCTGAAATCCTATATAACCCACACACATGGCATTAAGTCTGCGTTGGCAGAAATTGGCGAGGGCGATTTGTCCGAACAGGCTATGCTTTTGGAAAATTCCGGAAAGGCCATAAGGGACGAAACGGCGAATTTTATTGACGGTTTAAAGGAGCTTATTGCGGAGTTTGGCGCGCAAAAAGAGGCCGTCTGCGACAGCGAAGAAGATGCCGAAGCCGTGCAGGGAAATCTGCTGAAAATTGCCGAATCCCTGGATGATTTTGACATTGAAACCGCAGAAACCGCGCTTAAAGAACTCCAAAATATGAATTGTTCCCAAAAAACTTTAGCTCTGACGGAATCGATTGCCGGGCATATGCTGCTTGGTGATTATGACGAAGGGGCTAGGATTGCAAGGAATTGGGGGTGATATTATGAAGTATACAATTTTTGTTGTGGACGACATGGCGTCAAGCCTTGCCAGGATTAAAAGGGCGCTTGAAGGGGTTTATACGGTCATAACCTTGGCAAATGCCGAAAGAATGTTTATGGCCCTTCAAAGAAGGCTGCCGCATTTGATTCTTTTGGACGTGGAAATGCCCGATATGAGCGGGTTTGAGGCCATGGAAAAGCTTAAGGCCAGCCCGCGATATGCCACAATTCCCGTAATTTTTTTGACGGGCAATACAGACGACGCAACCAAAGAAAAGGGATTCGAGCTTGGGGCGGCCGATTTTATCACTAAACCTTTTGTAAGCTTTGACTTGGTTAATAAAGTGAAAAATGCGATTACTAAAAAATAGCCGCCGGTTGCAAGAGCGGCATCACACGCTAATTATTCAAGCCCATTTTGGGCAAACTATTCCTAAAAAGTTTAGGGGTGGTTTTATGCGTTTAATTTTCATGGTTTTCTTTTGTTTATTTGTTTTGGCGGGCTGTTCCGAGGTCTTAGAGCCCGAAATTGTCCAGGCCGAAGAAAGCACCGACGGCGATTGGATTCCCCTGCCAAATGGCAGTTTTACAACAAAATATGACTCAAGTTTAAAAAATCGCACTCTGAATTTAGAGATTGCGGCGCGCACGGTCGACGGCATTGTGATTGCGCCCGGCGACATTTTTTCTTTCAACGAAATCATCGGCAAGGCCACTTGGGCCAAGGGCTATCGCCCCGCCAAAATTTTCTTTAGGGGCAAGGAGCGGCAGGGCATGGGCGGCGGAATTTGCCAGCTTAGCTCAACTCTCTACAATGCCGCCGACTATGGCGGGCTGGAAATTATTGAGAGGCACGCCCATTCCAAAAAGGTGCATTATGTAGAGCCGGGGCGCGACGCGGCCACGGCCTATGGCGGCGTTGACCTAAAATTCAAGAATAATTTGCCATATCCCGTAAGAATTGGGGCTTGGCTTAGAGATGGCGAGCTTACGGTCGAATTGAGCACCCATCCTCAATATATGGCGATTACGAAATTGTGCTAAACATCTGGTCGAATTTTGTTAGCAGAACGAAATTGCCGCGAACTTTCAGCTGGCCCATCATAAAGGCCTTTTGGGCGGTTACTTTTTTGCTCAGCACGTCATTCCAGGCGCGGCTGTCCGCTGTTACAATAATGTCGTTATTTTCGGCCTCGCCGTCTTTAAAATCACATTCGGTTGGCGATATGGTCAAATATGCGTTAAAACCGCCCAAACCCGTGATATTCAGCTGAATTGTGGCATTGACATCCTTTGCCAAATGCGGGTTAAAATGATGTGGCAGGGCGGCCGTCAATTGCTTTACAGAGCGGCCAACGGGCTGTTTTGGCGCAGAAATGGCCACGGGCGAATATTCCAGCACGCCATTGTCGTCGCTAACGAATTTTTTGGCGAAAATCGCCGCAATTTTGTTAATATCTTCCTGCTGGCTCTGGGTAATATTGTCCAAATCGTGCTTTTGGTGAATTTGCTCGATGTCAATGGGCAAAACCCGCCGCGGAAGGGGGTCGGCGGCCTCGCCGGGTGCTGCCTGCGGCGGCGTTGGCAAAATATATTTGCGATTTTGGCGCATAATTCGGTAAAAATCCTCGGTTTGCCGCTCAACCAGCTCAATAACCTCTTTTTTGACAACGCTGGCGGCGGCATTGTTAAGCCCGACGCGAACCGTGTCAAAACCGCCCAAATTCAGGATTGCATTGGCCATGGTTTCCAGCGCGGGGCGTTCGCCGCCGTCTTGGGAAATTGCCAAAATAAGGCAGGGTTTACCGCCAAGATAGCTCTTATAGGAATTATCTGCAAAATAATCCAAAAATGACCAAATTAGGGCATTGGGCGCACCAAAACTGACGCTAAAGGCGAAAATTACGCCATCAGCGGCCCTTATGCCCTCCATAATCCCATTGGCGCGCAGAGCCCGCTCCTCGTCATAAAAGCCCAAATCAAGGGACGCAAGGTTGAAAACCTGCACCTCCTCCCCCGTTTCGGTCAATGTGTCGCAGGCAATTTTAAAGGCGGCATTAAGCCCGAAATCCGCGCCCAAAGGGGCGGTTACAGCGGCAATTTTCATGATTTTGTCCTCTCAATTCAAAATTAATTTTCGGTGTCAATTGGGTCTAAATCGGTATCCCTAATGGGTAAACTTGGTATTAATGGTGTTTTTATCCAAATCTCCAAAAAATCGTCCGGCAAGTCGGGATGAAATTCCCGCGCAACGGCCATTAAATCGCGGGATGTAGCGATTTCAAAGGCGAAGCGATTATAAAATGTCGTAAAAAATTCCTCGAAGGCCGCGCCGCCCATTTCATACCTTAAGACATAGAAAAATATTATACCCCTTGTATGTTGCATATACAAATCGTTATAATCAATATAATTCAAAGAGAGATTATGTGCGGCGTGAAGCCGCCGAATTTCGCGGGAAACCCAGTCCGGGCTAAATTCATAATCCAGGGCCAAAAAGCCCGCAAGCCCGCAAGCCAGCCAGGGTTCGGCCACAGGATTTGTGCCCAAAATATTGCCGAACCATTGCGAGGCAATGCCGCGAGTTAGGGATTGGTGGACTTGCAGAGAGCGCAAATGCGCGGAATCCACGAAAATTATGCCGGGATAGGCGCGCATGTCCGCGTCAAGGTCAATTTCCACGATTTTTAGGCTATTGTGGGGGTTCGGGGCGATGCGCAAATTAAAATGCGCCGCGGCTTCGTCGGCCCGCGTCAGCACGGCTTGCAGAGCCTCTTCGTCCAAGTTCGGCTCTCTGTAATACAGCGTAGTATTGCCGATTTGGCGGGAATTATAGGCATTGGAAAGTATTGCAAAAGCGAAGTCGCGAACCAAAATGGCATCAATTATGCTAAGATTCAAATCTGTACCAATAGTTGAGGTTGTGGCGGCTGTGGCGGTCGCAAAATATTCGGGCGGCGTTGAAATATTGACCAAAAAATTTGAAATTGTTGTAAAAAATGGATAGTTATGCCAGCCGTCATCCCCCACCACCATAAGCGCCGGCACAAAATTCCCAAACCACATCGCATGTGGATTTGCGCCGATTTCAAGGGCTTCGTGAACAATTTGCGCCTCAAAAACCAGACCAATGTCCAAACTTTCGCCGGGCATTAGTGGGTCATCCAAATAAATCCTCAAAATATTGCCGAATTTGTGGAAATGCGAGGGCGCAAGATTCACCGTTGCCGCCATTATGTCTACATTTAAGGGTAAACTAAAATACACCCTGTTTAAGTTTAAAATTGCAGTATTGACAAAATCCACCTGCAAAACCCCTTGAACCAGGCGTTGCGGCGGATAAACGCTCAAATCCACGAAATAGCTCGGAATATGGGAGATTTGCGCGATATATCCGCCATTATCGGGCGGGTCTGTGGGGTCTTCAACAACAATTACGACATCGGGAAGTTCGGGTTCTTCGCCGTTATATGGGGGTTCTTCCCCGCCACAAGCAACAAATAATAGCAATGTAAAAACTACTATAAGTTGTAGGGCAAGGCTGAGTCGCTTTTCCATTTTGTTCACCTTTCAGAATCGGCACTTGCGCACAGCTCGAAAATATTATATCATAGAATATGGCAAAAGTCAAGTTCTTTCAAAATGAGGTGTTGTTATGAAAATAATCTTAACAGGCGGTGGTACGGCGGGGCATGTTGTGCCCAATTTAGCCCTTGTTCCCGGGCTTTTGGCCGCCGGCTTTGAAATTGAATATATTGGCGGCAAGGGCGGCATGGAGCAGGCCCTTGTCGAGGACGCGGGCATTGTATTTCACGCGATTTCTGTCGGAAAATTGCGGCGATATTTTAGCCTAAAGAATTTTAGCGACGGTTTTAAGGTGATTAAGGGGGTTGCCGAGGCCAGAAAGTTGTTAAAAAAAATTAAACCCAATGTTGTTTTTTCCAAGGGGGGCTTTGTGCCCGTGCCCGTGGTTTTTGCCGCAAAAATGGCGAAAATTCCGGTTGTAATTCATGAATCGGACATTACCGTCGGTCTTGCGAATAGGCTGGCGATCCCCCATGCGCAAAAAATTTGCTATGTTTTTCCGGAGAGTTTGGCGGCTTTGCCCAAGAATAAGGCGGTTTGGACGGGCACGCCGCTGCGGGCGGAAATTTTGGGCGGCAGCGCGCTGGCAGGGGCAAAAATATGTGGTTTTGAGGCCGAAAAGCCTGTAATCATGGTCATCGGCGGCTCGTCAGGCTCCGCTTCCATAAATTCACTTTTGCGGCAAGCCCTGCCAAATTTAATTACAAATTTCAACATTATTCATGTCTGCGGCAAGGGCAATTTGGATGAGAGTTTAGAAAATTCTAGCTACAGACAGTTTGAATATATCACTAAAGGTATCGGAGATTTGTTTGCTTATAGTAAAGTCGTGGTTTCGCGCGCAGGCAGCAATTCGCTGGCCGAGATTTTGGCGTTAAACAAGCCGAATATCCTTATTCCCCTGCCAAAAAGCGTTAGCCGCGGCGACCAAATTCTCAATGCCCAAAGCTTTGAAAAACAGGGCTTTTCTGTGGTTTTGACCGAAGAAAACTTAAGCCCCGACATGCTGGTTGAGGCCATAAATTCAACATTTGAAAATCGCGGGATTTTTCGGGCCGCCATGGCCAAAAGTCCCGCCGCAACAGACGCTTCGCGGCTAATAATCGACATTATCAAGGAAGTATCAGCGGAATCCGATTAGGGATATTTCTAATTGTCAGCGGCAATTTCGGCCCATATTCCCCGTCAATATCGCAAGTGTCATATTTTGGATTGGGCTCCAGCAATTCCACTTTTACAAAATTATCCCGGAAATAAATGATATTTGGGTCATTTATATAGTCCTGTCGCAAAATTTTTATAAACAATTTGCCCAAATCCACGAGAGAACAGGCGCGAAAAGCCACGAAATCCAGCAATCCGTCGGTTACGCTCGCTTCGGGAACAAGCTTGCCAAAGCCACCCGCGCCCGCCGTGTTAAGTGCCAAAAACAGGAAAATATCCGGCTCAATCACCTCGTGAGAATTGCTGATTCGCACCGAAATCGGCTCAAAATCGGGCAATTCGCCCAAGCCCTTAAGATAATAGGCCAATTTGCCCAAAGTTGTCTTCATATTTTTATTAACTTTTTGTGAAACATGACTAAAGAGACCTGTCCCGCAAACATTGATAAAATAGCGTTCGTTGGCCTGTCCAATGTCCACGTCAACCGCATTCCCGCGCTTTATTGCCGCGGCAAAATTGCTCGCATCGGCGGGCATGTCCAAAAATTTGGCGAAGTCGTTTGCGGTTCCCGAGGGAATTATTGCCAGCGGCGCAACAATTCCATGCCTAAGCACCGAATTTATCACGGTATTAACCGTGCCATCCCCGCCGGAAACCGCAATCACATCACATTTGCGGCCAATTTCGCTCGCAAAATATTCTTCTAAATCCAGACTGTTAGTAAACCTAAATGTATGCACAACAAAACCCACCGCTTGCAATTCTGCGATGTATTCGTCCAGCCTGCCCTTAAACGAACCGCCGCCGGAAAAGGGATTGTAAATCAAATTAATGCTTTTCATGCAACACCTAGTTAAATTAATTTAGTATACTTTGCAACTCTTGATAATATTAAAATACATACTATTTGTAGCGGAAGCATTACGGCCGTGCGCCAAATGCGTACCCAAAATAGCTGTGTAAATGGTACTTCTTGTATAATCATCAGCCAAATTGTGTCCAGCCCAAGGTTTAGCACAATGGTTACAATTGCCGCCGCGATAATGATATTCAGCAGTTTGCCAGGGTTTTTGTGCAGAAAAATTCCATACACACAGCCCGCCAAAAATGCTGTCAGCGTGAAGCCCGGGAAAAACGGGAAGGGCCCCAGCCAAACGCCGATTAAATCGGCCATTACGGCGGCCAAACCTGCGCTGAGCCAGCCATATTTCATGGCAACCAAGGCAATGGGGATGAAACCGAAACTAATTCGTAAAATTGGCGTTTGTATTGATAAATAGCGGGTTAGAATGATTTCCAGCGCAACCAGAAGTCCAATTGTCGTAATTTTGATTATCGTAGATTTTCTGCCCATTATTTGCCTCCTTTTGTCGTATAGCTAGATTAGTTTGGCGAATTTTGCTACTCTTGATAGTATGAAAATAAATACTATTTGTAGCGGAAGCATTATGGCCGTGCGCCAAATGCGTGCCCAAAACAGCTCTTGAAATTGTGCATCTTGAATAATCATTATCCAAATCGTGTCTAAACCAAGGTTTAGCACAATGGTTACAATCGCCGCCGCAATCACGATATTCAGCGGTTTTCCGGGGTTTTTGTGCAGGACAAATCCATACACGGCGCCCGTCAAAAATGCCGTGAGCGTGAAGCCGGGAAAAAACCCGAAGGGCCCAAGCCAAACGCCGATTAAATTGGCAATTGTGGCGGCCAAACCCGCTGTAAGCCAGCCATATTTCATGGCGACAAAGGCTATGGGAACGAAGCCGAAACTAATCCGCAAAAGCGGCGTTTCGATTGATAAATAGCGGGTTAGAACGATGTCCATCGCGACCATGAGAACGATTATGGCAGCTTTGATTATTATTGACTTTCTGTCCATTTTATGACTCCTCTCGACACAAAACAGCATTTTGCGCATCTTGAATTATGTATAGCGAGCCCAGGGCGCAAATTATTCCATCCTCGCCCGCCGCCTCTAAAGCCGATTCCACTCCCCTTTCTACTGATTCACGAGCCATGGCTTTTCCGCCAAGGCCTTGGATAAATGCCGCCAACTCTTGCGCAGGCAGAGCCCGCGGGCTATTTGGCGTTATTGTTACAAATTTTTTAGCGATGGATAGTAGTATTTTCGTCATGGCCTCATACTCTTTGTCGGCCAAAACTCCATACAAAAACGTAATTTTCCTGTCGGGAAAATATTTTTTTAGTGTGCGAACAATCGCCGCCACGCTTTGCGGATTATGGCCGCCATCCAGCACAAACACGGGATTCTTGCGCAAAATCTCAAATCTGCCGGGCCATTTGGCCTTTGCCAGACCTGCGCGAAGGGCGGCCTCTGAAATGCGCCAACCCTTGGATTTTAGGGCATGAGTGGCTTCGATGGCCACAGCCGCGTTAAGCAGCTGATGCTCGCCTAACAACTGTATGTTAAGATTTTTTAGCGATGAATAGTTAAATTCCTGCCCGTCAAGGCTGCTGTTCACGGCTTCCGATTCGGCTTCATTCACAAAAACGCTGCGAACCCCGGTTTCACGGCATTTGCGGCGAATTACTTCCGCAACCGACTCATCCTGCGGATAACTGACGCAAATCGCTCCGGGCTTGATGATTCCGGCTTTTTCGGCGGCAATTTGCTCCACGGTTTCTCCCAAAAATTCCATATGGTCCAGCCCAATTGCCGTAATAACCGCCACTTCGGGCGAATCTATCACATTTGTGGCATCCAGCCGCCCGCCCATGCCCACCTCAAGCACCACAATATCGCAATTTTCGACAGCAAAGTAGAGCATGGCCAAAGCCGTCATAATCTCGAATTCCGTGGGCGCGTCTTCCATTTCGGAAATATGCCCCTGCATTTGTTCCCTTAATTCCGCCAGTCGCGCTTCGCTGATTTTGATACTATCCATCGCTATCATTTCAGCGACGGATAGTATGTAGGGCGACGTGAACAGCCCCGTCCGATAGCCCGCCTCGGTCAAAATTGAGGCCAGCATTGCCACCGTCGAACCCTTGCCGTTCGTTCCCGCAATATGCACAAATTTCAAGGTTTTTTGCGGGTTTCCAAGCCGCCGAAGCAACTCCGCAACCCTCTCCAAACCGGGTTTAATTTCACTCAAAAAAACACCCCCACGGCTAATTTTACCATAAACCCGTCCCCTCGTCAAGCGGTTGATTGATTTGAATTGGTTTGTTCTTAATTTTTTTTACATTCCAAAAAAGCAGAACGCCATAAAATCAACATTCTGCTTTGCTTTTATGCGCCAAAATACCGCAACGGGCGGGTGTGGTAACTTTTACAGAAAAGTGTACTTTTCCGAAAGGCGTAACAAATCAATAATAACACACCATAGGAGCGATGTCAAATGTTTTTTCGGGTCTTTAAGTAACTATTTTCC
>JAITMQ010000075.1 GCA_031277225.1 Clostridiales bacterium | reverse complement strand
ATAATGAATAAGGAATAATGGAGTTTGTTATGGATTTTAAGAAGTTGGGGATTACGGGGATTTGTATTGATTCGCGGGCTGTGAGGCCGGGGGATTTGTTTGTTTGTGTTGAGGGAATTAATGTAGATGGTCATGGCTTCGTAGGCGCGGCTGTCGCCGCAGGTGCGGTTGCCGTCATTTGCCGCAAGGGGCGGGAAGGGGAGATGCCCGCCGGAGTGCCGTTTTTTGCGGTTGATGATACGCGGATTGGGTTGGCGGCGGCTTGTGAGTTGTTTTTTGGCAGTCCCGCCAGAAATATGAAGCTTATCGGGATTACGGGCACAAATGGCAAGACTTCGACTTGCGCCTTTCTTGAGGGGATTCTGCTTAGGTTGGGCTGTAAAGTCGGGTCTATTGGCACTCTTGGCGCGCGGCTTAATGGGCGCGCGCTTAATATGCCCTTTGCGACTTCTACAACGCCCGACACTATCGAACTTTATCGAATTTTGGCGGCCATGGCCGCCGCGGGCGCGGAATATGTCGTAATGGAGGTATCCTCCCATGCGCTGGCCTTACACAAGGTTGCCGCGCTGAATTTTGAGCTTGGGCTGTTTACGAATTTAAGCCAAGACCATCTGGATTTTCACGGCACAATGGAGAATTATCGGCTGGCTAAGGCGGGGCTGTTTGATTTATGCGCGAAGGGCATAATCAATTATGACGACGACACGCGGGATTTTTTGCTGAACTATGCGCCCTGCGAAATCGCAACATATGGCCTAAATGGCGGCGATTACCAAGCTTTGGATTATGTCTTGCAATCTAATCGAATTTGTTATACAATTAAGGGTCAGGAGATTGTAGTTCCGATTCCCGGCAAATTCACAATTTACAATACCCTATGCGCCTATGTTGCGGCGATCGAGCTGGGCTTTGCGCCTGCCGACATTGCGGCGGCGCTTGCGATTATAGAAGGGGTCGGGGGGCGAATTCAGAGCATTGCGAATGAGCGCGGCTTTTCGATAATTGTGGACTATGCACATAGTCCCGACGGGCTGGAAAATATTATCAGCTCTTGCCGCGAATTCACCACGGGGCGCGTTATTACGGTTTTTGGCTGCGGCGGCGACCGCGACGCGCTTAAACGCCCGATTATGGGCGAGGTGGCGGGTCGCCTGTCCGATTTTTGTGTTATCACAAGCGACAATCCGCGAAATGAAGGCCCCGAAGCGATTATGGGGCAGGTGGCCGACGGGCTGAGGCCGACCGGCTGCGGCTTTGCGCGCATTGCCGACCGGAAAGAAGCCATAATTTACGCCATTTCACAGGCGCAACCCGGCGATTGTGTGATAATTGCAGGCAAAGGCCACGAGAATTACCAAGAATTTGAAAACGGGCGGAAAATAGATTTTGATGATGCGCAAATTGCGAAGGAGGCTCTGGGGATGAAGCCATTGATGATTGAAGAGATTGCCCGCGCTGTGGGCGGGCGGTTGAATAAGCCGGAAATTGGGGATTTGTTTGTGCGCGGGGTTTCCTTTGACAGCCGCGAAATCGCCCCCGGCGACCTTTTTGTCGCCCTTAAGGGCGAACGCGCGGACGGCCACGAATTTCTGACCCATGCCACAGAAGCCGGGGCAATTTGCGCCCTAAGTCAAGTCGAAACCGACGCGCCCGCAATTATTGTTGACGATACCATGGCGGCCTTGGCGGCCTTGGCCGAATATTATCGCGGGCTTTTTGACATTAAAGTCATTGGAATCACGGGCTCAAGCGGCAAAACTTCGGCTAAGGACATGGTGGCGGCTGTGCTGGCCACGCGCTTTAATGTTGTGAAAACCATGGGAAATTTTAACAATGAAATAGGGCTGCCAATGACGATTTTTAGGATAAATGAGGCCACGGAGGTGGCGGTGCTGGAAATGGGCATGAATAATCGCCATGAAATTCACCGCCTGGGCAAAATTGCGCGCCCCGATTTGGCCGTAATTACAAATATTGGGGTCGCTCATATTGAAAATCTCGGCTCGCAAGAGGAAATTTTCAAGGCCAAAAGCGAAATTATGGACTTTTTGGCGGCGGATGGGCGCATTTTCCTATATGGCGACGACGAATTCCTAATGCGCTATCGTGAGCGCGAGGGCGCAATTTTCTATGGGCGCAACGCGCGAAATAGCTATCGCCCCGAAAATGAGCGGGCGGAGGGTCTGGGCGGTTCAACATATAAAATTACGCTTAGTGGCGGCGAAAAAGCTACTATAAATGTACCCACGGCAGGCCGCCATATGGTTACAAATTCGCTGGCGGCTGTGGCAATAGGCGATTATCTGGGCTTAAGTGGCGAAGAAATCGCGCGGGGGCTGGCGAATTTTCAGCCGTCGGGTATGCGCATGGATATTATCGAAACCAAGAGCGGTTTGAGAATTATTGCCGACTGCTACAACGCCAATCCCGACTCCATGAAGGCGGCCTTGGAGGTGCTTGCGCTGGCCGAGGGCGAAACCACGGCAATTTTGGGCGATATGTTTGAGCTGGGCGAGGATTCGGCCGAATTGCACTATAAAACGGGCCGCGAGGCCGCGCGGCTGTGCATCGGCACAATAATTTGCGTCGGCAAGGAGGCGCGCGCCCTATATGACGGGGCTTTGGCCGAGCGCGACAAGGGCGCGTCCACCAGCGAAATTATTTATTTTGGCAGCAAAGAGGCGTTGATTGAACATGCGCCGAGGGTTATTACGCCGGGCGGCACGGTGCTGGTTAAGGCCTCGCGCGGTATGCGCTTTGAAGAGATTATTAACTGTTTGGAGAGATTATAATGTATACTGTTTATTATGCTTATAGTCAATTAAGCTTTCATACGGCGGTTTTAACCGCGCTGGCCGCCTTTGGCATTGCAATTGTGCTTGGGCCGATTGCAATTCCCGTTTTGCGGCGGCTTAAAGTCGGGCAAAATGTGCGGGAAGACGGGCCGAAAACCCATCTTTCCAAGGCGGGCGTGCCGTCTATGGGCGGAATTATAATCGTGATTGCGATTGCCGTCGCCTCCGCCATTTTTTCGGGCTTTGACACGCATTGGATGCTGGTAATGTTCCTAACATTTTCCTTTGGAATCATAGGCTTTCTCGACGATTATATCAAAATCGTTAAACGCAGGTCGCTTGGCTTGCGCGCCTGGCAAAAATTCTCGTTGCAGATTTTGGCCTCGATTGCCTTTGTATTCCTGCTGGACTTCTACAATGTCGAAACCCTAATCTTCATCCCCTTCACACAAGGCCTCTATCTCGATTTAGGCCTGTTCACGCCATTTTTGCTGGTTTTTGTAGTCGTCGGCACAACAAATGGCGCAAATTTCACAGATGGCATGGACGGCCTCGCCTCCGGCGTAACCCTGCTTGTCGCGCTGTTTTTCCTCTATGTCGCCTTTGCGCTGGATTCCATTCTTGGCTATGCGCTGGCCGCCGCCGTGGGCGCGCTGCTGGGCTTTTTGCTGTTTAATTCGTATCCCGCGCGGGTTTTTATGGGGGACACGGGTTCGTTGGCCTTGGGCGGCTTTGTGGCGGCCTGTGCAATAGTGCTGCAAATGCCGCTGTTAATCGCAATTGTGGCATTTGTCTATGTTGCGGAAGTATTGTCCGTAATAATACAAGTGGTCTATTTTAAGCTGACGGGCGGCAAACGCTTTTTCCGAATGGCCCCGCTTCATCACCATTTTGAGCACCTTGAGCCGCCTTGGCCCGAAACGCGGGTCGTGTCGCTGTTTTATGTTGCTACCGTTGTGTTTTGTTTAATTGGCCTGCTGGCCGTTGCCAATATTTAGGGGGAATTATGACTTACAAAGATAAAAAAGTGCTGGTTTGCGGAATGGGATTGTCGGGCGTGGCGGCGGCGCGCCTGCTTTTGGCGCATGGTGCGGCAGTTACGCTTTGCGACCTTAAGGAAGAACCCGAAGTTTGCGCGGATCTGCTTGCGCATCCGCTAATTTCAACATATTTCGGCAAGAATCCCGACGAAATCTTGGGGGAATTTGACCTCATGGTGCTAAGTCCCGGAATTGCAACGGATTTGCCATTTGTTACACAGGCGCGCGCGCGCGGGTTGCCGATTTTCGGCGAAGTCGAGCTGGCCTCGCGTCATTGTAATGCCCCAATCATGGGCATTACGGGCACAAATGGCAAAACAACGGTCTGTTCGCTTGCGGGCGATATTATGCGCCTTGCCGCGCCCGGTTCTGCCGTGGCGGGCAATATTGGCGTGGCTTTTTGCGGGCTTGCGCCCGAAATGCCCGTCGGCGCGTGGGTTGTGGCCGAGGTTTCAAGTTTTCAGCTGGAAACAATTGTGGATTTTCGGCCGAAAATTTCGGCGGTGCTAAATATGACGCCCGACCATTTGAACCGCCATAAAACCATGGAGGCCTATATAGCCGCCAAGGAGCGAATCTTTGAAAATCAGGAAAATTCGGACTTTTGTGTCCTAAACTATGACAATCAGCACTCGCGCGCCATGGCTGCCAAAACCCGTGCGAAGGTCGTATTCTTCAGCAATAGTCCACTTGAAGAAGGGGTATTTGTCCAAAATGGAGCAATTTGGCTTAAATGGCAGGATTTTGATGGCGAGCTAATAAAACTAGAAGATATTCCCATTCCGGGAAGCCACAATGTGGAAAATGTGATGGCGGCGGCGGCTTTATGCGCCGTGGCGGGTGCGCCGCCCGCCCTTATTGCCCGGGGAATACGCGAATTTAAGGCCGTGGAGCATCGCCTTGAATTCGTCGCCGAAATTGCGGGCGTGGCCTATTATAACGACTCCAAGGCCACAAATGTGGATTCGGCCATAAAGGGCGTAACTGCGCTAAATCGCCCCATTGTCCTAATCGGCGGCGGGCAGGACAAAGCCGCGGATTTCGGGGAATTTGTAAAAGTTTTTCCGGGGCGCGTGAAAGCCTTCATTGTTTTGGGCGAAACGGCAGAACAGCTGATTGAAACCTGCCGTGCGCATAATTTTAGCGACTTTGAGCGCGCGAATACCCTAAAAGACGCGGTAGAATTGGCCGCCGCGCGCGCCGTGGCGGGGGATGCCGTCCTATTATCGCCAGCCTGCGCCGCGCTGGATATGTTTGACAATTACGAACAACGCGGGTGGGTGTTCAAAAACTTCGTAAATGAGTTGAAGTGAATCCGCAAAAATTTCGTGCTTTTCGTGTGTTTCGTGGTTAAAAAATTGAACCACGAAACACACGAAAACCACGAAAACTCGGGGGGGGGTTAATATGTCGACAAGAGGTCGTGATATAATTGAATTTCCGGGGAATAAGCGCGTGGCGCAGCCGTCGGCTTCGCGGCGGCGAGCAAAGCAGCCCGGCGGCGCACCGCCGCAAAAATTCGCCACAATGCGCGAAATTGACCACACCATGCTGGCTTGTTGCTTGATTTTGGTGGGCTTTGGCTTGGTTATGGTATTATCTGCCAGTTATTATTCCGCCATGCATTCCGGCAATATTTATTCATATTTCAGCACACAGGCCTTTGGCGCGGCCCTCGGCCTTGTCGGTATGTTTATCGCCGCCACAATGAATTACAAGCTGGTGTCAAAATTCGCGGGGATTTTCTATATTTTTTCCTGCGGCCTGCTGGTTTGGGTCGCGCTTTTCGGGCGCGTAGTTCATGGCGCGCAACGCTGGATTGACATTGGCCCCGCCGCCAATCCCATAATCACATTTCAGCCGTCGGAACTCGCAAAAGTTGCCGTTGTTTTGCTACTTGCAGTCTATATTAACACCGATAAATCCCGAATTAACAACCTTAAAGGCCTTATCGGCTATGGAGTGTTGACGGCCATCCCCGTCGCCCTCGTGCTTTGGGGGCGCAATCTCTCAACCGCCATAATTATCGCCGCAATCGCCTTTGTCATGCTGTTTTTGGCCAGCCCGTATTTCTGGCGTTTTATAGTGGTGGGCGCGGCGGGAATCGGCGCGGTTGTCGGCATTTTGTTGCTGGATTTGCATCTTGGAATTTTTGGCGGCGTGCGTGGGCAACGCTTCGCCACATGGCAAGACCCCTTTTTAGACCCGCAGGTTACGGGCTTTCAAACCATACAATCGCTGTTTGCTGTGGCTTCGGGCGGGCTTTTTGGGCGCGGGTTGGGTAATTCCATGCAAAAACTCTATTATTTGCCGGAAAGCCAAAATGACTTTATTTTCGCCATAATCATCGAAGAATTGGGGCTTTTTGGCGGCGGAATAATCCTGCTTTTATTTGGAATTATTGTGTGGCGCGGAATGCGCGCCGCCCTAAACGCCCGCGACACGCTGAGTATGCTAATCGCCACGGGCATAACGACCATGATTGCCGTGCAGGTCATAATAAATGTAGGCGTTGTAACCAATACCATCCCCAATACCGGAATCCCCCTGCCGTTTATCAGCTATGGCGGAACAAGTATAGCGGTGATGATGACGGCTGTTGGATTGCTGCTGAATGTAACGCGCTACCCTAAGAAGTAGAAATCAGAAATCAGAGGTCAGATGTCAGAATGAAACTCTGACCTCTGACCTCTGACCTCTATCTTCTTCTGTTATCCGAATTTTGAGCATATTGTTGAAGCAGATATTCTTCCCGGAAGCCAAGAACCCTCGGTACATAGGCCTGCGTTTCGGCGAATGGGGGAATTCCGCCATGTTGTTGCACCCTTGGCCAGCCGGCATTGTAGGCGGCGAGTGCCAGCTCCAAATCGCCGTTAAAACGCTCTAAAAGGCTTGCAATATAGGCCGTGCCGGCATTGATATTTTGCACGATGTCAAAAGGATTTGTAACACCCAGCGAGCGCGCCGTGGCGGGCATAAGTTGCATAAGACCCATAGCCCCCGCATGGGACACGGTAAGTGGATTATAATTCGATTCTGCGCGGATAATTGCGCGAATTAAATTTGCGTCCACGCCATGCTCCAGCGAGGCGGCGACAACCGCCGCGTCAATTTCCGGATTTATATTGGAATTTGGCACGCCAAGGCTTATAAAATCGTTAAGGACATTTTGAAAACTTGTGGCTTCGGTTTGATTGGTGCTTTGAATTTGCGGCGCAGAAACAGCCCCCATGCCGCGAATATTGTTAAGCTGAGCATCGATGCGGGCGCGTGGCTGCAGCCGCATTTCAAAAGCGTGTTGAATTCGCGCGCGGGCCGATTCAAAAATGGCCGCAGGATTTAAATTAACCATAATCTCACCTCTGTGTGGATTATAACATAACCGAGGAAAAAAAGCAAGGGGGAATTAAAATGGGAGGCACCTTGACGATATGCGCGCAAGACTTAACCGTAAGAAATAGACGAACATTTAACGCAATGAACTATTTTAACGAAAAATGGTCTTGGAGCAGAGAGCCGGACAGGGAGCGTATTGCTGTGGGAACCTGTTCCTGTGCGGGCGCGGGGGCAAGCACTTCTACAGGAATTTTAAGGCCGGGTGAAATTGCCCTTATGACCGTGAGGCATGGCGGCGGCGACCCATATTATGTCAGAGAATCATTAATGCCGTTTTTTGAAGAGATTCAGGATTTTGAGCATTTGATTATTGATATGAGAGAACATTCGGGCGGCGGCAGATTCCATTTTATGGAATCAAAAATGCGCCCCCTTATAAGCGAGCCAATCTATATAAACTATGTCAAATTCTTTACAGGTGAGGGCTATGCAAGTTGGATGATTGAAAACAATTTGCATTTTCGTAATCAATTACAGTCTACCGAAGTTAGGGTACATAATGCGGCGGAATTTGTTGCAGAGCGCGGCATGATGTATTTTAACCAAGATGATTTGCAATATTTGGTA
>JAITMQ010000046.1 GCA_031277225.1 Clostridiales bacterium | reverse complement strand
CCTGGCCGCCGAAATGCTGAATTTAAGCCATTTTTCGGGCACGCAAGTTGTCGGCAGCGTCCGCGCGGAAAATGCCGGAATCCTGTTCACCTCGATTCCATATACAGGAAATTGGCGCGCCACGATTAATGGCGAAAAAGCCGACATTATCGCCATTGATGGCGCAATGTCGGCTCTCAGCCTGCCCGCAGGCGAATTTATTGTCGAATTTCGCTATCACAATTGCGCCTTTACAATCGGTGCATTAATCAGCCTCGGCTCATTGTTAATTTTCGCCGCATTTCAGCTATTTCGCAAGTTCAAAATCTAATTTCCCCCGCTCCACGCCATTTACAATAATTGTAATTGAATGAATGCCGGGATAATGCCGCCGTGTGCTTAAATCCCGAAAAGACTGCCTTTTGCGGTAATTCCGCGCCTCATTCTCCTTAAGCGCAAGTTCCGAAATTTGGAAAATCTTTCTATTGCGCTTGCCGCCCGACTTCACATCATCAATGCCGTATTCAAGCCGCACTTTCATGGCCTTTTTCGCGCAAATCGCAAAGGAAAAGCCGAGTTCGCCACCAATTTTCACACTCGCCGAATCAAGCGCAAAATTGTCGAATTCTATCGAATCCGCGTCATCATACCCAAAAATTGCCAGCACCCTAGGATTGCCTCTTTTTAACAAAGTTCTGCAACCATGCTTAATAATCCGGTCTGTAAGCGGGTTTTCGCCATGCCACTCCTCCGCAATCGCCGCCACCAAATCCGGATGCGTCTTGGAAATATCGTTTAGATTATTCGCAACACTCTTGCGAACATAGGCCGACGGGTCGGCCTTAAGTTGCGTTAAAACGGGCAAAATCGGCGCAGGGTCGCGCTTAAAGGCGGCCAGCGCAACTCCCCAAGGAAGCGCGGGGCGGCAGCCCTCGCTGGCCAGCCGCCGCACATGCTCGTTCTCATGCTTCGCCCAGCGGCGCATCTGCGCCATCATGCGCGCCTCGTCCCTGATTATAAAGGGTCTGACGGCGAATTCCGCCGTCGAATATTGCGTGAAAAATTCCACGGCCTCCATGGATAAATCCCAATCTTTCTCATTTTGCCCAAAAACTTCCACGAAATCATTCAAAACAATGCCGAAAAAGCCGTCAAAATCGGGTGCGACCTGCCTTAGAACCTCAATCGCCTCGGCATAATCTTGTGGCAGAAATTTCGCCATATTTAGGTTAATTTGTCGACCTCTGGCCTTCAATTCCAAATTATCCCAAGTTTCATCCATGTTCAATTTCAAAAATTCCTCGACAGGGAAGGGCAAGTGCACCTCCCGCAATTTTCGAGCAAATTCGCGCAACGACTCGCTATTGTACATATCCTTCAACAACATTTTAAACCCCCAGCTCCGCCTTGGCCTCCTTAAAGGCATTCAGCACATAATCCAGCTGTTCGCGGGTGTGGGCGGCGGAAACTTGACAGCGAATTCGCGCCTTGTCGCGCGGCACGACCGGGAAGAAAAAGCCGATGACATAAACGCCCTTTTCAAGCAGTTTTTCGGCCATTTTGGCGGCCAAAATCGCGTCATAGGTCATAATCGGCACAATCGGGTGCGTCCCGTCAACCACGTCAAAACCCAGGTTTTTAAGGCCTTGACGGAAATAGGCAGTATTTTCCACCAGACGACCGGCCAGATTTTTGTCATTTTCTACCATGTCAAGCACCTTAAGCGAGGCACTCGCGATAATTGGAGAAAGCGTATTTGAGAACAAATATGTCCGTGAACGCTGGCGTAAAATGTCGATAATTGCCTTTTTTCCGGTGGTATAGCCGCCCGACGAGCCGCCTAGGGCTTTACCCAAAGTACCCGTCAAAATGTCAACACGGTCAATCACGCCGCAATGCTCGTGCGCGCCGCGCAAATTCTCGCCAACAACACCCACGCCGTGGCTGTCGTCCACAATCACAATGGCGTCATATTTGTCCGCCAAATCGCAAATCGCCTGCAAATTGGCGATTGTGCCGTCCATAGAAAACACGCCGTCGGTTACAATTGCCTTAATTCGGGCGTTTTGCCCCTGAATCAGCTGCGCCTCCAAGTCCGCCATATCGTTGTTTTTATAGCGATAGCGCGCCGCCTTGCAAAGTCGAATCCCGTCGATAATGCTGGCGTGGTTCAGTTCGTCGCTAAAAACCGCATCCTCTGCGCCCAAAATCGTTTCAAAAAGCCCGCCATTCGCGTCATAACACGAGGAATACAAAATTGTGTCCTCGGTTTTCAGAAAATTCGACAAACGCGCCTCCAATTCCTTATGCAGAGCCGAAGTGCCGCAAATGAAGCGCACGCTGGAATATCCATAACCCCAACGCCCAATGCCCTCAATGGCCGCCGCCTTAACCTCGTCATTATTCGACAAACCCAAATAATTGTTTGCACACATATTAATGACACCCGAAGTTGCCGTAGTGTCAATTGTCGCCCCCTGTGGCGTAGTAATCACGCGCTCCGTCTTCCAAAGCCCGCTGTCCCTAATCTCCTGAGCAAGCGCCGCCCAATGCTTATAAGCTGTTTTCATCTTCTGCCTCCTCCTTAAATTCTGTCCCTCGCAAACCACAGACACGGGCGTTCACGCCCGTGTAACGCCGCCGTGCACGGCGGCGTCCTTGTCGCTTAGCGTTTAGGTCCTCTTCTTTGCAGGTACTCTATGCGAGCTTCGGTTTGCTTCACCTCATCGCCGGACTTATTGGCGGCAATAAATTTGCCATAGGCCTGCCGCCTCTCCAGGCTCGTTTGTTTGGAATACAGCATGGAGAGCATATCCTCCAAATCGCTGTAATAATCGAAACGAATCCCGTTTATAAGGATTGCCTCCTTCATTTCCTCGCACAATTTAATTAATTGTTTAAACGAATTCACCGGAATTTGAACATTCTTTTGCATTATCAACTCTCCTCTAAAAGCTCTATGCCAATGGCATAATCCTTTGGTTTATTGGGATTCACATAGATTGTTGCCTGCACGGGAAGTGGCGCGTCTTGCATTAACATTCGCGTTTCGTTTTTAAAGACCGCAAGCGCCCTGCTTTTCACCGCCCGCAATTCCCCGCTTCCGTCATGAAATTCACATTCAACCCGAAAACCATGATAAGTTCCGCGCCGCGAGGAATCGCCGCCCATAAGGTAAATCGGCACAATCGTGGCCTTGGCGGCAGGATAGGCCTGTCCATGCTGCTTCAGCCGCTCAAGCTTCACATTCCCAAAAACCGCAACCAACCCGGCACCCGCTCCCACGCCCAAAAGCACACTTGTAACCACAACAAAAAGCAAGCTAAAATTGGGCGAGCGATTAAAAAAGCTCACAATAATGCCAATCACGCCGCACATTATCAGCAAAATCCCATAATATCCCGTAAAACTCTTGATTTTATCCATGCGCCACCTACCAATTCAGGACGACTTTAACCGCCTCGCCCTTAATCATGGCATCAAATCCGGCCTCAAAATCGCTATAATGGAATTCATGCGTAATCGTTTTTTCGATATGCTCTGACAGGCCGCTGGTCAGCAGAGCCGTCATTTTATACCATGTGTCATACATTTCCCGCCCATAAATTCCTTTAAGTGTCAACATTCTAAAGATGATTTTATCCCAATCCAGCTTAACATCCTCGGCAAAAATGCCCAAAATCGCGATTTTGCCGCCATTTGCCATATTGTCAACCATATCGGCAAAGGCCTCGGGATTGCCCGACATTTCAAGGCCAACGTCAAAGCCCTCCTTCATATTAAGCTCCTCGAAAACGTCGCGAATTTTCTCCTTCTTAACATTGACGGTTCGCGTTGCGCCAAGCTTTTTCGCAAGCTCCAGAGGCGCGTCGCGGCGGGCTGTAATCACAATATTGCGCGCCCCCGCCATTTTCGCCACAGGCACGGCCATAAGCCCAATCGGCCCCGCCCCTGTAATCAGCACGTCCTCGCCCAAAATCGGGAAGGAAAACGCCGTGTGAATCGCGTTTCCGAGGGGGTCTTGCACAGCCAGCACATTTTCGGGAATTGTGGGGTCGCAAATCCAGATATTGTTAGCGGGAATGGCGGCAAATTCCGCAAAAACGCCGTCGCGATTCACGCCAATGCCCTGCGTTGCGCGGCAAAGATGCTGCTGCCCCGTTATACACCAACGGCAATGCCCACAAACCACATGCCCTTCGCCCGAAACCAGCTGACCAATCTCAAGCCAGTCCACATTTTCGCCAAGCGCAATAATTTCGCCAACGAATTCATGCCCCAAAATCATAGGCGGTTTAATCGTGCGCTGTGCCCAGGCATCCCATTTATAAATATGCATATCCGTGCCACAAATCCCATTTTTGCGGATTTTCACCAAAACATCGTCCTTGCCGACGGCAGGCACGGCAACCTCGCGAATTTCAAGCCCGCCATATTCCCCGCGCGCCTTAACAATTGCTTTCATAGTCTTTTGCATAATCTTCTCCTTTGGTTTTTTCTTTAATTATAGCAGACCTAATCGAATTTGGCAATCAAAATTACTCGATTTCGATTTTGGGATATTTGCGCGGCTTCAAAGCCTTGTTCCGTGAGGGATTTTGAGAAAGTTCGCGCGGAGGGCATGTCCTCGAATTCGAAGGTTATGTGAATTTTATCGTCATGCAATTCGCATGAAATGGGCAGATTTAGGGCTTCCAGACGCTCTGGAATGAAACTTTTTGTGATGAAGTTGAACTTAGCAATTCGTACAAGCTTGACTTTCAGTATGCAATTCCGCCCGTTATGAGGGAAGCCTATTTCCAAAGTTCTGCGGCGGTTTTTATGGCGCAAATACATTGAGGCGATTAGAATTGCCGCCATAACCACAATTGATAGAGCCGAAAATAAAATATTCATGCAAAACACCCCCTAAATCATCATATTCAAATGGCTAAAACCCTGCTAAAAGTTTTGCTTGACAGGACATGTAATCCATGCTAAGCTATAGAAAATGAATAGCCCCCGAATGATGGTGCGCATTTTGCGAGAATAGGGAATCAGGTGCGAATCCTGAGCAGTCCTGCTGCCGTGTTGGCTAATTAGCCTAAGTCGGAAGACCTGCCATTGTTTTAGTTCCGTAGTGGCTTCACAGAGAATGGAGCAACGGTTTTTTTTCTGCCTGCTACTATTTGTCGGGCTTTTTTATTTTAATCATATCGAGGAGGAATTAACATGAAATTACTTTTTGCAGCTCTTGCTCTGCTGGTTTTTACCGCCTGCGGCGCGCGCGAGGCGCAAAACCCGCAGCAATTCGACACCATTATCTCAATCGGCCCCTCAATCACCGAAATTTTGGCGGAACTCGGCTTTGCCGAAAATATCATCGCCACCGACACTTTTTCCGACAATATCCCCGGAATCTCCCCCGAAATCGCCGTTTTGGACATGATGGCCTTGGACTTGGAATATATCATGAATCTTGAACCCGATTATGTCTTTGTAACCGGAATTATCAGGCAGGGCGGCGAAGACGACCCGCTGAACATCCTCTCAAATATGGACATTTCCGTGTTTTACATCGAAACAAGCGCAAGCATTGCCGAAATTAAGGACGATATTCGTTTTATTGCGCAGACCCTGGACGTTTTGCCGCGGGGCGAAGAAATTGTGGCTCATATGGCCGCCGAAATCGCGCAAATCCGGGCAATAAGCGCGGAAATTGCGAACGAACGAACGGTCTATTTCGAGGTTTCCCCCGTGCCACATATGGTTACCTTTGGAATGGGTACTTTTTTGCACGAAATGCTTGAAATTGCGGGCGCCGTCAATATTTTTGGCGAGCGCGAGGGCTGGTTTGCGCTGGGCGACGAGGTGATTTTGGATGCCAATCCCGACGTAATTTTAACCACCGTAAATTTCATCGACAACCCAATTCAAGAGATTCTGAACAGGCCCGGCTGGGACGCGATAACTGCCGTGCAAAACGCCGATGTTTTCGCCATTTCAACCGATTCAAGCAATCGCCCCAGCCATAATATAATCCTTGCCCTGCGCGAAATTGCCCGCGCCGTCTATCCGGAGTATTTCAATGAAAATTAAGATAATAGCTTCAATTATAATCAGCATTTTTGTGTTGATTTTCGCCATAACTTTGGGAAGCGTACATATACCCTTTGCCGACATTTTGCACATAATCACACATATACTTTTTGGCGCAGATTTGCCCGAACATATAAGACCCGCCTCTGTCGCAATCGTTGCAAATGCCCGCCTGCCGCGCGTCGCCCTCGCCTTTTTGGCGGGGGCGGCCCTGTCGGCCAGCGGCGCGGTTATGCAGTCCGTCCTGCGCAATCCCCTCGCCTCGTCCTACACGCTTGGCGTGTCGTCGGGCGCGTCTTTTGGCGCGGCTCTGGTCATATTTTTCGGCATTTCCCTGCCATTTTTACCCATGATGACCCTGCCCGCCCTTGGCTTCATTTTCGGCCTCGGCACAATAATTCTCGCAATTTTCGTGGCGCGCCGCCTTGACAATCAATTGCAAAACCACACAATAATCCTGACGGGCATGATTTTCGCGCTATTCATCAATGCCGTAATCACGCTTTTATTCGCATTGTTTCGCGAAAATATTCAGCAAATGATATTTTGGCAAATGGGCAGCTTTTCGGGGCGGCATTGGGATACGGTGCTGATTTTAGCCCCGCTTACATTGGCGGGAATCGTCTTTATTTCGCGCTTTCGCTGGGAATTGGATGTGCTGACTTTTGGCGAAGAACAGGCGCAGGCCGTGGGGATTGCAAGCAAAAGGGTTAAATGGACGCTGCTTGTAACCTCGGCGGCCATAACGGGCTCTACAATCGCATTTGTAGGCATTATAGGCTTTGTGGATTTGGTTGTTCCGCATATAGTGCGGAAAATTTTCGGCGCGTCGCATAAATATGTCATTCCCATGTCGGCGGTGATTGGCGGCGCATTTATGGTGCTTTGCGACCTTGTCGCGAGGACAATTATAGCCCCAATCGAGCTGCCCGTGGGTGCAATAACCGCAATAATCGGCGCGCCCTTCTTCGGCTATATCTATTTTTCGCGGCGTAAAGGGGGGGTATGATGCTGACTTTAGCGAATGTGGCCGCAGGCTATGACGCAGGTGATGTGATTCAAAATATTTCCTTCGAGATTCGCGCGGGCGAGAATTTGGCGATAATCGGGCCAAATGGCTGTGGGAAGACTACTCTGCTGAAGGTGATTTCGAATTTGTTGCCATTTAAGGGCGACATAATTTTGGGCGGCAAAAATTTTGCCCGGCTTAAGCGGCGCGAAATTTCGGCGAAAATTGCCCTGCTAAGCCAGCAAATCGGGATTTATTTTGCATATTCGGTATATGATACCGTGATGATGGGGCGATATTTGCATATAAAGGACAGATTTTCCAATAGCCCGAGCCGCCGCGACGAAGAGGCCGTGCTTGCGGCGCTTGCGGCGGTTAATTTGCTTGACGAGCGCGCGCGGGACATTACGAAACTTTCCGGCGGGCAGCTTCAGCGCGTGTTTTTGGCGCGAACTTTGGCGCAAGAGCCGCAAATTATCCTGCTGGACGAACCCACGAATCATCTGGATTTAAAATGCCAAATGGAAATTCTTGACTATCTCAAAGAGTGGGCGAAAAACGGCGAGCGCGCGGTGGTCGGCGTTTTGCATGACCTTAATTTGGCCATGCAGCTCAGCGAAAATATCCTCGTAATGAAAGACGGCGAAATTAAAGCAATCGACAAAGCCGCCCAAATTCTTTCGGGCGGCCTGCTGGACAATGTCTATGAAATGGACGTGGCGGGCTATATGCGCCGCTCACTACAAAAGTGGGTGCCGACTGAAGTCGGCCGCTCTCCCATGTAACACCGCTACAAGTCCATGCATATTATAATCAAAATCTATTTAAAGGATGGTATGCATGGTTAATGTAACATTTACGTTTTTTAAAAATGCAATCGGAGGGGTCATGGACGAGTTCGAGTTTGGCCTCTTTGACGAACAGGACATTCTACTCGTAAGCGGCACAAATGACGCGAATGGCCTGGTTCAACTAACTTATGGCTTCCCGGAAGAAGAGGCCCATTATGAGTACATTTTAGAGGAAATCGACGGCCCTGCGGAATGGCAATTGGACGACAGGAGAATTCCCGTTCATATTGACATCATTCCCGATGTCGAACCGGGAGAATATTTTGCAAAAGTCGAATATCCTGAGAGTTTGCCCGGCTTTAGAAATACCAAAGACGGCGAAGATTGCAGCTTAATCGAATTTGAGGAGCAATGCTTTGACGCGCCGGGCACTTACACATTCACAATTCGTGAAACAAGTCAATCGGGCGGCGGCTGGATTATCGACGACAGCGAATTTGACGTGATTGTAACGGTGGAAGATGACGGCTTTGGCAATTTGGTAGTAACCAATATCGAATATCCCCAAGGTTTCCCCGAATTTGAAAATACCTATCAAGCAGAGCCTATCTGTGTTGTAATCAGCGCAAGAAAGCGCGCAATCGGTGCGGAATTGCCATGTGGTCGTTTTGAATTTGGTCTTTTTGACGAAAGCGGTGTACAGGTTGCAACCGCAAGAAATGAGTAGGAAATGCGGCAATATAGTCTTTCCTAAGCTTTGCTTCACCGAGCCCGGGGTGTATAATTACACGATTAAGGAAATTTCCGCCCCGGGCGGCGGTTGGCTTATGGATGACAGCGTTTATCCCGTTGTGGTGAAGGTTGCGTGGCGCGGAGCTTCGCTCGTGGCTAGTGTCGAATATCCCGATGGCGAGCCTATATTTGTCAATTGCAAATGTGCGCCAAAGGGCGATTGCCGCAAAACCATGCTCTTTTGCGCAGACAGCGATTTTGCATGGTGGCCGGGGCGAAATCTTGAGCTTCATCACGATTGCCCGCTGCTTTGCGGCGTAAAGTTGGTGCGGGGGCCGCATGGCCGCCACATACTTCTGCCGCCCTGCACAAATTTCACCGTAAATTTGGATTTTGAGCTGATTAATCCTTGCGGCCGCCCCGTGATTATAGAATTGCGCCATACTCGGACAAACGGAAAAGAAATCCTCGTCAAAACCTATGAATTTAAGGGCCGCAAAATCACCCTTTGGGACTGTATTGCCCTAGAAAGTCAAGAATATCACGAAAGTCTGCTATCTCTGCGGCTGTTGAGCGAGAATCCGTTGGAGATTCGCAAAGCAAATCTGGAAATTAGAAATTAGAAAACCGCCTGCGGGCGGTTTTTGGTTTGACAATTTTGTGATGATGGGTTATACTAGGGTTGAGGTGATTTAATGGAGAAGGAAAAGAAGGGGTTTTTTAGGCGGATTGTTGACAATGTTTTTAAGACTTTCGCCAAGATTGACGAGGAATTGTTTGAGGAATTGGAGGAGGCCTTGATTTTGGCGGATTGCGGGGCCGCAACTTCTATGGAGATTGTGGAGCGGTTGCGGGCGCGGGTTAAAAAGGACAAGCTAAGCGACGCAAACGACGTGCGCTCGGCGCTGGCCGAAATAGTCGCCGAAACCCTAGTAGGGGCGAGCGCCCCCGCTCGCCCGTTACCGGCACCAACAGCCCTGCTGATTATAGGCGTTAACGGCGTAGGCAAAACTACGACCATAGGCAAATTGGCCGCCGCTCATGCCGCCGATGGCGCGCAGGTGGTGCTGGCCGCCGCCGACACTTTTCGCGCCGCCGCAATTGAACAGCTGGAAATTTGGGCGAATCGCGCAAATTGCGCGCTTATTAAGCATCAGCAAGACAGCGACCCTGCGGCCGTTGTCTATGACGCTTGTGCGGCCGCGCGCGCTCGCAAGGCCGATTTGCTGATAATTGACACGGCGGGTCGCCTGCACAATAAAAAGAATCTTATGGAAGAATTGAGAAAAATTTCCAAAGTTATTGATAGGGAAATGCCCGACGCGCATCGCGAAACTTTCTTGGTTTTGGACGCAACGACGGGTCAAAATGGCCTTGCTCAGGCCAAAACCTTCATGGAAATTACCGATATTTCGGGCATTGTTCTGACAAAACTCGACGGCACGGCCAAGGGCGGCATAGTCCTTGCCATAGCCGCCGAATTACAAATTCCCGTGCGCTATATCGGCACGGGCGAGCAAATTGCCGACCTGCAGCCATTTGACGCGCAAGCCTATGCACGCGGGCTATTCTTTGACGACTAGGAGAGGATTCATGATTTATTGGCTTATGGCATTGTCGCTTATACTTTTAGTAGTGTCGACATTGTTTACTTATAGAGATTATATGCAAGGGCGGACTGCCCGCGCGGTTTTCACCAAAATGCGAATGATTACTTTGCTTATCGGCCTCCTATTCATAATTGTTTTGGTTACCGATTTCATAGTATTCGCTTAGGAGGAATTTTTTTGAAAAGATTCTTGTGGTTAATATTAATACTGCTACTAATAGTAGCCTGCCGTGGAGAGAGCATAGACGAGGACGAGCCAAACGGCGAAGAAATCACTATCGAACAGGCGACAACTCCCCCGCGTGTGCTTGAAACCAAACCCGAACGCCCACCCTCGCCGCCTGAGGGCATGGCGACAAGCCCGCTAACCGGCCTGTATATTTGCGAGCAAGCGGCGGCGCGGCGGCCTTTTGCCGTGGTTTACAGCAATGAACCGCGCTCTATGCCGCAATTGGGGCTGTCGCAGGCGGCACTCGTTTTCGAGGTGCTGGCCGAGGGCACAATTACGCGGATTGTGGCGGTTTTTCAGGATTTTGACGCCGAAATGATAGGGCCCGTGCGCTCCAGCCGCCATTATATGTCGGAGCTGGCGGCCGGCATTGGCGCGGTTTTTGTGCATCATGGCGGCTCTCTGCAGGGATATGCGAGTATTCGGGAGCTTGGGCTGTATCAAATTGACGGGATGCGCTATGACGGCACGATTATTCAGCGGGATGCCGTGCGGCGCAGGGAGCGTGGTTTTGAACATTCCGGATTCACGGCGGCGAGTCGGCTGATTGGGCATAGCGAAAATCGGAATTTTGACATGGCCGCGTCCCCGAATTTAGGGTTTTTCGGGTTTTTTGACGAGCCGACCGCGCCCGCGCCGGGGAATGTTGCCGATGTGGTAAATATTCCCTTTCATGGGTCAAATATCTCCGTTTTTCGATTTAGCGAAGATGACGGCCTATACTATAAGTATATTTTCGGCAATCCACAAATGGACGGCAATATTGATGAACAGCTTGCCGTCAGCAATGTTTTGGTGCAGGTTACAAATATTTACCATATAGCGGGTGATGCCGAAGGGCGGCGCAATGTTAGGCTTTTGGGCGAGGGGCATGGCTATCTTGCAACTTTTGGTACATACACAAGGGTGTATTGGGAAAAGTCGGACGCGCATAGCCCCACGCTTTGGTTTTGCGAAAATGGGGAACCGCTGCAGCTGAACCGAGGTGCGACTTGGATTTCGATTATCAGCGGCGAACCGACTTTTGAATAATGGAGGGATGGCATGGCAAACAGCTTTAAATCAGGCTTTGTAGCGATTGTTGGACGGCCCAATGTGGGCAAGTCTACGCTTTTGAATTCGCTTATGGGCGAAAAATTGGCGATTATTACGAATAAGCCCCAAACCACGCGCAATATCGTGCGCGGAATTATCACAACGGACGCGGCGCAGGTGATTTTCGTCGATACTCCCGGTATGCATCGCCCAAAGGACAAATTGTCTGAAAATATGGTGAAAATGGCGGAAAATTCGGTGCGGGACGGGGATGTGATTTTGTTTATGGCCGCTCCTGCGGAAAAATTTGACATTCATCCCGGGGATGTGGATATTTTGGCGCGGCTGGCGCAAGTTAAGTCCACAAAATTTCTTGTTATCAATAAAATTGACACAATCGACAAAGGCCGAATTTTGCCCATTACCGAGGCCTATAATCGCGCCTGCCCCTTTGACGAAACCTTCCCGATTTCAGCCCTTAAGGGCGAAAATCTGCTGCTTCTTCGCACTCATATCATGAAAAACCTGCCCGAAGGCCCGAAATATTTTCCCGATGGCATGATGACGGACGCGCCCGATGCCTTTATTGTCGGCGAAATGATTCGCGAAAAGGCGCTTTATATGCTGCAAGAGGAGATTCCGCATGGCCTTAATGTTGAAATTACGGGGCTGAAAAAGCGCGCCGACAAGGAAATTATTGACATTGAGGCTACTATTTATTGTGAAAAAAAATCGCACAAGGGGATTATAATCGGCAAGCAGGGGGCTATGCTCAAGGAAATCGGCACGCGCGCCAGGCGGGATATTCAGCGGCTATATGATGACAAAATCAACCTGCAGTTGTGGGTGAAAATTAAGGAAAATTGGCGGGATTCGGACTATTTTATGCGGAATTTCGGCTTTAAAACCGACTAGCATTTTTTGCCCGGATAAGAAGATTCCCCCGGGGAAAACTATCACAACTAAGAATTTAGGGGGATTTTATGCACGAAGTATTGTGGGATTTGTTCTTGGAAACAGGCAGTATAGATGCGTTTTTAGACTATAGGAATCATTTGGCATATGGGCGTAATTAAGGATAAGGGCTTGGTTTTGCGGGAAACGGCGGCGAATGAGTCCAACAAAAGGTTAATATTATTAACCGAACAAAATGGCAAGCTCCCTGCATTTGCGCGGGGTGCTTTGGGTGCGAAATCTAAACTTGTTGTAGGAAAATTTTCATACAATGAGTTTATTATTTTTGACGGTGGGCAATTTCTAAGCCTTAACCAAGTCGCCGAAATCCGCCATTTTGCAGGCATAACCGCCTGTTATGAAAGCTATTGCGCGGCCTCGTTTATGCTGGAACTGGCCGACAAAATGGTTTTTGCGAATATGGATGCTAAAATCGCTGTAAAGCTCATTTTGCTGGCATTTGCGCGCCTAAACAAGAGCCGCAACCCTAAAGCTATCCTAGCTGCCTTTATCTTTAAGTTTTTGCAGAAGGAGGGCTTTGCGCCGTTAACCCAAAGTTGCGCAAATTGCGCCGCTGAAAATCCCGAATTTTTCGGCAACGAAGGCCTAAATTGCGCCAATTGCCGCCAGAATGACGCCATTTGCCTAAACTTGGCCGCCGTGCAAGCCCTCGACTACATATTGACGGCAGAACCCGCGAAAACCTTTAATTTCAAGGCCTCGACGGATGTGATTGACATTCTGCACCGCTGCGCCATCCTATTTTTGTGCGCAAATGTCGATATTGAATTAAAAAGTCTGGACTTTATTTTGAAATTGTGATATGATTAAGAGATACGAAAGGGGTGGGTTTATGAATAATTTTAAGGATGCAATATACATTTTTGGGCATAAAAATCCAGATACTGATAGTATATGCGCGGCCATTAGTTATGCGAATTTAAAGCGCGCGCTGGGCGCGACCGGGGCCGCCGCCTATCGCCTTGGCGAGCTGAATCCCGAAACGGAATTTGTGCTGAATTTTTTCGGGGTCGAGCCGCCGGAGCTTCTGAAAGACGTGAAACAACGCATTGAAGACCTTGAAATTTACGAGCCGCGCGCCATTTGCGAAAAAGAGCCCGTCAAGGTGGCTTGGGATATGATGCGCACAAAAGAGGGCAGTCGCCTTGCGCCCATAACCTGCCAAAAAGGCATTGTTAAGGGGATTATCGGCCTTGGCGACATCACTGAAATTTTTATGTATGAGGACGACCCGTGGTCGCTTGGCAGTTGCGAAAATGAGGGCGTGGCCAAATTTCACGAAATTTTATACGATAATCTTATAAAAATTTTGGATGGGCGGCAAATTGGCGGCACTTATAAATACGAAAAGCTGATGGGGTCGCTTTATGTGGGGGCTGTTCCTGCCGATGCTTGCGTTAATGACAAGGACATTATCATCAGCGGCACCATCGAGGATGCCTGGAAATTGGCCTATCAATACGATTTTGGCTGTATAATTTTGGCGGGCGGGGTTGCGCCTCGCGGGCTGGAAAACGCAAAATGCGCCATTGTCTGCGTCGAGGCTTCGATTTTTAAGTCCGTCAGCCTTGTAAAACAGGCGATTTCCGTGGGTTCTGTCATGAATACGAAGGACATGATTGCCTTTAGCCCGCATACATATGTTGACGATGTGGTGGAAATTATGCGCGGGAATCGCTATCGCAATTTTCCCGTAACGAATGAGGATGGCACGCTTTTTGGCGTAATTTCGCGGCGGCATGTTATGGGAACGGGCGGCAAAAAGGTGATTATGGTGGACCATAATGAGCGGAGTCAGTCCGCCGCGGGCATTGAACAGGCCGATATTATCGAGATTATCGACCATCACCGACTGGCCGACATTCAAACCGATTCGCCGCTGTTTTCGCGTTTTGAGCCGGTGGGCTGTACATGTACGATTATATACAAAATGTATAAGGAGAGCGGCGTGGAAATCCCCAAGGACATGGCCGGGCTTATGCTTGCCGCGATTTTGTCCGACACGCTGAATTTTTCGTCGCCAACCTGCACTTTTGTGGACAAGGGCGCGGCCGAGGAATTGGCAAAAATTGCCGAGGTGAATATTGACGAATTTGCTCGCGAAATGTTTCGTGCAGGAACAAATCTTGACAAAATGTCAATAGAGCAAATGCTGGGAATTGACCGCAAACGCTTTAATTTCGGCAATATAACGGCCTATATCTCGCAAATTAACGCCATCGATTTTGACACCCTTTTGCATCGCGAGGCTGAAATTATCGCCGAAATGCAGAAATTTTATGAGCAGAACGAATGTCAGCTTGTAATGCTTATGATTACGGACATTATCCAAAATGGCAGCGAGCTTTTTGTGCTGGGGCGCGCCAAAGACCTTGTAGATGCGGCCTTCGGCACAACCGCCGCACAAAACCACATCTATCTTCCCGGCGTGGTTTCCAGAAAAAGTCAAATCATTCCGAAATTGACCCAATTGGCCACAACAGGCCTAATTTAAGCGAAAGATATTGCGCCGCGCTTGACGCGGAATCCCCCAACGAAGGGGGAGGGGATTCCCGCTCATCAAGAGAATGGCGGTCGGCATTTTTTCGTGCCTTTCGTGCCTTTCGTGGTTAAAAAGATTAAACCACGAAAAGCACGAAAGGCACGAAATGGGGGATTACCGCTTATCAAGGGAATGACGGCACATCTTCCGGGCCGTTTGGCGCAAACGCAGAAGTAGCCGCCCG
>JAITMQ010000035.1 GCA_031277225.1 Clostridiales bacterium | reverse complement strand
GCCGAAAAATTTAAAAAACCTCTTGCATTACTAGGCAAAATATGCTAATATAGTGTAAGTGGCGAAAAATTAACGAATTAAGATTTTAACGTAACCAATTTTGTGATTATCAAGCATATGAATTCTTTTTCGGAAACCGCCACATAACTACTGCCCGCAAAACTGTAAATTTGTAGACACTTCCGAAAAGACTAGGATAAATGCCGAAAAATAGGTTTATTCCCTAATCTGTATTAGCCCATCTTTCAAATGTGCTCTTTGGAATTCCGAGGGCATCGGCGGCTTTGCGCAGTGATATTTCGCCAAGTCGGTATTTATTTATGTACTCCTGGCTGTTTCGGGGTCTTTCCATGGGTGGCCGCCCGAAGCGAACCCCTTTTGATTTTGCGACGGCGATTCCTTCCGCTTGTCGCTGTAGGGTGCATTCCCGCTCAAGCTCAGCAACCGCGGCAAAGATGGTCAGCATGAAGCGGCCCGTGGGTGTGGTTGTGTCGAGATATTCTTTCAAACTAACGAATTCCACGCCTTTCTTTGTCAATCTCTCAACAAGGTTAAGCAGGTCTTTTGTGTTGCGAGCAAAGCGGCTTATGGATTCCACAACTACGGTATCCCCCTTTGCTACAGTATCCATTAGAGCTTGCAATGCCGGACGGTTGGTGTTCTTGCCGCTTAATTTCTCCGAAAAAATCCTCTCCGGCGGAATCCCTCGGCTTTCCATGGCGACGAGCTGACGACAATCCTGCTGTTCTTTTGTAGATACCCTCACATAGGCATATTCTTTCATGGTGATTCCTCCTGCATATAAGTTTTAAATAAAAAACAACCCGCACAATCTGCTATACGGGCTGCTAAAAAACCTGTGTCATTTTTACCTTGCGTGCTCAAAGCATCTGTGCTATAATTTCGGTAATATGTTTAGTTAACATGATACTACGAAAGGCCGGGGTGATTTTATGCTAACACTTTATTTTTCGGGCACGGGCAACTCAAAATACATAGCCCGCCTGTTTAGTCGCGCCGTGGGCGCGCGATGCACGTCCATTGAGGCTGATTCGGACTTTGAATGGGCGATGAATCGTTATGACACCATGGCCTTTTGCTATCCCGTTTATGGCTCCAGAGTTCCGCGGATTATGCGGGAATTTGTGGCCGAACATATGGACAAGCTTAAGGGCAAGAAAATCATAATTTTTGCAACTCAAATGATGTTTTCGGGGGATGGCGCGAGGGCTTTTGCGGATTTATTTAAGCCGGGATGGGTTGAAATTATCTATGCCGAGCATTTTAATATGCCGAATAATATTTGCAACACGCCCATGCTTAGGCCGCCCGGCCGTCGTAAGGTTCTGGAGTATAGGCGCAAGGCTAAGGTTAAGATGAAGCGGGTTTGTAGCGATATAAGTCGGGGTATTGTTAGGAAGCGCGGCTTTTCGCAAGTCGCCAAAAGGCTCGGCGGAATTCAAGGCAATGCCTGGCCTAAAATAGAGGAAAGGGCCAAAAGCGACGTAAGAATCCATGACGACTGCATAGCCTGCAATCTCTGCGTTAAAATCTGTCCTATGAAAAATCTTGTGAATGAAGATGGGGTCATCAAGCAGCTAAATAATTGCACCGTCTGCTATCGATGCGTTAATCGCTGCCCAAAACAGGCAATCACCGTTTTTTTCCACATCAGGCCCAAATGGCAATATAAGGGCATGAGGGAAATATTGAGAGAGGGTAAATAGTATGATTTATGAGTTTAAGCTAGCCGCCGGGCGCGAGGATTTTTACGACATAACGCCACAAGTTCGGGAAGCAATTGCCAAAAGCGGCATTGCTGACGGCATTGCCGTGATTTACTGCCCCCACACCACAGCAGGAATCACCATAAACGAAAATGCCGACCCGGATGTGGTGCGGGATATGCTTCTCGGCTTGGATAGGGCATTTCCCGACCGCCCGGAATTTCGCCACGCCGAAGGCAACAGCTCCGCCCACCTTAAGGCAAGCGCAGTAGGCTCAAGCGCGACAATCATAATAACCAACGGAAAACCCCTCCTTGGCACATGGCAAGGCATATACTTCTGCGAATTCGACCCGCCGAGGAGTCGGAGGTTTTATGTGAAGGTGTTGTGAGGAAATTTTGCGGTGGAGGCTGTTGTCGGGTTTAGACCCCCGGCCTCAACCCCAAGCTGCGGACTGTCAATAACCGAAAGCCCATACCCCAAAACCGCATTGACAACCCCAACCCACCATGCCACAATAAATCCACAATAAATTTCAGGAGTGGTGCGGTGGTTTCTGTTAAGGATTTGATAAGGCTTGTTAAGGAGTTGCCTAAAGATGGGTTTTTGGAAGCATATGAGAGCTTAGGGCAAACTTTTCCGCGGACTGCCGCGACACCATCTTGGACGTATTACAAAGTTTCGCCACTTGATTTATGTTGACCCCAATTACAAAAGTTCATCTTCAGCAACAACACCATTAAAAATGTTAGAAGCACTAACAAAAGGTATCCCTACCTTTGTAAGCTTTTCTTCAGATGGATAGTTCTTCCCCCTATCTCCGTTGATTATTTGAATGACTTGCCAAAGGCGCGCCCACTCCCACCCGCTGGGCAACTTCTTATAATGTGATTTGTGGGAGGTATCAATTAAAGTCGCAGGCAAGGCAGGCTTAAGTGCGCCTGCTTGCTTGCCGGGGGCTTCTGCCCCAGGCCTCCCCGGATCGCCCCGCGTTGTGTGGGCGGCTACGCGGCAAAGCCGCTAAATGCGGGGTCGTATTTATCGGAGATGCCGAAACGGTAGCTCCGTCGAAGGTCGAAAATCACAAAATATGCCCTTCGGAATCCTTTCACGCAATCCGAGTCTTGATAGAGCAGGGTATTATGTCGGTCTGGATGAAATTCCCGAATTGGTCATCTTCAATGCCATTCCCTCGAACGCAAAATCCCCTGCACAAGGGCAGGGGATTTTGTGTTTTCGGGTTATGGTTGGCGCATGTGGCTTACTCGTGTATTTCCGCCGCCATCATGAAGTTTTTGAACATGGTGGCGAATTGCGCTCTGGTTGCGTTGCCTGCGGGGGCAAAGTTATTATCTCCCATGCCGCTGACGATTCCCGCTCGGAACATGCTAAAAATCGAATCTCTTGCATAATCGCGAATGTCGTCGCCATCAATAAACACAGGATTATCGCGCAACTCAGGCAGGGTCAATCCTCTGAAAGTCGCATAATTATTGAGGATAATAGTCATATGGCTTCGAATAATGTCGCTGGAAGGCGCAAACAAATTGTCGCCTATTCCGCTCACTATGCCATTATCGGCCGCCCAAACCACAGCATCACGATACCATGCCGTTTCAGCCACATCGGTGAAAGGATTGGTCAATCCCGCCACGCCGGGTCTGCCCTCAAGGTTATAAAGCACCTGCACAGCCATAGCCCTTGTCAAAGTCATGTCGGGGCTGAATGTCATTGGGGCTGTACCCGTCATTATCCCGTGAGCATAGGCGAATAGCACGGTTTCATAGAACCAATCTGCCGCGAATACGTCCGCAAATGGATTCGCGGGCCAATCTTCGCGCGGTATGATTTGGTCTTCAAAGGCCAATTTGTAAGTGGCAATGGCAGGGGCGGCAGGAATATTAACCCTAACGGTTAATTGAACATTCTGCCCGCCTCTGTTTACCCTAACCGTCCAAGTATCGTTGACGGCAGTTGCCGGGGCATCTTCACCAAGCGACACCGTGATTGTATTTGCGGCGGCATTGGGCGTTAGTATCACCCAATCGGGCGTATTGTCGTTGGTGAATGTAATTGCGCCCGAAGCCCATCCCCCGATATTAACGGTCGCCGTTGCATTAGCCCCAAGCCTCGCCGTAATAAAGGGAGCGGGATTGGGCGAAAGTGTTAACGTGGGAGCAACCGGGCCGGGGCCGGGTTGTTGCGCCGCCGCGCGGGTAACAACGATAGTATAGGTAATATTGCTCGCTCCCGGCGCGGAAACTACCACATTTATGGTGTTCGCTCCAATGCTGAGGGAGTGCGCGCCTGTTCCCGAAACTATTGTTGAACCTGCCGCCGCTGTTGCGGTTACGCTAATTGATGTTACGGCATTCCCTACGCTGACGGCATAGCTGAAAGTGTTTGCGCTAAATGTCGGCGACAATGTCCCTTGTGATATTGACAGGCTTGCAAGTCGGGGCGGCCGAACTGTTGGGTCATCCGAATTGACCGTAACCGTCGCAATTGCACCGGTAAATGCCGTGTCTGCTACAAATCTAAGGCGCAATTCGTATGAACCGGCAGAAAGTCCCGTAATTGTTGGCTCGGTGGTTACGCTCGTCCATGCTTCGGTTACCGGGTCTGTAATCTCTCTAAACTCCATCAAATTCGTTACCCCGGTGATTGTTCCGGTTGCTTGCGCTACTGCCGTGTTCGTTGTGCCTAAACCTGTCGGCGCAGACGGCCTAGCAGGAATATTGAGATTCTGCGGCGCGCTGTTGCCAAAGCCCGCCGAAGCATTTCTAATAATGGCAACATTCACGCCAAGCCACGCCGTTTCTATGGGAATAGTCCCCTCATCATCCGCCGTCCTAGCTTCCCCCGCAACCATATAGGCCGCATTAGCCACAAGCCCCACCAGACGTTCCGCCTCAAAATCGATACCCGCATCCGGCGTATCATGCGGCGGGTCATCCGAATTGACCGTAACCGTCGCAATCGCACCGGTAAATGCCGCGCCTGCTACAAATCTAAGGCGCAATTCGTATGAACCGGCAGAAAGTCCCGTAATTGTTGGTGCGGTGGTTATACTCGTCCATATTTCGGTTATCGGGTCTGTAATCGCCCTAAACTCCATCAAATTTGTTACACCGGTGATTGTTCCGGTATTTTGCGCTGCCGCCGAATTCGTTGTACCCAAACCTGTAGGCGCAGACGGCCTTGCCGGAATATTGAGATTCTGCGGTGCGCTATTGCCAAATCCTGCCGAAGCATTTCGTATAATGGCAACATTCACGCCAAGCCATGCCGTTTCTATGGGAATACTTCCCTCATCATCCGCAGTCCTAGCTTCCCCGGCAACCGTATATTCCGCATTAGCCACAAGCCCCACCAGATATTCCGCTTCAAAATCAATACCCGCATCCGGCGTATCATGCGGCAAAACGGTTTCGTCCTGCCTTATCGCGGTTATGGTGATGGTCGCGTCTGTACGCCACGCCTGCGAGATTGCAACCGTCGCCGTCGCTATTCTCTCTGCGGAAGCATCCCCGACAAAAGTCAGCATTATCGGGTTTGTCGCCGCCGTTCTTGCGCCCAAATTATCCAGCGTAACCTCAACACTTTCTGCCGAACTCGGAACATCGGCAATTGTAAAGCCCGTTTCAGGCTCGCCGCCAAGTGCGCCGCCGCCTGTATGCGTCGCTATTATCCCGGACAAATCCGTCGGCAATTGGGTTGCGAAGTCCACTTCAACCGTAAGAATTTCGGTTATGCCCCCGCGACTTATTTCAATGTCAAAACTCTGCGGCGTTAAGGCAAATATGCCTATACCTTCGGGGCGTTCGCCCGTTATGATTATGATTCCGGCATCCGCATCAAGTTCAATGCCTATACCTGCGGGAATATCGGCGGGATTATAGGAAATGGAAATGCCTCCCAACGCCGTGCCCTCAATGGCCACAACCTGCGACAAAATCGCATTGTTTATACGCGCCGTTATCGGGCTGAAAACGATGGTTGGCGCGGGTGTCCATGTGGTGGTTAGATTTACCAGAACCATAAAGGATATGCTTGCGCCGCCGCGAGATACTTCGATTTCAAAAGAACCCACCGTCGGCGCGACATTTGTGTCGGGGCGTTCGCCCGTTATGGTTATGGTTGCGGCATCGTGGCTGATTGTTACACCCGTCGGCACATCGTCAGGGTCGTAATTTATGCCGATTGGGCCTGTGGCCGTTCCTTCAACCTCCACAATTTGCACAAGATTGTCATTGGTTATGGCGGTTATAACCGGGTTAAATTCCAGGGTTGGCGGCGGCTGTGTCCATGTGGTGGTAAGATTTACGCCAACGGGAAGTCGCTCGGTTACGCCTTGACGGGTAACTTCAATTTCAAAGCTGCCCGTTATGGGCGCAATATCCGTTGTTGGGCGTGTGGCGGCTATATTTACAAGACCAAGCGCGGCATTGTGGGTTACGCTTACGCCAACGGGCAATATTCCGACAACGGCAATATCGATTGGCCCTGTGGCCGTGCCGATTACGGTAACGACCTGCTCAAGTTCTGCGTCGGTTATTGCGACTGTCTGCGGGTCAAGTTCGACTGTATTTGTAAGATTCACATTTACCGCAAATGATTCCTCAACGCCCTGTCGCGTTACATAAATGTTAAAGCTTCCGCTTGCCAAAGGCCCGAAGGGGCGCGTCGCCGTAATGCTTACTTCCGGCACATCTTCAGCCCATTCAATGGTTATCACGCCCGCAAGATTGGCGGGAATGGCGTAGCTTACCGAGATATTACCCGCCGACGCGCCGATTACGGCCACGGTTTGCGCGAAATTGTTGTCGTTAATATTCACATAAGGCGGGTCAAAACCAACGCCGGGTACAAATGTTGAGGTAAGGTTTACAGGCACGGTCAACGTTTCGGTTATTCCGCCGCGAGTTACGCGAATGTCGATTGAGCCGACCAATGGCGAAATATCCGCAGCGGGGCGCGTGGCGGAGATTGATACGCTTGGTATATTCGCCACCCATCTCAAATGTCGGGGCTATGAAGCCGCCGCTTGGGTCTTGTGTGCGGATGGTGATGCGATGCCTTTGATAGGGATTCATATTCCAATCCACAAGGATTTCCACTTCAACTTCATCCCTGTCAATCAAAATATCCGCAGAAGCCACGCCACTAAATGGAGTGCCGCTATGTACCCTTATGGGGTCTCCGTTTTCGTCCAATTCGATTATTGTTACACTATGGGTTTAGGCACGCCCTGTCCGGTGAAATTTTCAAACCAAAGCCGCAATGCGGCGGAATTATAGACCTCAAAGGTGATTGCGTCGCGCACCTGTGTTGATGCGGCATCATTAAAGGCGGTTATGCTTACGGTGTAAATATCCCTAACCGAACTGCCGATAAATGCGCCGGGGGTTATGCTTATGCTGTCGCCCGTGCGGGTAAAATCGCTAAATGGCGCGTTATTGCGCGTTATGGCCACTTCTGTCCGATTTGCGCTCGCTGTGGCCGTCCAGCTTATGGCAATTTCTCCCTCATCATCCGTAAACACATGCCTGTCTAAGGGATTTATGCCAATCCCCAAGGGCGCGGGCAATACGGACAAAAAGGCCGAATCCGAAATTGTAACGCCATTTGCGTCTACATAAGAAACCGTAACCATATATCTTGGCACAAATTCCGCGCCTATGCGCGGCGATGTTACAAGACCGGGAATTCTTGCGGTATCTATCATAAAAGTCGGGCCTGCCGCCCAATTTGACACAAGCCAATTTCCGGCGGGAATTTCGGCCAGCTCATCCATGTCGCCGCCATAAACCCAGCCATCTTCCGCGTCCCATTCCCAAGAATCACTCATCACAAACAGGCTTATATCGTATGGTCTGACCTCCATAAGCTGGCTATGGGCGGGACTGTGGAAATTAAACCGCGCTGTCTCCCCCGCAAAAGTGCTTACAAAACGCTGGAATGGCCTAAAGGCAATTTCCGTTTCGGGGCTGTGTGAAACCGTTAGTATTATATTCTCGCTGATATTCAGCGTGTTTTCGGGGAAACTGCTGTCGCCGGGGAATATTTCAATTGTAACGGTGCTGCGTTCCGGCACGCCCGCAAATTGCCCCGCGTCTATGGTAATCAAGAATAAATTTATGGGATGATTGACATCGGCATAATCCGGATGTTGAAACCATTCGGCATCTACACGTATTTGCGGGCCATTGCCAATCCGATAATATACATGACTTAAAAAGGCGGGAGTTTCGTTTTCCGGCCCGCGTTGAACCACGGGAATTGTAAATTCTCCCATGGTTGAAAAAATCAGCCGCTCGTCGGGCTCTAAAACATTTTCCATCACGTCGCTGTCTTCCCAAAGCGCGTCAATGCCCGACACCCACACAACGGGGGCATTGGTATAGACAACTTGAGCGCCGTCAACGCGCACCCAAATTCCCCCGACTTGCAGGTAGAAAACAATTACATCTTCCCGCGCAAGGGTGGAAATATTGTCAATATTTGCCACTCTGACGGTGAAATGCTCGCCCGCCCTGTAAATCGCCTGCAGGGCCGCTCCGGGAACAATTTCATCCCGATTCACTATTTCCAAAAGTGTGCCCATGCCCGGCGCGCCGATTGGTGCGCCATTTCCATCAGCCCTGTAATGGCGCAATTCAAAACGCTGTGCGCCCATTCCATTGGCCGGATTTACGGACAGAAGCATTTCCATCAGCCACGCACTCCCTGCGGGAACGCTTGCATGAACGGTTATGTCCATCTCATCCGAAAGCCCCGCAATATTTGGCGATATTGTTAAATTATTGACGCGCTCGCCTATCATCCCTATGGTTCTGGGGGCATGAGCGGGTCGAAAATCGGCTCTTGGGGGAGGATTTGGCGGCCTTGTGCCGACAGGGCGGCTCATTCCCGGAGGCATACTTGCTCCCGTAGGCCCGTCGGGGCTCATTTCGCGGCCGCCTTGGCCGCCCGCGCCGCCAGCACCCGGATTTCCGTGCGCACCAAGCGCGCCAATGAAGTTTATCGGGTCATTGGCGTGAAAGTTCTGTCCTATAGGGGCTTGGGGCAGAAACGGCGCAAGAGAGCCATAATTGCCTCCCTGCCCGACAATTCCCGATTGACCGGCTATTCCGCCCTGTCCGCCCGCGCCGCCGCGATTTGGATCCATCCATCTGAATAGGGGCAAACCGCCCGTTCCGCCCGCGCCGCCGATTACGCCCGAACCGCCATTACCGCCGCCGCCACCGCGACCGCCGGCACCTGCGGTGGCCTGTATGCTGCCGCCTGCAATATTATGTGGAACGGCGAAAGAACCAAGGCTGTCAAAATTCGGGTGCATTAAAGGCCAGCCGCCATTGCCGCCCCAACTTCCTTGCGGGCCATAATTCCCGAAAATCACGCCACGTACGCCCGTGCCGCCATTGCCGCCGCGACCGCCATTGCCGCCATGTCCGCCTGCCGAACCCGCGCCGCCGTCGCCGCCTATTAGGATTACGGTGGTCAATTCTCCCGCTACTTCAAGTCTGCTTGCAACAAGGGCATGGCCTCCATCAGAGCCACGACTGCCATTGCCGCCGTGTTCGCCATCCCAGCCGGGACGGCCATTTCTTTCGCTTGCTGTTTCATTGCCACTTTCGCCATGTTCGCCTCGTTCTCCGCTAAATCCGTTTGTCCCCCTGGCGGGTGTGCCGCCATTGCCGCCGCGCAGCGTAAGGGTTGCCTGCAAAAGGTCAACGGTTAAGGTGTTTTGCACGCGCATTGCATGTGTTCCGTGGGGCACTCCCCCGCTGATTTGAATACCTCGGTCGCCATAAATATGCAAATTATTTTCCGCTCTCACGGCATAACGCATATGGGCGGCCGAACCGTCCGTTGCCCTAATATTGGAAGAGCCGACTACAACCAAAGCGGGTGCGGCATTGGGGTCTGTACTCGAAAAATGCAGAGGATACCTTTGGGTTTGGTTGTCCTCCGGCCAGCGATGCTCATTGCCATGGCCGCCGATTTGAGGGCCGCCCCTCACTACAACCTGCGTATCAGCCCCCCGAATATCCAGCGTCATCCGCCCCGAATTCAAAATCACTATTTCAACCCATTCGGGTATAACTATATGTGTCCAAACCGTTGTGCCATGGCCTCTTTGTCCCTCAAGCCTCGCAAGAACGCTGGTAAGGGAAATTACCGCAGGGCGGCTTTACGGCGTTAAACCAATCTGCCAGAGATGGTCTTCAATTACCCACAAAGTCCCGTCATAGCCAAAGCCCAGCGTGTCCGCATGAATGGCCGCCCATCCTCCGGGATGGCTTGCATATCCCGGCGAGCCGGGGACAATGCCCGTGGCCGCAGGATTGCCGCGCAGCCAGTCATAATATAGCGCGTCGCCAAGCCCCACAACGGAAAGGGTAATGGGGCGGCTTGTGCGGACAAGGGGCGACTGCCCCGGAGTTGTAATTTCCACCCGCAGGGTATAATCGCCGCTGTGTTCCTCACGATTTAGGCCATTCGGCGCAAAAGATTCCGTGTTCAAAGAAATTTCCCGCATGGCTTCCCGCCCGACATCGGGCAGTATGGGAGTTAGCGGTATGCCGAATTGCGACGGGGTGAAGAACAGAGGGTCGCCAACAGGCATTGTTGCGCCGCCAAAGCGGGAATTAAAATACCATTGCATACGTATATTTGTTTCGTCGCCCATTTCATGGCCAAGCCCAAGCGACTCCTGCGCCAAATCAAAATCTATGGTTACTTGTGTGCGCAGGGTTCGGCTTTCCCGCATAGTGCCCACGGCAAAAATCTGTCCCGCAGGCGCGCCGAATTGCGCCACATGTTCAAAACGTATATCCCTTGCCGTCGGCACAATTGTTAATGCCATGGCGGCGATAAATTCCGTGCTAAATTGCCCATTTACGGCAAAATTGACCGCCAGCACATATTCCCCGGCGTGATGCTCTTGCACGTTGTCGATGGAATAATAAATATGGCTGCGGCCCAGCTCGTCAAAGCTGCCGGAGGCTAAGATACCGGCACAAGGGCCAATGATTTCCCAGCCGAGAATTGAGGGGATAAACGACTCTGCACCTGGAGGGGTAGAAAGCTCTATGTCGAAAATTACGGCCGATTCGCCTGCCGCGTCTTCTGTAAAGGCAAAAGCACCCATTATTTCTTCGGGCTCCTCCACGACAATTTCCACCCGCGTCGGGAAGTTTTCGGGGAATATATTAAAACCCGGAAATGAAACAGGGTCTACTAACACAGCCCGAAAAGCCACCGTTCGGCCCGGCTCAACCCAAAGCGATTCGCCATAAGCATCTCGAATTACAAAACCCACATCCACCCGATAAAAGCCCTCGTCGCCCAATTGGGCCGCAGGTATTTCGAAGCGGATGGGAGAACCATAGGCGGACAAAATGAAATTGTCGCTATGTATTGGATGCCATGATAAATCGTTGGTATTAATCGTGCGCTGTATTTGATAATGCGCCTCGATAATTGTGCCGCCCGGCGGCTTCTCGAAATTCGGATGAATGTCCGCCCATAAGTCGAATACCGTTAAGTCTATGTCGCCAACTCTAGCCTCTATATCGGGCGATATGTCGGGCAAGGCACCAAGTCCCGTAACCCTCAACGCTCTGTCATCGGCGGCATCATCGTCCTCAGCCGCCCAATAGTCGGCCAATGTCTGTTCGATTAGCTCGTCCCGGGTGCGGGAAAAAGCGTCCTGCGCGGACTGCTCCGCCCCGAAGGCATAAACCGGCGCAATGCCAAGCGTCATAACGCAAACAAGCACCCACGCCGTAAATTTCTGAAGAATTTGTTTTTTGCTCATAATAATCCCCTTTCGCTGAGTATGCACGTTTTTACAACTTAAAATATGCCACAAGCTGTCTTAGGAGTTTTGCCTGTGAGGTTAATTCCTCTGCGGCGGCTGCGGCCTCTTGCGACACGGCGGAATTGCTCTGCACAACGGAGGAAATCTGCCTGATACCGTTGCTGACTTGCCCGATTGCCTCCGCCTGCTCTTTTGAAGAAGCAGAAATATCATTGATAATCTGCAACATTTCCTCCGCATTATTTACTATAATTTCCAATGCCATCGCCGTGGACTCCGAAATCTTGCTTCCGTCGTCAACGCGTTTTATTGAATCCTGGATAAGCAAGGTGGTCTCTTCTGCAGCGTTTTGGCTTCGCCCCGCTAAAGTTCGCACTTCCTCGGCAACAACGGAAAAGCCCTTACCATGCTCGCCGGCCCGCGCGGCCTCGACCGAGGCGTTAAGGGCAAGCAAATTAGTCTGAAAAGCAATATCTTGAATGGTTCTGTTGATTTTCGAGATATTGCCGCCGGCATCCTTAATTCCGTTCATGGCGGCAAGCATCAGCTGCATTGCCTCATTGGCCACGTCGGCATTCTCAGCCGACCTGCCGGAGAGGACATTAGCTTCCGCCGCATTTTCGGCGTTTTGGCGGGTTTGCTCATTAATCATGTCGATGGAAATATTCAGCTGCTGCACGGAGCCCGCTTGCTCTTGCGCGCCGCCTGCCAAATCCATCGCAGATTGTGAAATTTGACTGGCGCCGGACAGCACTTGTTCGGATGCTGCGGAAATTTCCGTCATGGTTTTTTTCAATGTGGAGGAAATATTATTCACCGAACGTTTGATTGAATCATAAGAGCCTGTATATTCGCGCGAAATTGTTATGCGCATGTCGCCCTCCGCCATTTTTGCAAGCACCTGTTCAATTTCATTCAAATAGGAAGCCGTTACTAAAGCAAGCTGTTGAATGGCAACGGTAATAACTTTGAACGCTCCCTTATAATTCGTTGCGTCGGCTTCAAGTCCTTCTGCGGCAAGCTTTTGTTCAATTTCCATCAAATCAAAATTGCCCACCTTCATTTCTTTCATAACCATTCCGATAGCCTTGAGAGGCATGTCAATGGCGGCTGCAATTTGGTTTAGACCAAGCATGATTTTGCGCCAGTCGCCTTCATATTTGGTTTCGTCAATCTTGAACGATAAATCACCCTTGTTTGCCGCTGCATCAACCATATTATTTATTTCCGTAGTTATATTAATGAAATTGGCGCGCAAACCGTCAATCGCATCGTTCGCCCATTTCCAGCTTTCGGGATACTGTGATACATTTGCGTCAAAATCACCCTCTCCGTAACTTTTTGCTACATTTACAAGCTCTACCAAATCGGAAGCATATGCAATAACCGCTCTGTTAAGACTGCTTGCAATCTCTTTATACATGCCGCTATACTTGCTTTCATCAAGGGCATATTCATAATTGCCTTTGTCAATATGTTCTGTATATATAGTGGTTAAATCATTTGAAAGCCCTTCTATAACCTCTACAAGCCCAAGGACATCTCGCGTCAAATTCCCTGTTTCGTCTTTTGTAATATCGGAGCGGTTGAGATTTACATTGAAATCCCCGGCTGCCACTTCGCCCAAAGCAGTTACGACTTTTTGAATCGGTTTGGCTATAGCCGAGGGAACCACCAGCGAAACCACTATGACTATAAGTCCTGCCACAGCAGTTAATACCCAAAGCATATTTCTGACTCTTATTGACGAACTCAGCGTTTCCTCTTGCATTGTATGTGCGGTGTTGCGGGCGGCAGACATCATATAGTCCAGCCCTGCCCGAACATATCCGTTTACATATCCGCTGTGTTCAAAAATTGCGGCAATGCGGTCGCGTACATCGGGGGCGTTATCCATTGTGGTTCGGTACATTGCATACGCAACTTCATCAAAATGCCTTTGCCTCTGCTGCTGCACATAGTAAGAACTGTGGGTTAAATCCTCGCGCAACACAGGGTCAATGCGCGTATCGTGCCGCAGATTTTCTCGATATGATTCCATCAGCCGGTTTGTTTGCACCAGCATTTCCACGCCGTTATTCCATAATTCGGTTATCGTGGCCTCGTCGCCCGCGAAAAAAGACATCGCCGTTACGGTGCGCCTTGCCTCTATAAAGCTCGCGTCAAACCGGTTCAGAATTGTATACCGCTCCGTCGGGTATTGCTGCAAATGTAAAAAGCTGTTTCGGACATTATTTGTGTTCATCATGCTCGAAAGAACAATCACCGTGGCGACAATAACAATGAATACATACCCCGCCGCCATTTTTGTACGAATTTTCCAATCTTTGAATCTCATAATTTTCCTCCCGAAATTTCATTAAGTCTTATGGCTTTTCTCGCGCTCCGTGTTTTAGGGCGTGTGGAACGCCGTTGCCGCACGCTCTGGGCAAAAACCATCACCATAAAGCGTAACATATCTTCCAAAAAAATAAAATCACGATGACGTGAGGTTTTGAAAATTTTAATTGAACTTTCTGTCCTCTTTTGGTACAATGAGTATAAGGGGGAATTGCAATGGGTGCACTTGGTAAAATGGGCAAGAGGCCATGGCTTAAATATTTTTCCTTGGGCTTGTTGCCCATTGCCTTAGTGATGTTTTTTGGCCTGTGGATGAATCTGACCGAGAACGAAATTGTGCGCATTGAGCATATCCGGCGCGGTGTGTGGGATTTGCGAGAGCATGAGTTCTCCGAGGATAATTTTTATTATTTGGGCGGAGACTTGGAGCGGTTTTACGGCGCATTAATTAGCCCGCAGGAGTTTGACTACAGGATAGAAAATAATATGCCGCCAAATGCCCCCGCCCTGTGGCGCACAACCACAAGCCGTATGAGAATTTATTTTCCCGAAGACGAGGAAACCTGGTATACATTTTCGCGCTTATCTATACATACCAGCCAGCGCGTGTATGTAAACGGCGTATGGATGATGGATGTGGGTAGGCCTGCATATACGGCGGCGGAATATGTGCCGGAGCAAACCATAATCTCTTTCACAGCAAAACCTGTAGACGGTGTGATTGAGATTGTGCAGCAATCGGCAAATTTTGATTTTATTATGAA
>JAITMQ010000087.1 GCA_031277225.1 Clostridiales bacterium | reverse complement strand
GTGCTGTTTTGCATGGAATCCGTGGCCGCCGACTCTTTTCGCGGGCGCGGGCTGACGCTAAAGCCCACAATTGTAACCACGGCAAGCAATGTCCTGCGCGTGGTTTTTGCCTATTCCATGGTAAGATTTACCAATTTGGGGCTAAACGGAATCTGGGTCGGAATCGCAATTTCCGTAACAATCCGTAGCATTTGGATGTTGACATGGTATAAACTCAACGCAAGGAAAAAGCTGCCAAAACATGATGAAGAATTGCACGAAAAACCCCTTGACGACTAGTCAAGGGGTTGATTTTTACCGCCTATCCCGCTCCGTATGCACAATTTCGCCCGTCATAACGTCGATATAGAAATCCCATTCATAAGTACGATTTTGATGCTCAAGCTCCCAAATCCAGCGCCCGCGCTCAAAATCCATAACAACGCTGCCATCGCGGCGCGTGTCGGTAATCCCCTGCCCCCTAAGCCATTGAACGGCAATATCCTCGGCCTGCTCCCTTGTAATCGCGGGATTTGTCGGCCTTTGATTGCGATTCGTGGCGGAAACGCCCGCGGGCAATGTTTCCGGCGGCACGGTTGTCGCAGGCGGCACGGTTGGCGTAATTCCGGCAACCGTCGTAATTTCAATCACATTCGTAATTTCATTCATACGAACCTCTGCCCCAAGGGCCTCGGCCACATCCCTAAGTGCCAAAAATGTGCGGCCGTTAAAGATAAACGGCTCCTGTTCGGGCACGACGGTCTGGCCGTTAACGCTAATGCACAGGCCTCTGTAGGTAACCTGAATTGTGGTTGTGATGGTATTGGCAATCGCCGGCACGGCAAAAACCAGCGTCAAAGTAACAATAATCCCAAAAACCATCCCTTTCAATCTCTCTTTTCGCATAATTCTACCTCCCATGAAATTTTGTATAACCTAATTTTACACCATATGGCAAATTTTTTCAAGTAATTTTTTACTTGAATTTTGTTTGTGGTTGGGGTATAATTGAAGGGTGGTTCAGTTTTGGTTTTTATTTTTGGTGATATTAAGGAGGAGAGAGTATGAGATTTCAGGGTAAAGTGGCGGTTGTTACGGGGGCGGCGGCGGGAATTGGTCGCTGTGTTTCCGAAATGTTGGTGGCTGAGGGCGCGCAGGTTTGCGCCGTGGATATTGCCGACATTCCCTATGAAAACGCGGCCGTGCAGCCTTATAGGTTGGATGTGTCGGATAGTGAGGCGGCAAGGGCGTTTTTTGAATTTATGACGGAAAAATATGGGCGCATTGACATTTTGGTGAATAATGCGGGAATTACGCGGGATGCCATGACCTATAAAATGGCGGACGAGCAATGGGACTTGGTTATGAATGTGAATCTTAAGGGCGTTTTTAATCTTACGCGGCAAATCGGGCCTTTTATGGAGCGGCAGGGCAGCGGCGCAATTGTCAATATTTCCTCGGTTGTGGCGGAATTTGGCAATATTGGGCAGGCGAATTATGCGGCCACAAAATCGGCCATTTATGGGCTGACCAAGACTTGGGCCAAGGAATTTGCGCGCAAGGGTGCTGCCGTTCGCGTAAACGCCGTGTCGCCGGGATATACCCTGACCGATATTTTGTCCACCGTTCCGCAGGATTTATTGAATAAATTTGCCACGCAAACCATGCTGGGGCGGCTGGCATATCCCGAAGAAATTGCGAAAGCCATAGTATTTTTAGCGAGCGATGACGCATCATATATAACGGGGCATAATTTAAGCGTAAATGGAGGGATGAGGCTATAATGAACGGATTGACGATTGAAAAAATGAGCATAGGCCAAAGCGCCTCTTTTGGCAAAACTATTTCCGAGGCGGATGTGTATAAATTTGCCGGAATTACGGGGGATTTTAATCCCGCGCATGTCAATGAGGTGGTGGCGGCGGACGGCATGTTTAAGGGGCGCATTGCCCATGGCATGTTGGGTGCCGGCCTTATTTCCACGGTTTTGGGAATGTATTTGCCGGGCCCGGGCACGATTTATCTTAAGCAGGACTTAAAATTCACCGCCCCCGTGCGCTTTGGCGACACAATTACCGCCACTTGCACGGTTAAAGAGATTTTTGCCGAAAAAAATCGCGCGGTGCTTGAAACGGTTGTTGTCAACCAAAATGGTGATGTGGTTATTTCGGGCGAGGCAATTGTCATGCCCCCCAAAGGCTGATGGACGGCCTTTTAAAATCCCCGCCCACAACCAAGCTTAGGGAAAAAACCCTTAAGCGTCTTTGTGATGCCGCCGAGCGGGTTTTTATGGAAAAAAACTATTATAATGCAAGTATTTGCGATATTGTAACCGGGGCGGGGGTGTCTATCGGCACATTTTATAATTATTTTCCCGACAAACTTTCGATGTATAAATATATAGTCTTAAAGTATGGGCAGGACATTCGCCGCCATATCGCAACCGGGCTTTCTGCGCAAAATCTTGACAGTCGGCACCAAATGGAGCGCGAGGGCATTAAGCTGTATTTGGATTATTGCAAAGAAAATCCGCATGTAATCAATATAATTTGGCAGTCGCTTTTTGTTGCGCCGGAACTTTTTATCGCATATTATGACAATTTTGGTAAACAATATGAAAGGCAGCTTGCAGAGGCAATTAAGGCGGGCGAGGTTAATCCCGTAAACCTTGAGGTTGCAAGCTTTGTTCTTATGGGCTTGTCGAATTTTTTGGCATTAAAATACGTAGCTTTTGCCCCGCCCGGCGGTCTGAGTGATGCGGAAATTTACGGGATTGTTGACGCCGTTATGGTAATTTTGCGAGACGGACTTTTCACAAAAATAGTTTGATAAAAAAATGCTTGACAGAATAATTTTGACAAGTTATAATATAATAGAATAAAAAAGTGAAGGGTAATTCATATTTTCATGGGGCAGGTGATATTTTGGCTAAAAATGTTGGAATTGCGGGCATTGGGACATATATTCCCGAAGGATTTATGACGGCGGCGGAAATTTCGGCGGCAACCGGCGGCGTTTGGAGCGAAGATGCCGTTATAAACAAGCTTGGCATTATAAAAAAGCCGATTGCCGGGCCGCATGAGGCAACGCAGGAAATGGGCCTTTTGGCGGCGCGCGCCTGCGTTGAAAATTCGGGCATTGACCCCAAAGAAATCGACGTAATTTTGTGCATGGGCGAGGAGTATAAGGAATATCCTCTTACAACTTCCGCGCTGTATATTCAAGACGGGCTGGGGGCTGTTAATGCCTGGGGCATTGACGTTCAAAACCGCTGTTGTACAACGGTTTCGGCAATGAAAATGGCCAAGGACATGCTTATGGCCGACGACGAAATTGACACAATTTTAATTGCCGGCGGCTATCGAAACGGCGATTTTATCGACTATACCGACTCTAATGTTTCATTTATGTTTAATTTGGGCGCGGGCGGCGGCGCAATTTTGTTGCGCAAAAATCATAATAAAAATTTGCTGCTTGGCAGTCATATTATTGCCGATGCTTCGCTTAATCGCACGGCGGGGGTCGAAATTGGCGGAATTGCAAACCCGATTACGGCGCAAAATATTGAAGAGGCGGCGCGCTCGCTTCGCCTTATGGACGCCGAAACCATGAAAAACCGCCTAAACGAGGTTTCCATGGACAATTGGTATAAATGCATCGACCGCGCCTTTGAAAAATCGGGGCTTGACGGCATGGACTATTTGGCGATTTTGCACATTAAACGTTCGGGGCATAATGCCATGTTGCGCGCGCTCGGCTTAGCACCCGAACAATCGATTTATCTTGAAAATTACGGGCATTTAGGCCAAATTGACCAAATTCTATCACTTGAGCTTGCGCTCAAAGAAGGCAAAATCGAAGACGGCTCGGTCATATGCATGTTATCGGCAGGAATCGGCTATGTTTGGGCCGCGAATGTAATAAAGTGGGGATAAAATATGAATATTTTCGTGCAAATTTTGTTTAATAGTTTGGAGATGGGCGGGGTTTATGCGCTGGCGACTATGGGCGTTATATTGATTTTTCGCACATCCAGCGCGTTTAACTATGCCCAGGGCGTAATTGCGATGTTTTGCGCCTTTATTGCGGCCCATGTTTTGCATATGACGGGTATGCATGTGATTTTGGCGACTGTTGTGGGGCTTTTGGCGGCTCTTGCCGTGGGAATTGTCATTGACAGGGTGGTCATTTCTCGCACCATAAACCTACATTCGGTTTCGAAACAAATTGTAACTTTGGGTCTGGTAATCGTCTTTTTGGGGCTTGCGCCCATGTTTTTCGGCGTAGACCCGCTGACATATCCGCGCTTTGCCCATGGAAGCATTGCGGTTGCGGGCGCAAATATCACTTATAGCGCGATAATTAACATATCCATCGGCATTATCGTCATGGCTGTGCTGTTTTATATTATACAGCGAACCAAATGGGGGCTGGCCGTGCGCGCGACGGCCTCAAACGGCATTGTTGCGCGGCTTATGGGAATACCCACGCCAATTGTAACCATGGGCGCATGGGCTTTGGCGGCGGCACTCGGCACAATGGCCGCCATTATGATTGGCCCGACCACAACGGTCAATCTTACCATGATGGATAATATCCAAATTACGGCACTTTTGGCATGTGTTCTCGGAGGGCTGGGCACATTTCACGGCCCCGTAATCGCCGCATATATCATCAGCCTTTCCCGCAGCATGATTGCATTCTATGTAACGCCCGTTTGGAGTGATGCCATCGTCTTTCTGCTGATTTTGGGCGTATTGCTGCTCGCTCCGAATGGCATTTTCGGCAAAAAAGTTGTAAGGAAAGTATAGTGGGGGTGCATTATGGGTAAAAAATTGAGCGCGATAAAAATTCCACCGGCCGCAGGCTATTTAGTTTTTGGCGCAATTTTGGCGCTTTCGCCCTTAATGGTCGAAATGGGCATAATGCGCTTTGCATGGCTTACCATAATCGCGGGCATTGTCATATATTCCATTGTGGCTCTGGGCATGAATATTCTCATGGGCTATGCAGGGCTTGTATCCCTCGGAACGGCCGGTTTTATGGGTCTTGGCGCATATTTGTCCGCATATTTGACAATGAATATGGGATTGCCGTTTTTCCTCGTATTTGTGATTGTTGTCGCGGTTACAATGCTTTTGGGTGTTGTTGTGGGCTTGATTTCCCTGCGGGTTGAGGGCTTTTTCCTTGCCATTGCAACGCTGGTTGTTTCCGAAATATTGCGGCAGGCCTTTATCCAGCTTACGGACTTTACGGGCGGCTTTGCGGGAACACGCGCAAATTTCCCCGATGTTTTCGGCCTTTTCTCCTTAGACCGCAATTGGACCTTCGTTTTAATTGTGGCGTTTTTGGTTCTGGCCATGATAATTACGCATAATATCTTTAATTCTGCGACGGGGCGCGCCATGTCCGCCATGCGGGGCAGCGAATCCGCCGCTTCTGCCATGGGCGTGAATATTTTCCGCTACAGACTTTTGGCCTTCGCCATTGCCATGGGCTTTGCAGGGGCGGGCGGCAGTCTTTATGTGCATTTTATCCGCTTTACAGAGCCGAATACATGGATTTTTGTAGAGTCGCTATTCATTTTTGCAATGGTGGTTATTGGCGGCGTTCGCTCGGTTCCCGGTTCGATTTTGGGCGCATTTGTCGTCTTTGGCGTGCCGCGCCTAATCTTGGCAAATCTGCCCGTAATCGGCGATATTGCAGGCCTGTCCTTCGTGTTTACGGGCGTTGTAATAATTTTGGTGGTGCTGTTTTATCCCGCCGGACTGGTCTATATTTGGTATGACATTCGAAAGC
>JAITMQ010000051.1 GCA_031277225.1 Clostridiales bacterium | reverse complement strand
GCGTATAAGTCAAACATTGTAGTTACCAGTTCGTTGGGATGCTCACCGCACAACCGCATAAGCTCCTTCTTGATTTTGCCGTAACTGCTAATGCCGCCCTTATATTTCTTGGACGGTGTTCTTTTCGTTGTGCAAATTATTGGGATTGCAATAACACCCACATTTTGAAGAAAAGGGTTGAGGATTATTTCTACAAAGTCATTTTCCGTTTGCCCTTCGCAAAGGATATAAACACGCTTCATCTTGAAACCCTCCCCCCAAAAAGATTTTTATTCCATAATTCACTCAAAGAATAATCATCTTCTAACCACGCCACTAATTTCTCTGCGTCAAGTCGCTTAAATTCTGAACCGTTATTGCTTCTGTCAACAACAATAACGTCCTCTGCATCAAAATGGTCGAGAAGTTCCGTAGACTGCGTAGCGAGGATTATTTGCTTTCTTGTAGCAATTTTCTTTACAAGCTCTGCAAAGATTGTTATGGCATAGGGGTGAAGCCCGAGTTCCGGCTCATCAATGATTATCGTTGCCGGTTGTAGTGTTGTCGGCTGTAATAACAACGTCGCAAGACAAATAAAGCGCAGAGTTCCGTCAGATAGCTGTGATGGGTTAAATATTTCATCACAGCCTTTTTCTTGCCAGCGCAGAAAAATAAGTTCATTATTTTTTTCTTCGGGCAACCAGACGAAATCTTTGAAATATGGTGCGATACGTTGTACTGTTCGAAGAATATTTGCATATTCTTCCGGGTAGTTAGTTTTCAACCTTAACAGAAAAGCAGCTAAATTTGAGGCATCCTTATGCAAGAACACAGAATCGGAAACATTGTGTGCTGTTTTAATTTTGGCATTTTGGCTTGTATCTTGAAAGTGATAAGTCCGCCAACATTCTCCAAGCACAGAACGAATGGCGATTGCATTTCCCCTCGAATTGTTGCGCCACTCAAGCAATTTGGATTCACTATAACCGCCATCAGACAAGGGGGAGCTTGTTTCACCTACACTTTCTCCCACGATAGTCAAACTATTGTTATCGCCCATCTCTATGTCGAAGGAGTAAATATAATCCCCGAAATAAAACTCTGCGGTAATGCTATCCGTTACTTTTGCACCATTATAAAACAGAGAATTGGCACCCTTCTTAGAGGCATACATAGATAGTTCACCTTTAATAATGCGTTGCAACATTTTAAGTATGGAAATGAAATTTGACTTACCTGCGCCGTTTGCGCCGATAAGCACGTTAATATTGTTCAAGTCCAGTTCACATTCTTTTATGGACTTAAACCCCTTTATGACTATTCGGTTTAATTGCTCCCGCCTTTCAATGTTCATTTTTGCTCCCCTCCTGCATAAAAATCCGTTTCGTGGCTTCGATAAGTTCCCTTGTTTCATCTGTTGCGGCCAGTTTGTCAAGCAAACCCAGAAACGCCGTATCATTTCGCTTGATTTGCTCGTTGAGGTTGGCCATTTTTTTGCTTAACGCCACTATGTCAATCTGTTCTTCTTCCTCGAATGTATCAACATATCGGGGAATATTAAGATTGTAGTCGTTTCCTGCAATTTCTGCATGAGTGGCAAGGTGGGCGTATTTAGGCACGCTTTTACGTTTTTTGTATGTGTCTACAATTTTCCGTATATCATCGGGGCGCAAGAAGTTTTGGTTTTTCTGCTTCTCAAAGTCTTTTGAGGCATCGATAAACAGAACATCTCGCCCATTATATTCCCGATCCTTTTTAAGAATCAGTACAACAGTAGGTATGCTTGTGCCGTAAAAGATATTAGGCGGCAAGCCGATAACGGCATATATCGCACCCATTTCAAGCAAGGTTTTCCTGATAACTCCCTCCGCCGAACCTCTGAACAGTACACCGTGAGGTAATACTATTCCCATTGTTCCCTTTTCGCTTAGATGATAAAACCCATGCAACAAAAATGCAAAGTCTGCCTTTGATTTTGGCGCAAGCCTGCCGAATCGCTCAAAGCGTTCGTCGGACAAAAATTTCTCGTTAGCATTCCAAACAGCAGAATATGGGGGATTCATGACCACGGCGTTAAATAAATACGGCTCATCTCGTGGCCAATCCTCGTCAAGTGTATCGCCGTTTCTAAGCCTCGTTTGGGCTTTTTCTACATTGTGCAAAATCAGGTTCATTCGGGCAAGGTTGTATGTTGTGGTGTTAAGCTCCTGCCCGTGATAATGCACTTGCAGGGGATAGTTTACATGGCCGCGAATATTAAGCATAAGCGAACCCGAACCCATTGCGGGGTCGTAAATATGGAAAGGGGCAATGTTTTCCTGTCCAATGGCCACAATTTCGGAAATAATTTTACTTACGGCTTGGGGCGTATAAAACTCGCCCGCTTTTTTTCCTGCTCCCGCAGCAAATTGTCCGATAAGATATTCATAGGCATCGCCTATAACATCGCCGTCATGCCCGAATAAATCTATCTCGTCCAATGCCTTGATGACTTCGATAATGGTCAGATTGCGCTGATTATCGTTTGAGCCTAACTTGGTAGATTTCAAATCAACATCGGCAAACAGGCCCTCAAATTGTTCGCCTTGCTTTTGTAGCTCTGTAAAGGCCGTTTCTAAATGTTCGCGGCGAAAATCATATTCATCTACTTTATTTCGCAGGGCAAAGAAAAGATGTTCCGGCTGAATATAGTAACCCAACTTTTGTGTAAGGATTTTCCTAATGTCCTCGGCATCGTCATTATGCCATTCCAAGAGCCCCGCATATTGAACCTTGCGGCTTGGAAATTCCTCTACCTTGCCATATTCTTCTTCATAAACGGCGCGTAGCTGTTGGTCTGACAAATACTTGTAGAAAACAAGCCCAAGCAGATAGTTTTTATATTCGCCGGCATCCATCTTGCCGCGCAAAATGTCGGCACTCGCCCATAGTTGGTTGTTAAGGTTATTGCTCATATTTTCATTCTCCTTTAACTGTGCAATTCTATCAATTTGTCGAGGGTACGAAAAAATTCTCCGATGGCGATTTGTTCGGCAGTATCGATGGGGACACTTATTATCTTATTCAGCAACTCCTCTTTTGTGATGCCTTTTATCGATGTTCCCTGAACTTGGTGCAAGTCCTTTTGTAGTCGCTTGTAAATTGAATATGCCCCAAATTGAATATCTATATTTAGTTCTGACAGCGATAAAAAGTCTTGACTTGTAGCATAATCAAAAGTGATAACTGCGAGCTTGCCAACGCCAACTCTCGTTACGATAGCTATAGAATTTGATGACACTAATTTTGCAGCAGAATTTTTTAAGCCCTCTTCAGTTATATATTTTCTTGCGCTAATTCCAAAAATTTCATGCTCGTTCACATCTTAGCTTTGAAACCAAGGAATATCACCGTTCCAAAATTCTTTAATGTCTGTGCGGGGTGTGCCGCCGCCAACCGTAAGCCGGGCAACCTCCGAAAGCTTCCGCTCCTCCCAAGGCTCGTTAAACCCCGTAAATCGCAGACGAGGTGCACGCTCTCCACCCTGCGGAAACATCTGCTGCAAATATGCCTTTTTCAATTCCTTTAATTGTGTCAATTTCCCCATTATCTCTCAAACCCTTTCAGTATATCACCAAAGTTCACAAGCTCCTCTTTAAGCGGCATAAGTATTGCAATTTTCTTGCGCCAATATTCCTCTCGAACGATGCTCCTGCGCCTGAACATTTCACCGGGGAAAACCCGCTCAAACTCATCTTTAGTCAAGGCTGACTTATTGTTAATTACGTTGATATATGGCACTTCTGCTTTGTTACTGTTGTATTCGTTGAAGCTAATCAGCAAATCCTCCTCCGGGACTTTCAACGTGGCGGCGGCCTCTGTGATGATTTCGTCAATGGTGAGCCTGAAATGGCGGTCAACATTCGCCAAAATATCATCACCGGCAGAAAGGCCGCCAAGTGCCTCATCATAAGCCATCTTGACAATAGGCGGCTTATTCTTGATTGTTTCGTAAAATTTCTGGCGGCTGCTTTCATTGTTAAAGTCTTTCAAAAGCTGTCGGATATAGTAGCTGTCAATTTTCTCTTCAAGGGTTGCCCGCTGGTCGGGTGAGAAATCAATCTCAAACGCCTCTTTCGGCGGCGTTTCGGGCAACAGCTCCCTTAGTGCAGCTTTGATATTTTCGATATGCCCTGTGTTGTCAGCGATTACTTCGCTTATCGCCGTCAGTTCCGTAGGGTCATTTTCTAGTTCCTCGTTGTATTCATCATAGCTTTTGGCGGCCATGCCTAAGTTCTGCATGTTTTGGAATGTCTTGATTGCCTCCATCATTTTCATCGGGTCGTGGGGGTCAAGCTCCAATTCCTTTTGAGCGCAGACAAAGGCTTTGTAGGCATTTTTAAGTTCTTTCCTCACCGCTTTGTATTCCCTCGGTATAAGTTTTTCCCACTCACGTTCCTCTTGTGAAAACAGCCTAAAAGCATCTTCTACGTTTTTACGCATAGTCCACGGCTTGCGGAAAGTAACAATCATTCCTATATCTTTGCCACTCATTACACGGTTAGTACGGGAAAACGCCTGTAAAAGCCCATGCCATTTAAGCTCTTTATCAATATAAAGGGCTTGGACGGTGGGCGCATCAAAGCCCGTCAACAGCCTTTCCACCACAATAACAAGGTCAAGCCATTGGCCATTTGTTTGGTATTGTGCGCCTTTTCGGGCAAGGCGGTTGTTGATATTTGTGTTGTAGTTTCTATCGTCTATCTCGGTTGCATACCCGAGCAGTTCGCCGTCCGGCGAACGACCAGGGTCGGTTTCGTCCTCATAATCACCGTCTTTAGAGGTCTTCCTAACCCTTCTCGCGCCCTCGGCATAGTGCGTACCAAATGTAGCATCATATTCCCGCATTATTTCAAGAAGTTCATCTGCCTCCTTGTTTTTCTCACTCTGCTTTTCCGACAAAGAGTAGGTTATCGCCACACGAGGGAAGTCGGGGTCGTTCAGCCTACGCCGCTCATCATTTGGCCTGCCTGTAATTAGATTGCCCGATTCCTTTAACTCCATCAGTTTACGGTAAATTCGCTTTGCTTGGGCTATTGAATGGGTAGTAAGTATGCCGCTCATGGTAGGCGTGCCGTTTACCACCTTGAATTTATCAATCACGGACTGATGCCTGAAGACTTTGTGTAGCATTGCCGTGATATAGGTATCACCTGTATAATCGGCATTTACCAACAAAGCCTCTTTTTGCAAATTGCTCATAGTTTCCAATTCTTCCGGCGTTGTCTTGGATAAATAAAGCCGCTGCTCCTCATCTTCACTCATAAGGGTGTGATATTCTACTTGAAAATCTAAAACAGACTTATCATCCATCGCATTTTTGGTTGTATAGGCATGAAGAAGCTCCCCATATTGGTCATAAGTAATTCGGGCATTTGCACCATCTTCAGGCTTTTTATTTTCCTCAAAAATAGGTGTTCCGGTAAACCCGAACCATGTAGAGCGCGGGAAAAATTTCTTAATCGCTTTCATTTCCCTATCGGAAACGGCGCGATGGCACTCGTCTACAATAAATACTATATGTTCACCTTTTAGTTTCTCGAATTTATTCTTTTCTGTTTCACGGCACTCCCTGATGGCGCGGCTTAGTTTTTGGATTGTAGTAATGATTATGGTGTTGCTATTCTTTTTGCTGATAAAGTTCTCAACAAGCTCTCGCTTGTTGTTTATCCCAACAATAAGGGTGTTGTCCGTTGCTTCGCCGGATGTTGCGCCTGTATTGTACTCTGAGGCAAACTTACTAAATTCGTTTTTAGTTTGGCTATCTAAATCTTTGCGGTCTACAATCATAACGGTGCGGGCTACGCCGATGGCGGTTTGGGCTAACAGCTTGGTGGCAACAAAGCTGGTGATGGTCTTGCCCGAACCCGTAGCGTGCCAAATAAAACCGCCTTCATGGGCTGCCACTTGCTTTTTTATCTTTTCGATGGCATGAATTTGGTAGGGGCGCAGCACCATCATAAACTTTTGCCCTTTTTTATCGTCCACCAAGATTGTGTAGCGACTGATAAGCTCATGCGCCGCCGGGATTTTAAGTACTTTTCGGGTAAAGTCGTACAAATCCTCTACAGGCGTATTATCGGGTTCGCGCCAGTTAAACAGGAATTTTTTTGCCCCACCAAAATCGCTATTTGTGTTTGGTCTTGCAAAATATCTCGTGGCAACTTTATTACTCACCACGAAAATCTGCACCGTAGCGTAGATGCCGTCAAAAAAGCCCGCTTGTGCATATCTTTCTATTTGGTCAAATCCCTCCATATAGCCGCCTTTGCCAACCTCGCTTTTAAGTTCAATGTGGATTACAGGCAAACCGTTTATCAACAGGGTTACATCGCCTCGCGCGCTTTTATATGCGCCGTCCATTGACGGCACAATCTGATTAACCACCTCATAGCTGGATATGCCGCCGGCAATGTCCTTATTGCTGAAAAGTGTAAGGGTGGCATCGTCTTTTGAAATATCCTCACGTTCGATAGCGATTTGCGCTACACCGTTTTCACCCCTTAACCATTGGGATGCCAAAAAAGGCGTTTGCGTTAAACGCCTAAATTCACTTTTGACTTGCCTAAACTCGCTGTCGGTTAGGGGTTCGCCGTCCAACTGCGCCACATTTATGCGATTGATATGCCGCCGCAAATTTTCCCAAAGGGCATCCTCGGTCTTTATATCGCTACGATATGTCCATTGGTTCTCACGCATTGTTAAAATATCAATGAGTGTTTGCTCTGTTTGGTTTTCGTGGCTCATAGGCTGCACCTCCGTAGTTTAAGAGCTCAACGCTTTTCCATACAGATGATTATATCACGAAAAAGCAGGAATTGGAATAGCTTTTTGAAATAAAATCGAAAACGCACATTCAAAGATTGGAATTTGTGCAAGCAATGCGGAATAGAAATATCGAAAAGGGGTGTAGCTATGGATGGCAGTTGTTCGATGAGGGATTTTGGAGAGTTTGAATATGGCATTGGCAATATTAATTATTTGATTTCGTCGAGTTCCGGCGAGGGCGCGGAAGATGGCATTATTGAGAGAATAGAAAAGCTAATTTTAAAAAGTTTGCAAAAGGAAGAATATGGGAGGATGAATGAGACAGTTGGACAAGATTACGGCTCTTTATTGTAGACTTAGCCATGAGGACGAAAAGTCCGGAAATTCAATGAGCATTGAAAACCAAAAAATGATTTTAAGTGATTATGCCGCCAAAAATGGCTTTGGGAATATTGAATTTTTTATTGATGATGGCTTTAGTGGCGTGGATTTTGAGCGGCGCGAAGGGCTTGCCCTAATGATTCGAGAAGTTGAGGCCGGGCGCGTGGCGACTGTGATAACAAAGGATTTAAGCCGCCTGGGGCGAAATTATTTGCGCACGGGGGAATTGATTGAAATTATTTTTCCAAGCCATGACGTGCGCTATATCGCCATCAGCGACGGCGTGGACACGGCGCAGGGCGATAATGAATTTATGCCGCTTCGCAATTGGGTTAACGAATTTTATGCAAGGGATGCCAGCAAGAAAATTCGGGCTGTCAAGAAGGCGCAGGCGCAAAAGGGGCAGCGTTGCAACGGCATTACGCCATATGGCTATATGCGCTGTCCCGACAACAAATATCAGCTTATCCCCGACCCCGAAACCGCCCATGTGGTGAAGCGTATTTTCGATATGTATGCGCAGGGCGCGCGGATTACGCATATTCAAGATTGGCTTGAGCGCAACAAAATTTTAACCATTGCAGAGCTTGAATATCGGCGCAAGGGCAAATCCAGGCATAAAAGACCCGCCGAGGAATTCATTTATAGCTGGCCGAATAAGACGATTTATGGAATTTTGGCGCGCAAGGAATATCTTGGGCATACCTATACAGGAAAGAGCACCCGTATGTCCTATAAATCCCGCAAAACCCGCAAAAATCCCGAAGAAGAGCAATATTTTTTTCCGAATACCCATGAGCCGCTTATCAACGAGGAAACCTTTGCTTTAGCTCGCAAGCGCGCCGCCACAAAGCATAGGCGCACCAAAACAAATGAAGTCGACATATTTTCGGGCATCTTGTATTGTGCAGACTGTGGACATAAAATGCATTTTAAGCAAAGCAGCACAATCCCCGAGAGGCATTATGCCTATACTTGCGGCAATTACCGCAGCAGCAGGCGGGGCGAGAGGCCCTGCACCATGCATTACATACGCAAGCCCGTGATTTCCGAACTTGTGCTGGTGGATATGCAAAGGGTTCTGGCCTGTGTCAAGGTCAATGAAAAGGGCTTTGTTCAAAAGGCGATGGAATTTGGCCGCAGTCAAGCCCAAAAGTCGGTTGAGCATAAGCGGCGCGAGCTTAACAAGGCCACGGCGCGCCTGAGTGAAATTAACACAATTTTTCGCAAGCTTTACGAGGATATGGCTCTTGGGCGCATAAATAGCGGGCAATTTGATATGTTGCAGGGCGGCTTTGATGAGGAAAGGCAAATCCTGCAGGAGCGGGCGGCGGCTCTGGAGCTTGAAACGAAAAACACTTTGGAACGAAAGGCCGAAGCAGGGAAATTCGTTCAGACCGTGAAAAAATATACACAAATTGAGGAATTAACTTACGAAAATATTCATGACCTTATCGATAAAATTTTAATACACGAAACCGACCACAAGACCAAAACCCGCAAAATCGAGATTTTGTACAATTTCGTAGGGAAAACCGACGAGGTCGTTATGTGCGGATAGCGGGCGGGATGCCGCAGATGGTTTTGGAGTATGTGTTGCATCTTCATGGCATTGTGCCGGGGCGGGATGTTGAGATTATCACGAATTTGGCGTTTACGACCACGGCGGGCGCGTTTGTGGGCGGAATTGGCGATTTTACCGCCGAATTTGACCCCGCCGCGCTGGAAATTGAACGCAGCGGGCTTGGGGTTGTGGTTACGGGGCTGGCGAATTATACGGGTGCGTTGCCCTATACGGTCTATATGGCCAATCGCTCGTTTATAGAGGCCAATCCCGATATTATTCAGCGTTTTGTAAATGCGATTCGGCGCGGGAATGAGTGGGTTGCAAATCATAGCCCGGCGGAGATTGCCGCTGTGATTGCGCCGTTTTTCCCGCATAGCAATCTTGAGGATTTGACATTTGTTGTAAATCGTTATCAAAGCCAGGACAGCTGGCCGCAGGATTTGGCGGTTGGGCGGGAAGGATTTTACCTTCTGCAGGATATTATGGAGCATGGGGGGGAATTATCGCAAAGGGTGAGTTTTGAAACTTTGGTGGATAATTCGTTCGCAACCGGAAATTAAAAAAAGGGCGAATCTTAGCGGATTCGCCCTCTTTTTATTTGCGTAAGCGTTTGATGCATCTCCATAATAGGAAAATTCCGAGGCCTATGCCCACAAGAATCAAAAGGAATTTCTTCATTTGCGCAGGGCCGGGATTAATGGAGAAAAACCCTGTATCGGGGTCGACTTTAATCACCCAGCCTTGTATGGTTTCGTAATGCTCGGATTGCTCAAAATCCTCTATGCTCTGCGAATCACCAATGGCAGCAAGTGCCATAATAAACTTGCCGACAAAAGGCATACGAGCCGCTCTCTCAAAATGCACCTTAAGCCCCGCCATTTTCTCAAGGAATTCGGCCTCTTGCTCCGTGCCTTGTATCGAATCTAAATATTCCGTAAGTAACATAATCTACCTCCATTTTTGTTTCAGTATAGCACAAAATTTTTCCAAGCGCAAGCATTTTATGCTTTTGCGAAAGCCTTCCTAAAGCCTGAAATTACGTCGATTATGCAGATTATGGCTATTATGGCGAGGATGGTGAATATTATATTTCCGCTGTGCTCCATAAAGGGGATTCCGAGGATTTCATCGATTTGGGGATTTAGGATGTTCGGATGCAAGAAAAAGGCGAAGGAGAGGGCGGCGAAGGCGGCATTATAGGCGGCGTTGAAGATGGCCAGCTTAAGCGTCCAAACTTTTTGGCGGAATTTTGTGATGGTTACGGCGGCGGCCAGGGCGATGAGGGCGGCGAAAAATGGCAGGAAAAATGTGATGGTTTCGGCGTTAAACAGGGATTCGCCGCGTGTTATAAAGGTGGCGACGAGAATTAGGCCGACGGACGCAATAGCTCCGACAAGCTCGCTTAAGCTGTCGCTGCGGGAAATTGCACGGCTTTTGGCGGCGGGTACGGCTTCCAAATCTTTGGGATTCCATTCTTTTTCCTTCGTGCCTGCGCGCTCATAAATCACAAAACCCAAAGTCGTCCAAAATAGACCCTGCGGCAAGGTTACGAAGGCAAAATGGCTTATCGCGGTCGAAATTAGCATGAAAACAGACATTCCGCCATCCAGCCCGTCCAAAACGGCTAAAGCAACGGAAATTCCGGCCATCATGGGTATAATACAGCGCGTCAATACGTAAATATAGAAGCCATAGAGCTGCGGCGAGATTAGGAATTTTTTCGGCAAATATTCCGCGGCAAGGGCTTCGGGGCGGCCCAATTTCAGCAAAACGGCCTCAATTTCGGCCTCTGTGGGGCTTTCGGGCAGCATATCGGCGATATTCGCCTCAAGCTCGCGCTCAACCTCGTCGCGCTGGTTTTTTGGCAGTCTTTTAGTTACTGCATATACATATTTTTGAATTAACTCCATGTTAAACCTCCAGAATTTTTTGAATTTGAGCCGCCAAGGCCGCCCATTCTTTTTTCAAATTTTCATAGACTTCGCGGCCCAAAGGGCTTAAAACATAGTATTTGCGCGGTCTGGCCTCGTCTGTGTTCCATTCGCTGGTCAAAAGACCCTGTTTGTCCAGCCGCCGCAAAAGCGGGTATAGCGTGTTGGCATCAATTGGAAATTCCTTGTCTTCCAGAATTTGTAAAAGCGAATAACCATATTGCGGCGACTCAAGCCGACTAAGCACAGCCAAAACAAAAGTCCCCCGCCGAAATTCCGCCACAATTCCATTAGAAACCTCAAGCGCATCCAACAAACCACCACCTCCAAATTATTGTTGATTCCATTATACTGTACCACACACACTATTGTCAATACCCAAAAATATAAATTCCGAAAAAATATTGACAGTAACAAGAAAATTGCGTATAATATGGTTATGAAAAACGATATTCGGGAAAAAATAGAAAATGGTGAGATTTCTGACCGTCTTAGCAGACAGAAATACAACAGGCATGTTGAGGGGACAGGCGAGTTTGCTGACTATGTGGCTAAACAGGAGCGATTGGGTAAATCAAGGCCAAGCAAACTCTATCTTTCGTTTGACGAGGCGCAGGAAATACTGCGATTGCACGCAGGAACGGGCAATGCGCATGGGGGCGTTTCTAATGTTGAATTTATAAACTTAGACAAGATTGTCGGAGTTTATGAGGACAAGGGTCGCTATATCAGCAGTCGCAGACTGCAAATCATTTACGGGAAAAGAAGTTCCCACTTGTTCCCGGTAAAGGAGTTGGGTTAAAATGTTTAATATTTGGAAATTTAAAGATGTAGATAAAGTTAAAATAACAACCATCAGGGGCGCGGTTCATAACGGCGTCATTATTTCCATGGTGGATAAGGAGGATTATGAAGATATAGGGGCGGATAATCCCGATGACACCATCAGCATTGAAAATGTTGACGGCATATACACCCTCAGAGCCTCCGAAATCGCAAATATCGAAATCATCCCCGAAACGACATATGCAGAGCCCGACATGCCAAGGCAGGCGGCGGCATAGTCAAAAAATGCCGACTAAAGTCGGCTAAAGTAACGCTTGCAAAGCTTAAGCCGGAATCAGCTAAACCTCAGCTTTATGACCCGCGCAAAGGGAAATTCCGCCATTAATTCGGGCTGCGTGGCTAAGGCCTGCAAATCCTCGATATGCCGAATATTAACGCCGCCCCAATCCGCGCCGTGGGCGTTTTTATAGGTCTCCAAAATAATTATTTCACCGGCCACAATGTCCATAGACTCGGCTCGCGCATGAAAAACATTCGGGCCGAAACGTTGAAATATCGGTATTTCAAAGTTGCTTATCGTCCTTGGCCCATTATCCGCGCACACAAGATGAAACAGCCACTCAACTGCGTCCCTCTCAAGATTGCTACTTTCAACAAGGACAATTTGCCCCGCAGAAATAGGCGGCCAAAGCGGGTTTTCGGGATTTGGATAGCCCCAATTCAAAGGCGCAAAACTCTCCACAACTTCCCCATAAGCGTAAATATCCATCCAAATTTCGACATTCGTAATTCCTTCGTCGACATTAAAATCATGAACAAAAAAATTCCCAAAGGGCATAATTAGTTGCAACAACTCATGCTCGGCGCGCGCAAAACCCCTTGGTTCTAAGCGATTTTGCGCCGGGCGCGCGGCGCAGCCCGTGAAGAAGAATAAAAATATCAACAATAAAATAATTCCAATAGAAATAAATGTAAAAGGGCTTATGCGCGGGCGTGTGGCCTTTTCAATGCGCTCGCGCCGCTCCTGCAGCCGCCTGCGCAGGCGGTCTGCCTGGCTCTCTCTCTCATATCTCATGGTATCCCCCCATATTGTTAAAGTCGATAATCCGGCTCAAGGTCTGCAAATCTCACATTTTTGCCTATGTATTTCAGCTCAACCGTACCCGTTTCGCCATTTCGTTGCTTGGCGACAATTATTTCCGCCACGCCGATTTTTTCCGTTTCGGGATTGTAATATTCGTCGCGATAAATAAAACACACCAAATCCGCGTCTTGCTCGATTGCGCCCGACTCTCTGAGGTCGGAGAGAATTGGGCGGCGGTCGCCGCGGGTTTCGGGCGCGCGTGAAAGCTGCGACAGCGCGATGACGGGCGCATCCATTTCCCGCGCCAAAGCCTTAAGCGAGCGCGAAATTTCCGAAATTTCCTGCTGGCGATTTTCAAAGCGCGAACCCGCGCCCGACATGAGCTGAATATAGTCCACAATAATCATGTCAAGCCCGTGTTCAAGCTTTAATTTGCGGCATTTAGAGCGCATTTGCGGAATGGTTATGCCCGGCGTGTCGTCAATATAAATTGGGGCGGCGGAAATTTTTGGCAAATTTTCGGCGATAGCCTGCCAATCCTGCGGCGCAAGCTGCCCCGTGCGCAATTTTCCGGCATCAACCCGCGTTTCCGACGCAATCAAGCGATTTGCCAGCGACTCCTTGCTCATTTCAAGGGAAAAAATGGCGCAACGCTTGTTATTCTTAATGGCCGCATGTGCCACAATATTCAATGCCAGCGCGGTTTTGCCCATGGAAGGCCGCGCGGCAATTAGAATCAAGTCTTTGGGGTGAAAACCGGCGGTTTTTAAGTCCAAATCCTTAAAGCCCGACTCAATGCCCGTAACCGCGCTGCCCTGTTCAAAGGCCTTTTCGATAATGTCCATAGAGGCCATGAGAGCCTCGTGAATATGCACAAAACCCAGCGAATGTCGCCTTTGTCCGATTGCGAAAACGCCCGCCTCGGCATTTTCCAAAACCACGTCGGCAGGCTTAAGCCCCTCGAAAGAATCTTGCGAAATTTCGTTGGACAGGCCAATTAAACGCCGCAAAACCGACCTATCCAGCACAATGCGAATATATTGCCGAATATTGGCGGAAGTTGACACAGCCCCCGCAATAAGCGACAAGGCCTCATTTCCGCCGATTTTCTCGAATGAGCCCCGCTCCTCAAGCTTGCTCTTAAGCGTGATTAAATCCACGGGCGCGCCCATATTGTATAAATCTGTCAATGCCAAAAAAACCTGCCTATAGTCCGGGCGGTACAAATCCTCGGCGCGCACGGCCTCCGCCCCCTGCGTCAGGGCCTCATTGTCGAAAATCATGGAGCTGATTAAAGCCAGCTCTGCCTGCTCGTCCCTTGGCATGGTTTTTGGTGTAATATCAATATTTTCCATAAGCGTCATTCCCGCGCCTGCCCCGCACTTAATGCGAGGAAAGCGGGAATCCCCCCTCCTTGTAAGCCATTACTATAATTGTTTGTAAATCTCATAAATGTCCAATTTGTTAACATCACAAATATCTTTAACAATGCTTTGGAGCGTGCCAATTTTTATAGGGTTGTGATTGGGAATGGTTATGGCATGTTCTGTATCATAAAATCTTTTGGACAGCCTAATATGGCTACCTGTCTGCCTTGCAACAACATAGCCATATCGCTCCAAAACCTTAATTAATCTACCCGCGCTCACATCCCTCGGCACTTTCATAAAGCGATCGCCTCGCTTCTGACAAAGCTTAAATAAATGAGCGAGGGCATTTCGCTTGTATCGAAATGGCATTTAATTGCATCTCTTATAGTTTCGTGCAAGTCTTCGTAACGATTACATTGGGTATATATGGAATGACCCACCGCATTGGCTTCATAGCCTCCGTCCATCGATTCATTAATCGTAAAAAATATTTCCTTCACAACATCACCTCACTAAATTGCAGTTATTTCAAGATTCACAACAGCCAAAACATCCGTATGCAGCCGCACTTCGGCCTTATGCTCGCCGAGGGTGCGAATTGCTTCGGGGATATTGATTTTCTTGCGGTCAATATCCACGCCCTCTTGAAGCAGGGCGGCCGCCACCTCTTTATTGGTTACCGACCCAAAAAGCCGCTCGCCGCCGCCCGTTTTCAGCGCAAGCGTAATTGTTTTGCCCTCCAGAATTTCTTTAAGCCTGCGCGCCTCGTCCAGCTCCTTAGCCTTCTGGTTTGCAACTCCCTGTTGCTTTTTTTCCAGCGCGGCTAAGTTGCTTTTTGTGGCCTCAATGGCCAATTTCCGGGGAAATAAAAAATTGCGAACATAGCCGTCGGCGGCTTCCAGAACTTGGTCTTTTTTCCCGACTCCTTTAACGTCTTGTAATAGAATAACTTTCATAATTTAGCTCCTTTCGGGCGACCGAGGGCGGTCGCCCCTACATGGCGACCGAGGGCGGTCGCCCCTACAATTTCATCTTGTATTTGCCCTGCTTTGCTTTGCGTTGCCTTATGCGGTTTCGTATTAAAATCGCAGCGATGAATAGTAGTGCCAGCACAGACAGCGCGGCAATCCAATATGGCACGGAAGCCCTTGAAAAGAAGATTTGCCTGATGCGCTCCATATGATAGTCAATATCGGAAGAAGTGTCGCGGATTGGCACATGGCGCGCGGCATATAAATTCGTGATATACAACGTTTCGCCATCCAAAATATGGCTGATTGTGCCGATTTTCTCGCCTTCTTCGATTGGGGCGACGAAGTGCAGCTCGCTTTCTTCGCCATAATATGCCACAAATTGCGGTAAGAACTCGATATATGTCTGAATTCGCGCAAGTTCTCGCAAGCTCAAGAAGTATTCGCGGCCAATTGCATTATAAAATTCCAAATAGCCAATATCCCCAAGCCGCGGGTTTTCCACATACATCTGCCCCAAAATCGTGTCCGGCGCAAGAAGCGCGCGCGTGGCGTAATTTTCAAAGCCATATTCAAATAGGCTTATGGCATCTTGCCAGCGCGTCGGCGCGTCGTCGATTATTGGCGAATTCAGCGTAATTGCGATTAAATCAACGCCACCGCGCGAGGCCGCCGCCGCCAGCGATTCCCCCGCCCTATTCGTAAAACCCGTGCGAATCCCCGTAGCATAGGCATATTGCCCGATTAGCTCATTTGCATTGGCAAATTGCCGAAAACGACCTTCGGCGGCAATTTCGGCGATTGTGGCGACATTCATGGCATGGCGCGAAATTTGCGCAAGGTCATAGGCCGTGGAAAAATGATTGCCGTGGTGATAGCCATGGGGATTCATAAAGCGCGAATTTTCAGCACCCAGCGCGCGCGCGCGCTCATTCATCAAATTCGCAAAAAAACTTTGCGCCTGCGCAAAGGCCATGTCCTCGTCGCCCGACACGCGCCGCGCAACGGTTAAAGCCACGGTATTTGCGGCATCCAGGCCGCGTCCTACAAGCATGGAGCGTATCAAATCCTCCAAGCCAAGTTCTTCACCGATTTCATGGCCTGTGCGCGCAGAGCCGTCCGGAAGGGCTGTAATTTCGTTTCCGACGACGATAATTTCGTCTGCGCCAATATGTTCGTAGGCTAAAATAGCCGTCAAAATCATGCTTGTAGCGGCGGGAAACATTCGCCTGTGGGCTTCATGTTCGGCGAGGATGCGGCCGCTGTGTTTCTCAATCAAAATATAGGCCTCGGCGTGAATTTCGGGCGTGGCGTAAATTACTGCAGGGAAAAAGGCTACGCAAAGAATGAATCCGATTGCTACTCTAAGTATTCTCATCCGGCCACCCCGCTTCCTTTTTCGATTATAACACAATTTTAATTCCGAGCAAATAGAATTTTATTCTTTAAATCAAAAAGTTTTTTCGACAGGTCAACGGGCATAATATGCGGGTTCACCAGGCGGCGATATTCCTCCCAAAGCCCGTCCTGCTGTGCGGCGCAATAGTCGCGGATTTCGGCTATTGGCGCGGCCTCGCTCACGCGCTTGCCGCCGCTGATAATCGGAATCAGCATC
>JAITMQ010000012.1 GCA_031277225.1 Clostridiales bacterium | reverse complement strand
CCGGGGGGGGGGGTCAACAGGGTCAACAACGCCGGGCAAAGTTACAGGGTCCGCAGGTGGCGGATCCGCCGCATCCCGTCTACACGCAGTAAACATAAATACCGTTACAAACACAAGTAACAGCAATCCTAAAATTCTTTTAGTCATCTTTTACCTCCTTGAATTTTGTCAATTTGACTTATTTTTATGTTGACGCAAAGCAGCTTGCAAAGCAACTTGCAATGCACCTTCTTATTATGATACTATAAATTTGAATAAAATGCAAGCCTTTTTTTACAATAATGTTACGATATTGTTTCAAACCGCCTTTTTCTGCGCTTTGAGGCGGTCTTTATTATGAAAATTATGGTAAGAGCAAGAAGGCCGAGAATGCTCATTGGCAAAATTGTGGCGGCCAAAATTATCATTGCTTCTTGGAAGAATGTAAGTGTACCACCGGCGGAATCGCCAAATGCCGTCGAAATTCGCGCGCCTAAAGTCGGTTCGTCTTCCTCTGCTTCGTCAATTTCCAAAACCTCCGTTAGAGTTACAGAAATCGTGGAATAGGCCGCGCGGCTCGCCAAATGTTCGATTTGGCCGCGATAAATTTGAATTTGTGTGCGAACTTCCGCCAAGCGACGCTCTAAATTCAGCAATTCCGTCAAATTTTCGGCCTCGTCGATAAAGGCCAGAACCCGCTCTTCCTCTATAAGGCGCGAGGCGAGGCGGCTTTCCATGTCGTAAAATTGCTCGGTTACATCTTGCGCAAATTCGCTTGAATGGCGGACATGGGCGAGGGTTTCAATATGCGCCAGCACTTGGTCAAAATTAGCCACAGGTATGCGCAGGGTTATATGGAATGTGTGCAGGCTGTGCATAATTCCGTCGCGGCGGACTTCGCTCTGCCATAAATTCGAACTTTCGACAAAGCCGCCAAAAACGGCGTTGACCTGCCTAAGGGCATGTTTGGTCGCCTCAAACTCTCCAATTACAGCCTCTTTGGATAGATTTGCGTTGCGTATAACCATGCGTGGGGCAAAATCTATCCCTATGGGCATTGCTCCGGCCGGTGCTTCAGCCGGTTCCGGTGCTCGATTTGCAAAAAAATCCATATCGTCCATTTGCATATCGGCCGCCGGCATTTCGACATGACCCCAATAAACGGGTGCGAATTCCGCGTCGCGGCGGCAGGCCGCAAAAATTGCTAAGCTAAGCAATATGCTAATGATTATTAAGAATCGCTTCATCTGCTTCGACCTCCTTAACTTGAATTTTCGGGCGATTTAACCTTCGGAACAACAGGATTGCGAATAATGCCAAGACCCCCAAAATGGCCAGCGGCACGGCCGCCAAGGCCAGGAATACCAGGAAATGCCCAAATCCCGCCAAAATCACCGTTAGCGAACCCGTGAAGCTCGCGCCCATGCGTTGCCAAAATGTTAGCGGTTCTATTTCGATTCCAAGCGGGCTTATGCCCGGTTCTGTCAGGAAAATGTTGATATGGGGCTGCCCTGCGGTGCTGTTTAGGTAATTCAGCCTGCCCATAAGATTGTCCCGCTCCCTTTGCGCCCGCGACAAATTTGTGTCAATCGCCATCAAAACATTGAGATTCGCCGCATTTTCCATGAGAATTGTCAGACGCAAAATTTCCAATTCATTCGCAGAAAGCCGCGCCTGCAAATCGCGAATTTCGCCGCCCAAATACATGGTGTTTTCGCTTTCGCTAAGCACTTCGCCAAGACTGCGCAGGGTCTGCATAACTTGCGGATGCGCCGTGGCGGGCACGCGCCTCTCAAAATTTGCCCATGCAAAGCCCGCCTCGCTTAATTCCACAGACGAGGACAAATTTTGCCCCGCCAGGGCGCGAATGTGGAAGATGGCCGCCTCTACGCTTTCCACGCGGATTGTAATGTCCGAAACCCGCCTATAATGCCTGTCCGGTGAAGCGTGGGTGGGGGTTGTCGATAAAAATATGAAGCAAATTGCAAAAATTGCCGCTGTCAAAAATTTTCTCACAAAATCACCTCCTAGTTTTAAGACGAGGGAATAAGGCATTTTGTTCCTTTATAAAATTCTTGCTTTTTCGACCGATTTATGTTAGAATCTATTTTACTACATAAATTGGAGTGAGGCCAAATGGAAAAACAAAAAGGTTCAAAGATTATGGTGATTTTGTGGGTTGTTGCTGTCATAGCGGCCATTGCCGCCGTGCCGACCGTGGCGATTTTAACCTATGATACGGGGGTTGTTGCGCTGGAGCCGGAAGCCGAGCCGCCGGAAGAAACCGCGCCGCCCGACGAGCAGGCTACCGAGCCGCCGCCCGAAGAACCCGCTTATTATCCCACCCCCGACATTCGCGAATTTTTACATAATAATCCGGTTCCGCCGGGCTTTGTTGCGGACAATGCCGCCCTGCCCTGGAGTTTGACCCTCTTAAACCGCTATAACTTTTTGAACGAAGATTTTGTTGTGCCCGAGGCCGTTTCCGTGGGCGATGGGCATTATTTTGACAGCCGCGCGGCGGCAAGCTTGCTTGAAATGCTGGATGCCGCGCGCGAAGAGGGGCTGGTTCCGATTATTGCCTCAGCCACGCGGTCAATTGAGCGTCAGCGCATACTTTTTGAGAATCAAATTGCGCGCAATATTGAGGCGGGAATGAATAGCGAAGATGCCTTTGAACAGGCGCGGCGCGTCGTGGCCTATCCCGGCAGCAGCGAGCATAATCTTGGGCTTGGCGTGGACATTGTCGCCTATCATTATCGCAATTTGACGGCCGCCTTCGGTCAAACGCCGGAGGGGATTTGGCTGGCGCAAAATGCCCATAATTTCGGGTTTGTCCTGCGCTATCCCGACCATAAGCAGGAAATCACAAATATTATCTACGAGCCATGGCATTTTCGCTATGTAGGCGCACAACATTCGATATTTATGTTTGAAAATGATGTTGTACTGGAAGAATATGTCTTTTGGAGATTGCATGGCTATGACGAAATAACCCCTTAAACCCCTACAATTTTATTCCTTCACCTGCAAAAGCGCGAGTGGTGATTTGTTGGTAATAACAACCGAGCCGAAACTTGCGCCGATTAGTGCGCCGCTTAGGTATAGAGCTACGAGTATGGCTAAGGCCGCGCCAAAGCTTATGCCAAAGAGAGGCAGGGCGGCAAGACCAAGGGTTATGCCCAGCGCACACACAAAAAGCTGCTCAAGCACTAAAACCAGCCTCGTAGCACCTTTCGGACTGCCCAAAGTCCGCAAAAGCGCCGCAATTTTGGCGTTTTGCAGCATAAGTAGTATGCTTAAGCCCGCAGAAAGCACGAAAGTAATCACCAGCGCAATCGGGTATAGAATGCGCAAAAGATTGAGATTACTCTCCAGCGGCCCGACAACATAGCGCAGGGTTGAATCGTCTATAAGCGAAATTAGCGGCACCATGCTCGCTCTCGGCTGTTCTAAAATTTCTTCGATATGACTTCTGACATATTCTGTATTTCGGTTCATGGCCGGGTCAATATAAAATCTTGCCCTAACATGGCCTACTATCGCCCCTTCACGAATGTAATACAGGGCTTCCAGCGGTATTATCGTGGTTCGATGGCGAATTGGATGTAAATTTGAAAGCCCGCCAACAAAGCCCGAATATGAGCCGATTATTTCAAGCAAAAACGGCCCCGAAACCAGCCCCAGCTGGCGATTGCGAATTTCAAATTGGGTTAACTCGCGCCCCGCGCCATAGCCGCTATAAACAAAATCTCCAACGCTAAGCCCCAGCTCTTCCAGCCTGGTTTCGTTTATAATTGCCGGTATGGGCGCGCCCCTTTCAAAAACAAAGTCTTCTTCGCCAAAACCCGCGCCAAAGGTAATTTCCGGCCAGGCTGTGGCGGCATGAATAAGCACAGGCATACCATCTTCGTCATAAATCCGATTACCTTCGGCATCACGTGCAGCAGTAGCCCCCCAAAGGCCTGCAATGTCGGGGCGATTATGCTCTATAAAGTCCGCAATGTTGCTTGGGGCATAAAGCCAGTCCAGATGCGGAATAAGTGCCGTATTTGTGCTTTCATAAACAAAGTCCATAAAATCAGGGTTGTATGTGAATAAGTCCATCCAAAAATTTTCGGGGAAGTTTCCGTCGGCATCGGGAAGGACAAGCATATGCCAAGGATAGGCACCGGTTACATAATAGTCAATCACAAAGGGGCTTTGTTGCAGAGCTTCGACTGTTTGCGTAAAAACATGATTATTCATCGGAATAAAAGCATTTACAAGGCCGGGTTCGCGAGGTCTGATTTCTGCCGATATGATGGTTGTGTCATAAAGATGCTCAATTTCCGCCTCGGTGCGCTCCATCATATCATTTAAAAATCCCAAAGACAACAGGAAAAACACGGCGACCAATACAGACAAGGCCGTTTTAATCGGCGAGCGAATAATATTCACCACAATGCGGCGCAATGCGAAAAAGATAATATTCTTCCGCCGCCCTTTTGGCCTTTCAATTTCGGGACTTGTGCTTGTTTGCGATATGGCCTTATTTTCATTGGCTTCAAGACTGTCGACAGCCTCGCGGGTTTCGATTGCCTCTGCAGCAGCTTTTGCAACACTTCCTTGCAATAATTCCAAAACGGGTCTGCGCGCCGCAAAAATATTGCTTATGCCCACACAAAGCAGGGTTGCGCCGATTGAAACAGCAACGATGGCTACAAACCAAGCCATGTCCAAGCTAAAGGAGGTTTCGCCGTAATAATCAATTTCCAAAAATAGTCCGGCCAAAGTTTCCGAGGCCAAATTGTGGGCAAATTCCCATGCTATAAAGATTCCGATAAGCATTATGGGAAGCCATAACAAAATCACGGGAATAAAATTTTGCCACACCACACGCCTTGCGGGCATCCCTAAAGCCCTTAATATCGCAAATTCCTTTCGCCCCTGCCTTGCATAAAGAAAAGCCGCAAGCGCAAGAACAATCACAAAGACCACAGAAAACACCGCCATGTTAATTGTGATTGATTGCCGAATGGCATCCGCCGAGGGAAAGAAATTTGCGCCGTCATGCTCCAATAAAACGACATTAAAGCCAAGGGCTGACAGCTGCGGGCCGTAATTAACCATAAAAACCGCTTCATCTCGCGGGTCATTAAGCACAAAGCTGAAATTAATGCCATAAACATTGGCTTCTTGTTGAAAACTTTGGGGGATTATGGATTCGGGCACAAAGACGCTGTTTGCGTCCCGGGGCAGGTTTAAATGGGGGCTTTGACGGCCATGTGTGTATGTTCCGACAACTTCAAGCTCTACTAGATATGTGTCATATTCTTGCCAATTAGTATTTGCGCTGATTGGAGGAAGTTGCCATGAGCTAATATCCCGCATATTAAAAGTAATGGTATCCCCAATACCAATATTCCTAATTCCCGCAAACACGCTATTCACCACTACTACAGGATTGGCATTAAGATAATCTTCATGGTTAAGGAAGCGGCCATCCACCAAAAAATCCCTATACGCAACATCCTGTGTGCTGGGCATGGCAGTCATATCTTTGGTGGTAAATACCGTCATAGCATGTTGATTCTCATTCATAAGGGTCATCTGCTCGTTAAGAAAGCCTATATCAAGCTCGACACCGCGCGGTGCCGGCAAATACCATAGCTCTCCGACAAAATCCAAAGGCTTTAGCATGAGATTATAATGTACGCCGGGTATTATACGGGGATAGAGGACTTCATGCCATCCCAGTCGATTGGAACGCAGTTCCGGCTCATGAAGTTGTGTATAATAAGTTGCCCTAAATAAATATCTGCCACCTACACTTATATCGTATACAGGTAGCAGGTCTAAAGGGTCAAAAGGAAGCATTGTCCAAATATGTGGGTCGGGACTTAATGTGAATACCGTTGTAATAGTTTCCTGCAAAGGTAAAAGCAAATTTACCCTATGGCCAACACGCACATGCTCCTCAAAGCCCACTAAAACATAATCCGGAACAATCTGAATTTCATGGAAATACAAATCCGGCACTCCCGGCATACCTGATGGGAATATTCGCTGTCCAACCGATACAACTTCTCCATAAAAATATGAATCGCATTAAAAGTGCCGACTTCAATATGCCATACATCCTGCCTCATATTTACATTTTGAATTTCGTCCATGACACCGACAAACACGCGACGAATGTCATTGAAGGCAATTAGTGGGTTGTCGGCTAATGCGGCCACTCCTTCATTAACATTTCCCCAGGGGTCGAAGGAATTGTGAATGACGCCGATTGAGCGATAATAACCCTCAATACGAGTTATTTCCTCCGAAACCACACCATACTCCGCAACACGCAAAGCAAAGCCAAAGGCCGCCGCGCCCAGCAGGATTATTAATAACAGACTATGTATCGGTCTTCGCAAAGCCGATTTTAGCATTACTTGTTTTCTCATTCTAAACCCTCCTTTTAGCCGTCTTCCAGCGATTAAAAATTTCCTCATTGGCGCGGAACAGTTCGTCATTGCCTAAAAGCGGATTTGACACGAATTTTCCGCTGCAAATAAATCTGCGCTTGGAATCTTCATAGCGATAGACAAGGCCTTCGGGCGCGCCGATTACGCCGTGATAGCCCGCGCCCATAAGCTGCAATGCCATTTCCGTCGGCATGGCCTCGCCCAAATGTATAAGCCCTGCGGCAATAAAGTCGCCTTTGGCTATGCGCTCTCTAAATGCCAAATATGGCATACGCTCGGCATCTTTAATGAGGTCGAAGGCGATAAATGGCTCATGCGGCAGCCTATAGCTCAATGTATGGGTTTTCACCATCCATTCGCCGCAAAGCCTCTCGCCCTCCTCCAAGACGCTTAAAAAACGCGCCGCATTGTCCTCGACGAATTTTGCAAAATCATTTATCCAGGGTAAAGGATTTGCGCGGCAGTCATATCCCTTTCTTATAAGGGGGTGCAAAAGCCCGTTGCGCCGCAAAATTGCGCCATTCATGCCGTCAATTTTTTCGGTTATAATAACCGTGTCGGCATTGGTGCGCCGCCGCAGAGTCAGCCATTTAACCTGCTCCGCCCCCAATAATTTATCTTGCGCATCTATCATTTTCGAGCCGGGCAAATGCTGAACCCTCGCGAATGCCCTGGGAATCACCTTGCCTTGTTGTGGTTGTGCAAGTGCCATTTCTATTCGCCCCTTCTTTTTTAAACTTGTAAGCATTATAACATAAACCTCACCGATTCTCAAGATAATTTTGCTTGCTTTAAAAAGAGGCCTATGTTATAATATTTTTTTAGTACATTTTACTAAAAAAGTTTTTATTGTACAAAAAGAGCATAAGCTCGTTAAAATTGGAGGTATATCTATGAAAAACATTAAAATTCGGAATAAGCTCGCGCTGGGCTTTGCTTTTGTGCTGGTGATTGTCATAATTACTTCCGTGCTGGGAATAGTCAATATCAGAAGCGTTAACGAGAGTTATACATATTCCTTCGATTATCCGACCGAGAGATTCAATATCCTTACGCAAATTTCCATAAGGATGCTGGATTCCGGCGGCCTGGTTCCTCAAATGATAATTTCCGCCGGAAATACGCCCGCAATCAACCATCTCTCCCAAGGAACAGACAATAATCACGACCAATTGCTGAACTATGCCAATCTATTCAGGCAAAATATTGCGGCAGACCCTCGGCTGAATGATTCGGAAAAAGCCCATCTTACCATGCTTATGAATCAAACAGAGGAGTATTTTGTTCGGTTTAAGAATGAGATAATCGACCCCGTTGTTTCCGCCGCCCATGTCGGTGATGTGGTTACAATTGGCGCCGCGCTGGCCTTAGAGCCGCAAATGAGGGCGCAAATTTTTGAAAGGCATATGGTTATGGTAACCGAGGCCGAAGAAACCTTGGCAAATGTTCGCCTGTCCGCCGAATCAACGACAAGCTCGGCTACATGGGCTTTGATTGTAATTGCAATTGTCGGCATTATGCTTGGTGTGTTGACCGCAATGATAATTTCAAATATGATTACAAAACCAATGCAAAACCTTACACAAATTGCCGGCGATGTGGCCAAAGGAAATATCAATGTAAACTTAAAAGCAGACGCTAAAGACGAAATTGGTCAAGTTGCCCGCACCTTTGGGGAAATCGTAAACAGCCTAAGCATCTTGGACGAAAACTTCAGAAAGGCCCAAACTGCCAATCAACATGGCGATATTTTGCATCAGCTTCAAGATTCAAGGCTTGAGGGCGTTTTTGCAGATTTGATGAAAACAGCCAATGGCATCACTCATGAATTTGTCTTAACAATAGACGATATAATTTCGTCCTTAATTTACATAGATAAGGAGCATAGGGTGCTTTATGCCAACAATGCCGTAAAGGAAGCCGCCGGTTTAAGCATGGAGCAAATGAGGGGTATGCATATTAACGAGCTTTTGAATGACGACATTGCCGGACATTCATTTATGGTAAATGCATATCGCGACGGCACTGCCCAGCGCAATTTGGAAATGCGCTTGCAACTTGGCAAGGATGCGCAACATGACTTTATTTTCAGCTGTGTTCCTTTCGAATATGAGGGGGCTGTCGTATGCGCTTTGCTGACCCTAAACGATATTACCGATATTAAAGAAATGCAAAGAGCCTCTGAAAAGCGAACCGCATATCGGAATGAGCGCATTAAAAAGCTGACCGACACCATTGTCAGGGCATTCCAGCAGGGTGATTTGGATATTAGAATCACAAAGAGCGATTTTGACGACGACACAAGGGAAATAGCCGTGGAACAAGATGCCGTTGAAGTCGTTGTACAAGAAGCGACGGGCATAATTAAAGGCTATGTTGATGAAATCAGCAATGCGCTTGCCATTGTAGCCACAGGCGACTTAACAAATACCATTTCGCGTGAATATATGGGCGATTTTGCCGCCATTAAAGATTCCATAAACAATATTACAAGCAGTCTAAGCAAAACCATGTCGGAAATTTACGCGGCCAGCGACCATGTTCTGTCCGGCGCAAAACAAATTACCTCGTCTGCTATGGATTTGGCGAATGGCGCGTCGCAACAGGCCGGTTCTGTGCAAGAACTTAATGCCTCTATTGACATGATAAGCCGCCAAACTATGAAAAATGCCGAAAATGCCACGGAGGCGAATGAGCTTTCGAATCGGTCTACAGAAAATGCAAATGAGGGCAATGAGGCCATGAAGCAGATGTTGGACGCTATGCAGGGCATTAAAGAAGCCAGCGGCAATATCTCCAAGATTATTAAGACGATTCAAGACATAGCCTTCCAGACGAATTTGCTTGCGCTTAACGCCTCGGTCGAAGCCGCGCGCGCGGGCGAGCATGGCAAGGGCTTTGCCGTGGTTGCCGACGAGGTGCGAACCCTTGCGGGGCGCAGTCAAGCCGCCGCCGAGGAGACAACCGTGCTTATTGAAGACTCTATAAAGCGCGTGGATACGGGAAGCGGCATTGCGGAATCCACGGCTAAGGCCTTGGATATTATTGTAAACAATGCCAATGAAATGTTGCAAATAATTGACAATATCTCCACCTCGTCAAGAGAGCAGACAGAGGCCATTGCGCAGGTTGGCACGGGCCTTGGGCAAATTTCGTCCGTTGTGCAAAGCAATTCCGCCGTGTCGGAAGAAACCGCCGCCTCCTCGGAAGAGCTGACCTCGCAGGCAGAATTCCTGCGGCAGTTGGTGTCGTATTTTAAAGTCTAGGGTTAGAGGTCAGAGGTCGGAGGTCGGCATCTGACCTCTGATTTGTATGGGGTGATAAAATTGCGACTTATTTTTTGGATTTATATAATTTTGCTGATTTTGGTAACGCTGGTGATTTTTCGGGGCGCGCCCTATGCGCAATTCGAGCTTGACCCAATTGCCTCCTATCGCCGCGCCGCCGCAGCCCCCGCCCATCTCGCCCAAATCGAAATCCGCAATATCATATTGAATATAATCATGTTTATTCCAATGGGCCTTTTGCCGCCCTTTATTTGGCCGAAATTCGCCAAATTTTACAGGCTCGTGCCTGCGGCCCTCGCCTTCACCCTTGCCATAGAAACCGCCCAATTGCTCACCGCTCGCGGGGTTTTTGCGCTTGAAGATATTATTCACAATGCCGCGGGCGCAATTTTGGGCTTTTTAATGTTTAAAATAATTTTAAGATTTAGGCGCAACGGATGAAGAAATTTCCTGTCTTTAATATTAAGGGGGATGCGCAATGGAAGACAAGGCGATTTTAGAAATGTTTTGCAAGCGCGACGAGGCGGCACTTATTGAGGCCAGGCGCAAATTTGGGGGGCGGCTTTATAAGACGGCTCTGAATATTTTGCGCAATAATCAAGATGCCGAGGAGATTGTCAGCGATACATTGCTTAAGGCATGGCAGGCCATTCCCCCCGTTTCCCCCGAAAGTTTGGGCGCATATTTGGCGAAAATTACGCGGAATTTGGCGTTAAACCGCTGGGAGGCGGCCCATTCTGCCAAGCGCGGCGGCGGGATTGTGAATTTGCTGTTGGATGAGCTTGAGGAATGTGCGCCCGCGCAAGATGAGCCGGAAGAAGCCTTTGAAGCCGGGCTTATAACCACCTCGATTAATGCCTGTTTGGGCGAAATGAAGCAGGCGGCGCGGGGCGTGTTTGTGTTGAGGTATTTTCATGGGGAAAGCATTGCCGATGTGGCGAAGCAATTTCAGATGAGCGAAAGCAAGGTGAAATCCATGCTGCATCGGGCGCGCAAAAAGCTTGGGGTATATTTGGAGAAGGAGGGAATCAAATTCTAATGGTTAATAAGGCTAAAACATTGTTGTATTGCATAGGCGATTTAGAGGATGGCTATTTGGACGAGGTATTTCAAAGCCGCAGCGTAGCTCCCGGCAAGAAAATAGCGTTATACGGAGCTTTGGGGCTTGCCGCCACCATCGGTGTTATTTTTGCATTTAGAGGTTTTAGAAAATTAGCGACAAGCTAGGAGGATGGATATGAATTTTCAAATTGTAGTAGGTTCAACAACGGACCTGCCGGCCAAATTGGCTGAAAAAAGCGGACTTAGTGTGATTCCGTTTATATTTACGCAAGATGGCAAGGATTATTACAATTATTTGGACAATCGCGAAATTTCGTCCAAGGACTTTTTTGCCGCGCTTCGCGAGGGCAAAATGGCCTCAACGACGCAAATTACAACCTATCGCTATCAAGAGGCCTGGGAGCCCTTTTTGCAAGAGGGCAAGGACATTCTGTATTTATGCCTCTCGTCGGCGCTCAGCAAAAGCTATGAACAGAGCGTCATGGCCGCCGAGGAGATTATGGAAAAATATCCCGAACGCAGGGTTATCACAATCGATTCCAAGTCGGCCTCGCTTGGGCAGGGAATTTTAGCGGTTTATGCCGCGAAAATGCGCGACCAAGGCAAGAGTCTTGACGAAGTCGCCGCCTATATTCAAAGGCTTATACCGCGCCTTCAGCATTGGGTTATGGTGGACGATTTAAAGCATTTAAAGCGGGGCGGGCGCGCTTCGGGCACGGCGGCCTTTGTGGGTTCTATGCTGGGGGTTAAGCCCGTGCTTACGGTTGTGGATGATGGGCGGCTTGTGCCGAAAACTAAAGTGCGCGGCAAAAAGAATGCCCTGCAATATATTATTGACCAAATGGTTGAACAAAAAGTTAAGACTAAGAAGCAGACAATTTGTATAGTACACGGCGACACGCCCGAACTTGCCCGCCAGCTTCAAGATATGATAATCGCAAAATTCGGGAAATGCGAATTCCTGATTAGCAATATCGGCCCCGTAATAGGCGCACATGCCGGGCCGGGCGCGATTGCGACTATGTTCTTGGGCGCGAAGCGGGTAATGAACTAGGAATGGAGAATTACGAATGAAAAGATTATACTACAGAGCATTTCAAAAGGGTTTCAAAATAGGCTCGCATGTATTACCCTGGCGACGCCCCGTGCGGCTTTGCGGTTATGAGGGTTTGGTGGATTTGCTGACTCGGCAGGTCTGCGGCTCTGTTTTGATTGTTACGGACAAAGGCGTAATTTCGGCGGGTCTGCATTTGGAATTGGTTGCCGCACTTAAGGCCGCGAATATTCGTTGCACAATTTTCGACAAAACCGTGCAAAATCCCACCGTTGACAATATCGAGCAGGCACTTTTGGACTATCGCTGGAATGGCTGTTCGGCGATTATTGCGCTGGGCGGCGGTTCTGCAATGGATTGCGCTAAGGGCGTGGGCGCGTGCGTTGCGCGGCCAAAAAAGTCCGTAACCAAGCTTAAGGGGCTGTTTAAGGTGATTTTGCCCATGCCTCTCTTGATTGCAATTCCCACAACGGCGGGCTCTGGCAGTGAAACCACAGTCGCCGCCGTAATCACCGACAGCCGCACCAAAAAGAAGCATGTCATGATGGATACGGCGTTAATTCCGCATTATACCCTGCTTAATCCCGAACTTACGCGCGGTCTGCCGCCGTTTTTTACGGCCACAACGGGCATGGACGCGCTTTGTCATGCCGTGGAGGCCTATATTGGGCAGAGCAATACAAAGCAGACCCGCGCGGACGCGCTTAAGGCCGCAGAGCTGATTTTTGGCAATATTTACACGGCCTTTACAGACGGCGAGAATCTTAAGGCGCGGGCGAATATGCAAAAGGCGGCGTTTTTGGCGGGCGCGGCCTTTACGCGGGCATATGTGGGCAATATTCACGCAATTTCGCACGCCCTAAGCGGGCAATACGGCATACCGCACGGCCTTGCAAATGCCGTAATTATGCCCCATGTTTTGCGAATTTACGGCAAAGCCATCCATAAGCCCCTTTGGGAGCTGGCGCGGGCCGCCGGCCTGGCTGACGAAACCACGCCCATAACCACGGGGGCCGCCCGTTTTATTGACGCAATTTGCGAACTTAATGCCAAAATGGGCATTCCCACGAAACTGTCCGGCCTTAAAACCAAGGATTTTCCCCTGCTGGCCGCCCGCGCCCTAAAGGAAGCCAATCCGCTCTATCCCGTTCCCGTAATTTTTGACAAAGGGGATGTGATTGTGGTATTATTAAGGGTGATGGCTTGTGAGGAAGGGGGCGAGTAAAGTGGATGACGGAATTATCACAAAAGAGGCGGCGATTGAGATTGTAAAACAATATGCCCGGCGTGTCTATGAAGAAATCGACAAAGACGCGAAGGTTTATTTGTTTGGGTCGATTGTGCGAGGCGAGGCGCATTTGTGTAGCGATATTGATGTGGCTGTGGTTTCTAAGGAGTTTGGGCGGCATAGCATCAATGAAAGGGTCGAACTGATGAGAATAGGGGACGATATTAACTTAAATATTGAACCCCACCCCATCTCCCTTAAGCGTTGGAACAAAGATGATTCACTTGTTGGTAGTAGGGTGAAGTTCGAGGGGGTATTGGTATGATGATGATAAAACATCATGTAGATATTTGGCTAAGAGGCTCTAGCGAAGATTTGCGCACAATGGAATATTTGCTCAAAGGCAGGAAAGTGGTTCATGCAATGTTTATAGGGCATTTGGCTTTGGAAAAAATGCTAAAAGCGTTGTGCGCAGTCAGACTTGTTCCACAAGAAGAATTTTTCACTCACAATTTGCGCCTGTTAGCGCAAAAGGCCGGTTTATGGGAACACCTAAATGCCGATGAGCAGGCAGAACTGCGGAATATAACTACATTTAACATTGAAGGGCGATATGAGGAATACAAAAGCGATTTTAGAGCCTTATGCACCCCGAAATTTACCAAACATTGGGCAAAAATCATTCGCGCGTGGTGCAAGAGGCTTAGGCCGATTGTGTTGCAAGAGCGCGCCTTAGTGCCCAATAGGACACCGGTGCCTTAGCGGGAATGGTAGTTGACACGAATGAAGGAGGAATATTATGGATTTTACGGCAATTGTTGATTTACAAAGGCGGTTTTTTGCTTCGGGGCGCACGCTTTGCGTGGATTTTCGCATTAGGCAGCTGCGGCGGA
>JAITMQ010000007.1 GCA_031277225.1 Clostridiales bacterium | reverse complement strand
CGCCCGCAATTTTACTTCGGTACGACCGACGTTACGGGCGTAATCACCATGCCCGAAGGCGTTGACATGTGCCGCCCCGGCGACAATGTGGAACTTACAATCGACCTTATTACGCCAATCGCCCTTGAAAACGAAACCCGCTTCGCCATCCGCGAAGGCGGCAGAACCGTTGGCTCCGGCGTTGTAACCGAAATTATCGACTGATAAATATGCGACTATACGCAATCGACACAAGGGGGGCAAGAAATTTGCCCCCCTTGTGTCCGAGCGCATATTTAATGATGGGCTGAATATATTTATACAAAAGAAAGGGATAGGAGGGCAGCAAATGAGTGAAAAATTGTTGAGCAAAAGTGAGTTGCTTAAATTAGATGAATGCAAGGATTTTACTTGTATCGAGGCTTTTTTTGCGTCCCGCCAAATTACAGACGCACAAGAAAAACTGGCTAATCTCCATAAGCACATGAAAGTTCTTGCCGTTTCATATATTGGTGATGATATTGACTGGCAGCTTCAATATGAAGCCACTGCAGAGTATTTCTTTACCGGAAATTGGAGGGGCTTAAGCTAATGAATATTGACGAAAGATACGAAAAACTTAGACAGGAAATCCATGAAGGAGGCCTTTTAGACCATGAGATACGCGCCATAGAAACTATATTTAGAAGAGATAAAAAAGACATATATGGTAAAAGGTTTATAATTGAGAAAAAGGCGAACAAAAGGTATGCGGAAGATTTGGCGGCACGCTCTGTAAAAATCAAAAATGAACCGACTTCCTTGAAAGGCCTGGGCTGCATAATGTTAGGTGAAAAGGCGGCGGCAATCCTGTATCCTGCATTTAATTATGTTGAAAATACCGAATTTTTGCTACAAGGCATGTGTATTGTCGCGCACGAGTTAGGCCATCTATATTTAGGGCATCTTAGCGTGAGCGACAGTACAATGGATACACGGATTATTAGCGACCCCGATCTTGAGACCGAGGCCAATGAATTTGCTGAAAAAATCGTCGGGGCACGGGTTGCACAATGGCGCAGTGAAGATTATTGGAAAGACCGCCAATTCCCCGATAGACAAATTCAAGAAGTTTTGAACATGCTTCGATAAAATACATAAAAAACCCGCCGTTTGGCGGTTTTATTTTGCCTTGAGATTTACGTTTAGTTGCGCGCCCAGCAGGATTGTTATGGAGATTATGTTTAGCCATAGCATGGCTATGAATACGGAGGCCACGCCGCCATAGACCAGCGACAGGTTGGAAAAATTGTTGATAAACCAATTGAAGGCGGCGGTGGCTATTATCCAGATTATGACAGTCAGCGCCGCCCCGGGCAAAAGCTCCTTTAGGCGGTGTTTTTGGCCGTTGGCCAGCCTGTAAATCAGAATAATGGCAAAAATTAGGATGGCGGGGATTAACAGCAGGCCAAAGGGCATATTTAGCACCAAAATCGACAAAGTTATGGCGGCGGCCGAAATTAGCATCAAAAGGGCGGCTATGCCCCATTGCTTAAGGATATTCCGTTTGTCGCCTTGTTCATAGACGCGATTAACACCGCGCATTACGGCTCTAAAGCCGTTTATCGCGGTGAAAAGCGACAAAAACAGGCCGCCCGATAAAATTGCGGGATTTCTTGTGTCAAATACCTCGTCAATCACTTCGTTCACGACCTCGGCAATCCCTTCGGGCAGGGCCGCCGAAACATCGGCCATAAGGCGGCTTGGTTCAATGTCAAAATAGCCCACCAGGGCGATTAAAAAAATCAAAAACGGAAAGAGCGCGAAAATCAGTCTATAGGTCAGCTGCGTGGCCAGCGGCAAAACTTCGTTGCGCCGAACATCCTTCTGTAATTCCCAAATAAATCCAAAAAATTTGTGCATGACATTTCCCCCAAACTATGTTATAATATTTTCATGATTAAAATTTTACGGAAAACAGACATTGTTCTTATAGCCATTTTTATAGTATTTGCCGTGGCATTGCTTTTTATTTTCGCGCTTCCGTCTACGGACAATTTGGGCTATGTTATTATCAGCGTCGACGGGCGCGACGGGCGGGTTTATACCCTTAATCTCGAAGAATATGACGGGCGGGAATTTGTTATACATTCCGAAAGGGGCTATAATGTCATATTAATCGAGGACGGCGGCGTGCGCATGACCCATGCGGACTGCCCCGACGATGTTTGTGTGCAAATGGGCACAATTACGCGAAGCTGGCATCAAATTACCTGCCTGCCCAATAGGGTTGCCGTCAATCTAATCCCCGCGCAAGAAGAGGACGACCGCCGTTTTGAAGTTGATGCTGTTTCGCATTAAGCCCCAGGGGAAGTGCCGGTTAAAACCGGCTAAAGATTCCGACTGAAAGTCGGCACAGCAGGAGGTTAACAATGACCAGAAAAATCGCATTCTACGGCGTTTTTGCCGCTTTGGCCATAATTATTGCCGTCATTGAGCGCATGTTCCCGCTTACCCTGCCCCTGCCCGGCATAAAGCTCGGCCTGCCAAATGTCGTAATCGTAATGGTTCTCTACGCCTTCAATCCCCGCTGGGCCATCTCCATTTCCATAATACGCGTGGTTTTGGTCGCCCAAATGTTTGGCGGCTGGTTTTCCGCAATTTGGGCGCTTTCCGGCGCAATTGCAAGCTTTATTGCAATGGCTCTTGCTAAGCGCACGGGCATTTTCGGCGTGGTTGGCGTAAGCGTGGTTGGCGGCGTAACCCATGGAATTGCCCAAATCGGCGTGGCGGCCATAATGGTTCAAACGCCCGGTCTTTTCTATTACAGCCCCGTTTTAATAATCGCCGGTGTAATAACCGGAATAATCATAGGATATACATCCGGCCTGGCTTTGAAGCATATTAAGATAATACAACAAGGGAGGGCATAATGCAACCTCCTATTTTTTTGTGAAACAACTTGCAAATTTGTCTATTTTGTTGTATAATAGGGAAATCTATATTTTGCATAAGGAGGGCTGCCCCATGAATGAAACAAAAAATCCAAATGAGCTTTTTAGCGCGCTTATTGAGAAAATGCGGGCCTATCACCCCTCCTCCGATTTTGATTTGGTTGAAAAGGCCTATAATTTGGCCAAGCAGGCCCATGAGGGCCAAACCCGCCGTTCGGGCGAACCTTATATAATTCACCCCTTAGAGGTTGCCGACATTCTCGCCGATTTAGAGCTGGACCGTGAAACAATCGCCGCCGGAATTTTGCACGATATTATTGAGGACACCGACTATAGTTATGACGACATTGCCGAAATTTTCGGGGAAGAGGTTGCGAATTTGGTGGATGGGGTTACAAAGCTTCAAAAAATCAAAGTTGTGAGCGAATTTCGCATTAATCCCGACAAAGAGGGGGTTAAAAACCGCGACCACAGGCGCATGTCCCGCGAGGAAGAGCAGGCGGAAAATTATCGCAAGCTTTTTTTGGCCATGGCCAACGACATACGCGTGGTTTTGATTAAAATTGCCGACAGAATCCACAATTTGCGTACGCTTAGGTTTATGCCGCCCGAAAAGCAAAAGCGCATTGCGCAGGAGTCTTTGGACATTTATGCGCCTTTGGCGGGGCGGCTTGGAATTTCAACCCTAAGGCGTGAGCTGGAAGATATTTCATTTAAATTTTCCGACCCCGATTCCTTTGCCTATATGAAGCAAAAAGTTGACAAAAAAGTAGACGCGCGAAACCAACATATTGAAGATATTGTCATAACTTTGGATATGCTTTTAAAAGAACGCCGAATTTCGGGCAAAGTTAAGGGGCGCGCCAAAAATTTCTTTTCGATACATCGCAAAATTAAGCAGCGCAATGTGCCGCTTGAGGAGATTTTGGATTTATTTGCCGTGCGCATAATTGTGGACACGGTTGCCGATTGTTGGGCGGTTTTAAGCCTTGTTCACGAAATTTTCCCGCCCATGCCCGGCAAATTCAAAAATTATATCTCGAATCCAAAGCCAAATGGCTATCAATCCATTCACGACGTGCTTATTGGGCCGGATGGCGAGCCCTTTGAGCTGCAAATTCGCACGGTTGACATGCATCGCCTGGCGGAAAGCGGAATTGCGGCGCATTGGAAATATAAAGAGGGCAAGAGGGGCGCAATTGCGGGCGAGGAGAAGATTGCCTGGCTTGCCCAAATTTTGGAATTGCAGCGCGAAAATAAGGACAATGAGGAATTTATGCCGCTTTTAAAGGGCGAATTGGATATTTACGCGGGCTATGTGCATTGCTATACGCCCGAAGGTCATGTTAAGGTTCTGGCGCATGGCTCAAATTGCATAGACTTTGCATATGCCATTCACTCGGCTGTGGGCAATCGCATGGTGGGTGCTAAGGTTTTTGGGCGCATTGTTCCGAAAGATTATGTGCTTAAAGATGGCGACCGTGTGGAAATTATGACCAGCGCGAATTCGCGCGGGCCAACGGCGGAATGGCTTAAAATCGTTAAAACAAGCCAGGCCAAAAACAAGATTCGGCAGTGGCTTAAGCAGGAGGACAGGGAGCAGAGCATTGTCAAGGGCAAGGAATTATTGGACGCGGCGGCGGCGGAAAAGGATAAGGGGCTGACGCTGGCGAAAATTCGCACGCCGGAGGGCGAAAAAATCGTGCTGACGCGGTATTCCATGCACGATTTTGACACGCTTTGCGCCTCTATAGGCCGCGGCGCGATAAGCGAGCGTTCTGTCTTGAATCGCCTTTATGAGGAATATTTGGCGCAAAATCCGGAGCCTGCGCTTGACCCGCAGGCAATTATCGAAGAAATTAACAAAAATGCCAGGCCACAGCGGGAAATTACGCATAAGGGCGACGTTATTGTGCAGGGGGCGGGCGATTTGGCAATTTTTTACTCGAAATGCTGCAGCCCCGTGCCCGGCGACGAAATTATAGGCTTTACAACGCGCGGGCGCGGCGTGGCAATTCATCGCGCAAATTGCCTAAATATCCTTAATCTGCCGCAAACCGACACGCCGCGCCTGATTAATGCCGAATGGAATCTGCAAGACGCGGCGAATCGCTTCGCCGTAGACCTTAAAATTTATTGCGATGCCATGAATGTAATCACGCAGGTTACCGACCTTTTCCAGAGAATGGCAGTAGAAATTAAGGCACTTGATGCCAAAAATATGGGCGGCGAAGCCATCTTCACAGCCGCCATAGCCGTGGCGAATCGTGATGACTTGGAAAAAGTGGCTTCGCGGCTGCTTTCCCTAAAGGGTGTGCATGAAGTCGACAGAATAATGGCTTAATATCATCCGGTTTTGAACAAAAGGAGGGAAATAGATGACCGAATTAACAATGGAACGCCCAAGAATTGAGGTAGCAACCAAGAGTTCCCGGACATTATCGCGAGAACAGTTGGACATTGAAATTCAAAAAGGATTCGACGACCTAAAGGCCGGCCGAATCGCTCCCGCAAGACATATAAGAGAGAATTTGCAAAACCTTCGTGCTTTTCGTGCTTTTCGTGGTTAAAAAGATTGAACCACGAAAAGCACGAAATGCACGAAAAGCAGACTGAAGTATAGAGGAGGAGTATTATGAAAGTGTTGACAATGCCGGTAGGGCCGGTGGAAACTAATTGCTATATTACATTTAGCGAAAACTGCAAATGCGGCATTTTGATTGACCCGGGGGCCGAACCCGTGAAGATTTTGGCCGAAATTGCCCAAAGGGGCATTAGGATTTTCGCCATTTTTGCAACCCATGGCCATTTTGACCATATTGGCGCGGTGGACAGGCTTAGGGGTGCTCTTGAGGTGCCCGCCTATGCGTCGCAGCTTGAGGCGGAAATTGCCGGAAATGTCGAATTAAATCGCAGCGGCGTTATGGGGCGCGAGCCGATTACATGCCAATTTGACAAATTCCTGCTTCACGAAAGGATGCTTGACATGGGTTTTGCGCGGATTAAGCCGCTTTTAACGCCGGGGCATACGCAGGGGCATACGGCGCTTTATCTGCCCGACCACGATATTTTATTCTCCGGCGACTGTCTGTTCAAAGAAGGTTATGGCCGTTATGACCTGCCCACGTCGGACTTTGAAAAGCTTAAAAAGTCCCTGATAAGCCTTTTTGAGCTGCCCGAACATACCAGGGTTTTTCCCGGCCACGGGCCGCCCACAACTATTCGTCATGAAAAGCTGCACAATCCGATTTTAAAGGAGTTATAATGTATAAAATTTTGATTGTTGTTGATATGCAAAACGATTTTATAGACGGCGCGCTTGGCACGGCAGAGGCCGTGGCCATTGTGCCGCGGGCTGTGCACCGCATTAACGAAAGCCGCGGCGAGCTGATTTTGTTTACGCAAGACACGCATTGTGAAGATTATCTTAACACGCCCGAGGGGCGGAAATTGCCCGTGATTCATTGTGTTAAGGGCAGTCGGGGCTGGCAAATCCGCGCGGAAATTTGGGAGGCATGGCAAAATAATCCCGATACCGTGCGGCTTGGCGCGCCTGCGGGGAATATTTTTGAAAAGCCGGTTTTTGGTTCGGTTGCGCTGGTTGATTTTTTGAAGTCAAAAGAGCGCGAAATCGAAGAAATTGAGATTTTGGGGCTTTGCACGGATATTTGCGTAATTTCCAATGCCATAATGATTAAAAATGCCCTGCCGAATGTAAAAATAGCGGTGAATGCCGAGGCCTGCGCCGCCACAACCCAAATAAGCCACCAAGAAGCATTGAATATAATGGAAATTTGTCAGATTGACATTATTTAACCTGTGGATTATTATTGTTAAAAGGGGTTGGAAAAAATGACCAAACAATTTAGTTTGCGTATCAATGAAAAGCTTTTCGAAGAGGCGTGGGAGCTCTCGCCCACGGAAATACAAACCCAAAGAGGGCTTTTTGAGCTTGCCCTAACGGAGTTTGTCAATAAATACAAACGAAAAAACTTAAATGACATACGCGATAAAATCACTTTTTGCGAAGACTATGATTATAAGGCGCTTCGTGTCGGCAAGGGGGATGTTGATTATGATTTTGGTTGATACTTCGGTTTTAGTGGACTGGTTTAGGCGCAGGAACAACCCTAAAGCAGAGGCTTTTGCCAAAATTCTTGACGATAAAACAACATTTGCCATTTCCATACTTACTTATCAAGAGCTTTTGCGGGGTGTAAAAAATGAAGCCGAATATGCGCTTCTCAAGAATTATTTGGAAGCGCAAAACATAATTTACCTCCCAAATACCTTGGAATTTTACCGAATGCCCGTAAATATATACCGATATATAAGAACCCAAGGAGAAACCGTGCGCAGCTCTATTGACCTTTTAATAGCTTCCACGGCAATCTATCATGAAGCCCAATTATTGCACAATGACAAAGACTTTGACGTAATCGCCAATTTTTTCCCAAGCAGACTTATGATTTACAGATAATCCCCCCACAGATGACGTGGCCTTGGTTGTCGTAGAATACGGCGGATTGGCCGGGGGTTATGGCTCTTTGGGGCTGTTTAAAGTTGCAAATGATTTTGCTTCCTGCCCGGCGAATGGTGCAGGGGGCGGGCTTGTGCGCATAACGAATTTTGCCCAACATCTCGACTTCGCCATCTACATCCTCATAGGCCATAAAATTCAAGCTCTCAACAATCATTTGACTTCCGAATAATTCGGATTCATCCGGCGTAAGGGTGATATTTGCCGTCGCGCCGTCGATTTCCGCCACATATACAGGCGCGCCAAATGCGCCCAGACCCTTGCGTTGGCCTATTGTATAATTCCCAAGCCCCTTATGCTCACCCAAAATTTTGCCTGCGGAATCGACAAAATTCCCCTTGGGCAAAGGTCTGCCGAGATAGTTCGCAAGAAATTTTGCATGATTTTTATCCGGCACAAAACAAATCTCTTGACTATCGGGCTTGTCCGCCATGGCCAGGCCCAGATTTTTGCGCGCAATTTCGCGAACCTGCTCTTTGGGCATGTCCCCAATGGGAAAAATTGTCTGAGCCAGAGCCTCTTGCGAGAGGGTATAAAGCGCGTAACTCTGGTCTTTAGGCGAGTTTGAGGCGACTATGCTTAGCCGCCGCGTGTCGGGGTGGCTGACAATTTGTGCATAATGACCCGTGGCAATAAAATCCGCCTTATGCTCCCGCGCTATGGCTAGCAAATTTTCCCATTTCACGAAGCGATTGCAGACAATGCAAGGATTTGGCGTGCGCCCCGCCAAATATTCGGCGGCAAAGCCGTCAATCACCTTTTTTTGGAAAATTTCCCGAATATCCGCCACATAATGCGGAATTTCAAGCATTTCGCAAATTTGCCGCGCGTCGTCAACCGCGCCGCCCTGCCACAGCCGCAGCGTAACCCCCAAAACCTCATAACCCCGCTTTTTAAGCAAATAGGCCGCCACGGACGAATCTACGCCGCCCGACATGGCAATAATCGCCTTTTTCATAATCGCTCACCTCAGCTAAAGTATAGCATTTCTGCGGAGCAAATGGAAGTCCGAAAATTTTTTGCATAATTTTGAAAAAATTGAAAATAATAACTTTCGTAATCCATTCCTTAGTGAAAGGAGGTTATCGAGGTGGATAATAAAAATACTCATAGAGGCGCCGGCCAAAGCGGCACCCCGGGTCAAGACCATAATCAAGACCACAACACCGGCGGCAATAAAGGCACCGGCACCGGCAGCGGCGGCAATAGATAATGATGCCTCTGCGCAAACCCTGCGAATTGTTCGCGGGGTTTTTTTGTTAAGCCGTAGCCTTGGCTTTGGCTTTTCGCAATTCAAACAATTGCTTTCCCTCAAGGTTTTTCTGCTCCCGCGCTTCTATGGCGGCATTGGCCACAGATTTTTCGTATGCAATTGCTTTTTCTTCTTCTAAAGTCAATTCAAGGCCTTCCCTAAATTCCTTCCAAGTAGTCGTCATCATTCACCATCCCTTTCGATATAATCCGCAAGATTTCGTTTGGCTTGTTCAATTTCTCGTGTCGGGGTTTTATTTGTTTTCTTCACAAAATGATGCAGGAGTATATAAAGCCTGTCTTTGTGATGAGCAAAGAGAATCCGATTATCTAGGGGCTTAATTTCCCATATACTACCATCTAAATGCTTTACGACGGGTTCGCCAATCCGAGTACCCTTTTCGCTAAGCAAATCAATATATGCAACTATTTTATTAAAATTAACCCTCGCATTTTTGTCGGTGCAGGATTTTTCCCGTAATTCTTCGATAAGCTCGGCCACCGGCTTATTGCCCCTTCTATCGCTGTAAAATATTACGCTATACATTTAATTCCCCCCATCTATTATTAATCATACCAAATTTTTTGAATAAAATCAATAGCAGTTCTACTCTTTCCAAAGTCTACATAAAATTTAGGACAAGTGTTACGTAGGGGCGACCGCCCTCGGTCGCCCGCTTAAGGAGAAGTTTATGATTAGGGACATGGTGTTACAATACGCATTTGGCGGGCTTTTGGCGGCTTTTCAAGATTGCCGGGCGCGGCTTTTGGAGGGGGCGGCCGAAATTCGGATTCGGCAGGGTCTGCCGCTAATTTTGCGCACATCCTGCGGCGGCGAGGCGGTTTTGCCCTATTCTCCGACCGCCCGCGACATTTCGGGCATGTTGGACAAAATGGCGAATTCTTCGCTTTATGCCTTTGATTCCGAGATTAAAAACGGCTTTATAACCATTCCCGGCGGGCATAGGGTCGGAATTTGCGGGCGCGCGGCACTTGAGGGCGGGCGAATTAAAACCATTCGCAATATCAGCGGCCTGACAATTCGCATTGCGCGCCAGATTTTGGGGGCGGGGGACGAGGTTTTGCCGCATATTTCGGGCAATTGCCTGATAATTTCGCCGCCGGGACAGGGCAAAACAACGGTTTTGCGGGATATTATTCGCCTGCTTTCGCTTGACGGGCGGCATATTTCCGTGGTGGACGAGCGTAGCGAAATCGCGGGCAGTCATTTGGGGGCGCGGCAAAATGACCTTGGCCCGCGCACGGATGTGTTGGACGCCGCACCGAAGGCCGAGGGGATGTTGCTGATGTTGCGGGCACATTCGCCCGATATTATCGCCGTGGACGAAATTGGCGACGAGGCCGATATTTCCGCGATTATGACTGTGGCTTGTTGTGGGGTCCAAATCCTAGCGACTTTGCATGGCGAAAACGTAGACGACTTGCGCAAAAAGCCCATTCTCGCGCCGCTTATCTCGAATAAAATTTTTGATAGATATATTTTCTTGACAAACAAACCAAATCCGGGCAGCCTTAAAGCTGTTTACAGCAAAGACTTGGAGGTGGTGCGAAGATGACACTTCAAATCGCAGGCGGACTGCTGATTATTGCGGCGACGACCTTAATAGGCTGGGATTTTTCCGCGCGCGGCGCGCGGCGCGTAAGGGACTTAACCGAGCTTAAAAAGTCGCTAATCCTCCTAAAATCGCAAATCGATTATTCCATCTACACTCTACCCCAAGCCTTCTCACATATCTCCCCGCGCGTCGCCGCACCTTTCGATGAATTTTACGCAAAACTCGCTAAAGATGTGGAGGGCGGCGCAGACGCAGCAAGTGCATGGGTTTCTGCTGTGCATAGCCTGAAAAATAGCAATCTCGACAAAACAGACCTGGAGAATTTTGCGATTTTGGGAATGTCGCTTGGGGCAATGGATTCGGGCGTGCAAATTAATTCCATAGACATGGTGATTACAAATATTGACGACAGCCTAAAGAGGCTTTTGGCTGAAAATCCGAAGAATTCGAGGATGTATCGGGGGCTTGGCATAGTGGCGGGGCTTCTCATTACAATTGTGTTGATTTAAGGGGGATAAATATGGATATTACCGTAGTTTTCCAAATAGCGGCAGTGGGAATTTTGGTGGCCGTGCTAAATCAAGTCCTTAAGGGCGCGGGGCGGGATGACCAGGCGACTATGACCACTTTGGCAGGCTTGATTGTTGTATTGTTCTGGATAATCAGCTATGTCAGCGACCTGTTCGGAACGGTGCAAAGCCTTTTTCAACTATAGAGGGATGATGTTATGGACATTTTCCAAATTGTGGCTATAGGCATAGTCGGCGGAATTTTGGCCGTTATGCTCAAAAAAGAAAATAAAACCTTCGCCGTGATGGTGTCTTTGGCTGTGGCCGTGCTGATTTTTATATTCCTTATGCCGCCGCTGGCCGGCCTTATCGCCCTTATCGCCAATATAACCGGCCATTTGTCCACGGGGCAGGAATATGTTCTCGTTGTCGTGCAAATTATCGGCATTGCCTATGTGGCGGAATTTGGGGCGCAAATTTGTAATGACGCGGGGGAGGGGTCTATAGCTTCTAAGATTGAGTTGGCGGGCAAAGTCCTGATTATGGGCATTGCTGCGCCTATAATCATATCGCTTGTGGAGCAAGTTGTCGCCATAATTCCATGAGCAGCACAAAGGAGAGGGGGTCCCCGCTTTCGCGGGGATGACGATTATGCTAATGAAAATTTGCGCGGTAATTTTGGCCGCAATTTCGCCAATAGGAATCGAAGAACAGCTTTTGGAATTGGACATGCCCATTGGAATCGGCATGGGCGGCGGAATTGTGCCCGAAACCGACAATTTGGGCGAATTGGCTTTGTCCGCCCTGCGCGGCGAAATCGATTTGTCCATGGGAATGGTCTTTAGTTGGCTTTTGCAGGCGCTTTTTGCCGAAGTCGGCACTTTATTCTATATCCTGCGGCATATGCTAATCATTGCCATTTTGTCGGCTTTTTTTAAGGCCATGACCGCCTCATTTAAAAACAAGGGGGTCGCAAAGCTGGGCTTTTATATATGCTATATCGTAATCATAGGCCTGCTATTCCGAACTTTCCTGCTCGCCCTCGGCATTATGACCGATATGGTTAACAATATAGTATTCCTGCTAACAGGCTCAACACCCGTAATTATCGGGCTTGTCGCCTCCGGCGGCTATGTTGCGTCGGCCACGGCCTTTGCGCCCGTGCTGATTTTTGCCGCCTCCTTCCTAACAATTTTTCTGGACGTAATCATGGTGCCGCTCTTAATTTTTGCCGCCGCCCTCACTATGGTTAATTTCCTTTCGGACAAGGAAACGCTGGACAATCTTTCGGAAACAATGCATAAGGGCATAAGTTTTGGCCTTAAGGCCGTGGCCATGGTTTTTGTGGCCGTTCTGGGCTTTCAAAGGGTGGCCACGCCAATTTTAAACAGCCTGGCCATTCGCGGGGCGCGGACGGCGGTTGGGGCTGTGCCGGCCGTGGGCGGGGTGCTTACGGGGGCGATTGATACGGCAATTGTGTATGCGCAGGCAATGCGGGGGGCGGTGTCGTCGGCGCTTTTGCTGGCGGCGGCGGCGGTTAGTATTGTGCCTATTTTGCAAATTGTTGCTTTTATTGTGGTTTATAAGGTTACGGCTATATTAATTTCGCCTATATGTGATGAAAGAATAGTGGATGCCATAGACGCGACGGGGGACTATACGGCGTTGATTTTGGGGGTTTGTGCGTTGGCGGCTTTCCTTTTCGTCTTTATTGTTATGGCTACTTTGAGCTTGTAAAGTGCACGCCGCCTAAACGGCGGCTAAAGTAACGGCTGAACCCGTAATGCCTTCAGGCGTTACTTCAGCCGCCGTTTAGGCGGCGCTCCCTGCGCTAAATACCAAAGGAGGCTTCAAGATGTTAGAATTATCCAATTACATCCGCAACCTAGCCGTCTTCCTAATTTTTGCCAGCTTTGTAACAATAATCACCCCCGGCAAAAAATACGAAAAATACCTAAACCTGGTGCTGGGCATAATCCTAATCTTCATCATAACCGCCCCCTTAGCAGGCGTAATAAACGCCCTCGCAGGCTCCTCGGGCGACATTTTCGCCGACATTTCTCTTGCCTATGACCGCGCCGCCATGGCCGCCCAAATCGACCGCGCCGACCAAGAGGGTCGCGAGGCCATCCTGGCCCTCTATCGCGAGGGATTGACAGACCAAACCCGCCGCCTAATTGACAGCCACGGCGAATTCTCTCTCGTGGCTGCAAATTTTCAAATTGATACCGAAAATAATTTTGGCGAAATCCTGTCCATGCACCTAATTCTTGCGCCAACGCAAGCAAATACCCCATTTTTGAGGATAGAACCCATTAGAATTCCTCCCACCATAGACAACCGCGGCGAGCCCGCGACACAAGCCTCGGACAATGTAGAATCGCCGCATATTATGTCCCTAAAAAATCTTTTGGCGGGATTCTATAACTTGGCTTTGGACAATATAATACTAGAAACGATAGATTAGAAATAGATACTAGATACCGGAGAGGAAGTGGTCGCTTGCGGCAGTTTTTTAAGAACTTTTTGGAGAAGAATGGCAAGAAGAGGGTGCAGAATCTGCTATTGATGCTTTTGGCGGGTATCCTGCTTTTGGTTGTAAGTGCGTATTTTGCAAGCGCGGATAGAGGGGGCGGTGATGAAATTAGTGTTGAACCTATAGCATTTGAGGAGGCTATTCATGCGCGGAGCTACGCTCTGGCTGCGCCCGAAACCCTCGCGACCTATCTTGCCCGCCAAATGGAGGAAATTCTCTCTTTGGTGGCGGGTGCGGGCAATGTTCGTGTAATGCTGACAATGGGTTCAAGCTCGTCCGTTTACGCCCAAAATATTCAAACCAGCCTCTCAACCACGACAGAGCAAGACGGCGAGGGGGGTATTCGCAATATAGACGTGCAAACGGGTTCGCATACATATGTGATGTTGCGCCAGTCTGACGGCAGCGAGCGACCCCTGCGCCTTTCAGAGCTTCGCCCCGACATTCAGGGTGTAATAGTAGTAGCGCAGGGCGCGGGCGATGTCGCCGTAAGAGATGCCCTAATTCGCGCCGCCCATACCGTATTAGGCATAGGCGCGCATCAAGTTCAGGTTTTCCAAATGAGTCAATAATTTAGGAGGTTATATAATGAGAAAATTCTTTGAAAAGGGCCCAAATGGCCGTAAAAAGTTTGTGCTTAAGCGCAATCATGTGATTATTGCCGCACTTGTTGTAATGATAGGAGTTACGGGCTATCTTAATTTGCGCGACAATCGCCAAGCCGAGGAGGGCCTTGCCCTCACGCCGTCGGGCGAAATTATGGCGCTTATAATGGATGATATGATTGTCCAAGATGTCGCCATGGTTAACACCACTTTGGACGAAGCCGGCAATCTCGACTTCGCGCATAACAACGAAATAGCCACCGTTGCTACAGACCCGGGTGCTGCCGTTTTTGTCAACACTTCAAATGATTCGTCTTTCTTTATTCAGGCTAAGCTGAACCGCGAGCAGGCGCGCTCCGGCCAAATGGCATCCCTGACGGAAATGATTAACAATCTCAGCATTGCCCAAGAGCAAAGAGCCGAAAAGGCCACGCAAATGACGGAATTGCTTTCCCGCATTGAGCGCGAGGCGGCCACAGAGGCTTTGATTGAGGCCAAGGGCTTTGCCGAAGTCTATGTCAGAATTAGCGACAATGCCGTCGACATAGTAGTAGACCGCGCCGAACTGACCGACCAAGAAGTGGCGCAAATTGTAGACGTGGCCCTGCGCAAAACAGGCATGGCCCTAGACCAAATCTTCATAAGCCCACTTCGGCAGAATTAATATAGTTGAATTTGCGGAATAAAATGGATGCCCATTAAAGCGGCATCCATTTTTTATTAATGACCGGTTCATCTGCTATAGCATTTTCCGCAGGTTTTCAACATCTTGATAGGTTAGGCCTGTCAGGCGGGTTATTGTGGCGGTATCTAATCCCATATTTATCGCATTTATGGCAACTTCCTTGCGCCCTTCCTTGCGCCCTTCCTGCTTTGCGCCGCCCATAATAGAAACCCAATCCCTACGCTCAATTTCCCGCCTCTCCAAAATCATACGATTGCGCTCGTCTGCAGAGAGTTCTTTAAGAACACCAACAGCTTTGCGCGTTGCGGAACTTCTTTCGGCAATCATATCCAAAACCTCCTTATCGTCCAAATCATCAGACTTTATAAATTTCATCCAATACCATAAATCCGAAGTGTCGGATTCGGGCGGCAATTTTGATAATTCCAAGGTATTTGTTTCAATAAGATCCGTAAATTCCACACCATTTATTGTACGTTGGCGGAATTGGTGGTGATAGTCGTTGCTGCCGCTTATAATGTCGTGGTCGGTTATAATTATCGACACCACTCGCTTAATTTTTGCCCAATCCAGCCCTGTTGTAATCTGCTCCGTTATCATTTTCGATTGCTGATAAATCGTTCTGTGCGTAAATTGAGGGATGGGCAATATTTGAATTTCCACATGGATGATATTGCCGCTTTTCAAATGAATCTTAACATCCACAATGCTATATTTATCGCCCTCAAATTCTTTTTTGACATGGGGGTCGACAATAGTGATATGGTCATATTCCGATTCATTAATATCCAAAACCGACTTCAAAAAGTCCGCGAGAATATCCACATTCCGCCGGTCGCCAAAAATCAGCTTAAAAACAAAATCCGATTTTACCGGTAGTAATGGCTTCTTAACATTTTCCAAATCAATCATCCCCCCTGCTCGTTATTACTATTATACCACGCCCAGCCAATCAAAATCAACCGTTTTTTTGCTAAGTTATACAGCGGGTTGTCAATTTTTCGGCATTAAAAATAATGTTGATTTTCCACGAAAATTGTGCTATACTTTGGGGCGTATTCTACAAAACTTAGGAGGTTCTCATGTTTAAAAGCTTGAAGAGTAAGTTAACCGTCCCAATTATCGGGGTTCTAATCTTAGTTTTTACTTTCATTGTTGTCTATGTGTCCATTAGCACCGCAAATCTCACAAGCGACTTTTCAGATGAGCGAATAGAGGCCGCAAGCCTGTCTATTGGGGCTTATCTTGATTCTATGGAGCGTCAGGCGCGCCTGGCTGCCCCCGCCGTGGCCAATGATGCAGAGCTGATTCGCCTCATTAATGCAGGCGACAGAGACGGCATTTTGCAACATTTGCTTGACATAAGAAGCCGCCTTGGGGTTGACGACATAATTTTGGCCAACTCCGACGGTTATGGCTTGGCGAGAACCATTGAGGGCTTTCACCATATCTATGGCGACCAAATTGGCCATGTACCCAATATAGCCGCCGCCCTTCGCGGCGAATATGACGCATTTTTCTCAACAACGCCCGTTGTCCCTATTGTGCTTACTTCTACGGCACCTGTCATGGATGGCGACAGACTTATAGGCGGCGTTGTTGTAAACTTTAATATAGGCACAAATGTCTTTTTGGATGAACTTACAGAAATTTTCGGCATTGACGGCGCGGTTTTTGTTGGCAACGAGTCTGTTGCCTCAACTCTAATCTATCCCGACACAAATGAAAGAGCAATAGGCATTAATGCCCCGCCACATATTGCCGAAGCCGTTTTGCAGCGCGGACAGACGCAAACCCTTGAACTTGACGTTTTCGGCGTATTACCCTTTTCGGCAACATATTTTCCCCTGCGCGGCATAGACAATAATCCTATAGGGATATTTTTCGTGGGAATTGAGCTTTCAGAGGCGCATGAAATGACAAGCGCTTTGCAGAGGACAATGATTATCGTTGGAATTATAGGCGTTTCAATTTCCGCAGGCGCAATCTATCTTTTGACCGCAAGAACACTTAAACCCCTTAAGGGCCTTGCCGCAGGCGTTAAAGAGGCTTCGACGGGAAATCTTAATGTAAATATTAGCAAAAACAATCTTTCCAAAGACGAAATCGGCTCTTTAACCGGCGATGTTTTAGACCTTGTTGGCGTTATTAAGTCCATGGTGGAAGAATTGTCGAGTATAAAGCTGCAATATAATACTCTTGGCAATATAGACTATAGAATTGACGCCGAAAAATATCAAAATTCCTTTAGGGAATTGGTTGAGAGCATTAATTTTATAATGGACGACGAAATGGCGAATATTCGCGACGTTTGCAGGGTTCTTAACAGCATTGGCGAGGGCGAATTTGACATTGAAATCATTGAAATGCCGGGCGAGCTGATTATGCAGGCCAAGGCCATGTATGCCGTAATTGCAAATCTTAAGGCCGTAAGCACCGAAATTAACGCAATGATTAATGCCGTAGCCAATGATGGCGACCTTAGCTTTAAAATTGATGCAAACAAATATCAGGGCGGCTGGCGCGATATTATGATTGGGCTTAACAGCATTTCCACGGCCGTGGAAATGCCCATTACCGTTGCCGAAATTTGCATGGACGAAATGCAAAAGGGCAATTTTGACCTTGTTAAAATCGACAATACGGTTGCGGCAATGTCATATAGCGCGAATTTGGACGACTATAAGGGCGTGTTTAGGCGTTTGTTGGGCGGGGTTGATAATACTCTTATTGAGGTATCCTCGTATATTGCGGAAATTACGGACGATTTGGTTGCGATTGCCGGCGGCGATTTGACGCAGGAAATTACCCGCGAATATTTAGGCGATTTCCGCATTATTAAGGACTCCTTAAACAGCATTTCAAGGCGGCTTAATAAAACCATGTCGGATATTTCCGCTGCTTCTTATCAAGTTTTGTCGGGTGCTAAGCAAATTTCCGAAAGCGCAATGGACTTGGCGGATGGTGCGTCGGTGCAGGCCAGCTCCGTTGAGGAGCTTAATGCCTCCATCGGCATGATTACCGACCAAACCCACAAAAACGCCCAAAATGCCGCCGAGGCGAATGAATTGTCGGGGCGTTCGGCTGAAAATGCCAAAGAGGGCAATGCGGCCATGGAGCAGATGCTTAAGGCCATGGAGCAAATTAAAGATGCCTCGCAAAATATTTCCGCCGTGGTGAAGGTTATTCAAGACATTGCCTTCCAAACGAATTTGCTTGCTTTGAACGCGTCGGTTGAGGCCGCGCGCGCGGGCGAGCATGGCAAGGGCTTTGCTGTTGTGGCCGAAGAAGTGCGCAATTTGGCCAATCGCAGTCAGGGCGCGGCCACGGAAACTACAGAATTGATTGAAGACTCCATGAATCGTGTTGAGGCGGGGTCGAATATTGCGGAGTCCACCTCGAAGTCGCTGGATATAATTGTGAAAAATGCCGCCGAGGTGCTGTCAATTATTAACAGCATTTCCGAGGCCTCTAAAGAGCAGGCCGAGGCCATTGAGCTGATTTCTTCGGGAATTGGGCAAATTTCGCAGGTTGTGCAAAATAATTCCGCCGTTTCGGAAGAAACGGCCGCGGCGTCGCAAGAACTAAGCTCGCAGGCGGAATTGTTGCAGGAATTGGTGTCCTATTTCAAGCTATGATTGCGTTTTCGTGTTTTTCGTGCATTTCGTGGTTTAAAAGATTGAACCACGAAAGGCACGAAAATACACGAAAATGGGGGATTGCCGCTTTTGCGGGGATGGCGGGTTTGTTTTGCGCCGTCATTCCGCGCTTGACGCGGAATCTCCTGCTGTTTGTAGCATCTACAAAACACGAGGGGATTCCCGCTTTCGCGGGAATGACGGGAGGTTGCAATCCTCAAAAGGTGCGCGGCGCTTCGCGCTGGCGCTTAGGGTGTAGCCAGAGCGAAGCTCTGCGCCACACCGCTCCAAGGGCGGCCTTAAGGCCGCCCTTTTCTGTCGCGTTGGGGTTGGGGGGATTCCCGCTTTCGCGGGGATGATAGGTTTGTTTTGTGCCGTCATTCCGCGCTTGACGCGGAATCCCCCCGTAAGGGCAGGGGATTCCCGCTTTCGCGGGAATGACGGTGTGCTTGCGAGGATGCGGGTTTACAAATAGAGCTCAGGGAATAGCGCGCGATGCTTCGCACCCACTCAAGCCGTGAGCTAGAGCGAAGCTCTGCGCCGCGGCGGAATGTTGGTAATCTCAAAAGGGTGCGCGGCGCTTCGCGCTGGCTCTTAAGGCGTAGCCGGAGCGAAGATTTGCGCCACGTTGCATAGCGGCATTCGCCGCTCCAAGGGCGGCCTTAAGGCCGCCCTTTTCTGTCGCGTCTGGGTTGGGGATTCCCGCTTTCGCGGGAATGACGTTAAGTTGTGATTACAGGCAGCAATGTTCCAAAGGTTAATACAACAAGCCCCACCAGGCTTTGTTTCGAGAATCGCTCGCCTAGAAAAAGGCGGGCGAAAATCATTGTTAGGACAATGCTTAGCTTGTCAATTGGCACAACATGGCTTGCGCGGCCGATTTGCAGGGCGTGATAAAAAAGCAGCCAACTTACTCCCGTGGCCAGACCGGAAAATACCAGAAACACCCAGCTTTTGCCGTCTACGGCTTTGATTTGCCTTTGTCCGCCCGTTTTAAAGACCATAAGCCAAGCCAACGGCAAGACAACCATGGTGCGAATGGCCGTCCATAGATTTGCCTCCATATCCACAATGCCGATTTTGGCGAAAATGGCTGTAAGGCTCGCGAAAACGGCGGCTAAAACGGCGTAAAACAGCCAGCCCCTGCGGGGACTTTTTTCTTCGCCGCCCCTCTTGATTTCCAGCATTAACCATGTGCCAATGCCCATTAGAATCATGCCGAATACGGTCAGTAGGCCGACGGGTTCGCTTAAGATTATAAACGCCAGAATCATAGTAAGAATCGTAGAACTCTTATCTATTGGCACAACTTTATTTACTTCTCCAAGTTTAAGCGCGCGAAAAAAGCATAGCCAGCTTGCGCCCGTGGCCAGGCCGGAAAGCACCAAGAAAACCCAGGTTCTGCCGCCAATTTCCCCGATTTCGCCCTGCGAACCCACCATCAGCACAATGACCCATGCAAAAATTGCTACAACTATGGTTCGCACGGCGGTTGCCAAATGAGAGTCCACATTTTTAAGCCCAATTTTTGCCAAAATGGTGGTCAGAGCCGCAAAAATCGCCGCCCCTGCCGCGTATAACAGCCATAATTCCATAAATGCTCACCTTTTAAATCTTCTAATTGATTATCGGTAAAAATTATGTTATAATTTATATAAAGTTTTATTTTAGGAGGGTTTTTATGGCCAGAGGTGGATTTGGCGGCATGCCGCCCAATATGAATCAATTGATGAAACAGGCGCAGAAAATGCAAAAAAAGATGGAAGACGCACAGGCGCAGCTTGAGGAGCAGACCCTTGAAGTGTCGGCGGGCGGCGGCGTTGTAAAGGTTGTGATTACGGGCAAAAAAGAGATTAAAGAGCTGACGATTGACCCGGATGCCGTTGACCCAGAAGATGTTGAAATGTTGCAAGACCTGCTGATTTCCGCCATAAATGAGGCCTTGCGCCAGGCCGAAGAGATGGCGCAAAAAGAAATGGGTAAATTTATGCCGGCCGGAATGGGCCTGCCCGGGGGGCTGTTTTAGTGAATATTTACGGTGCTTCGGTTTCCCGCCTTATAGAAGAATTTGCCAAATTGCCGGGCGTGGGCGCAAAATCCGCAAGCCGCATGGCTTTCTATGTCCTAAATTCGCCTAAAGAGCGCGCGGAAGCTCTTGCAAATGCCATTCTTAACGCCAAAAATTCGTCAAAATATTGCAAATTTTGCTATAATTTAGCCGACACGGATATTTGCCGAATTTGCGCGGGTTCAAAGCGGGATAATAGCACAATTATGGTGGTTGAAAGCCCGCAGGACATGGCGGCCTATGAAAAAACCAAGGAATATAGCGGACTTTATCATATTTTGCATGGCGCAATTTCGCCTATGGACGGCGTTGGCCCCGCCGATTTGCGGATTAAAGAGCTTTTGGAGCGGCTTCAGCGGGATGAATCCATAAACGAGGTGATTTTGGCGACAAATCCCAATATAGAGGGCGAGGCCACCGCAATGTATCTCGCCAAGCTTCTAAAGACCCTTGAAATCAAAACCACGCGCATAGCCCATGGCGTGCCCGTTGGCAGCGATTTGGAGCATGTGGACAGCGTAACCCTTTTGCGCGCGCTGCAGGGGCGAATTCCGGTATAGGAGGTATTTTATGTACAGAAAAATTGACCCGCCGATTAGGATGAATATTCACGAGGCTTCGGAGCATTATCCCGACGAATATATTTTGATGCAAAGGGATAATCGCGACCTTTTCTTGCCCGAGGGGCTTGTGCTTTATGTCGGCGATGATGTGGCCGAGCTTTATCGGATACAATTTGGAAACGATATACCCCTCGGAATAGTTACCGAAGGGAGAAATTTAAGGCGCAGCTTGGGAGGGATTGTCGTTGGTACGTGAGATTATTATTGACGCAGACGGGTTTACAATTTTGCCTGTGGATTTTAAGCCAAAAGAGGGCATAACAATGAAGACCACGCATTATAAAGCGGACACAGGGGCAAATTGTTCTACAATCAGTCGGGAATGGCTTGCGGAGCTTGGGTATGATGAGGAATGGATAAAATTAGGAAAGCCGAGCTACCCAACCTTGGCTTCGGGCGCAATTGTTGCGGATTGTTACGAAGTTGTAATTCCGCAAATCCGCATAGGTGATTGGGTGGGCTATAATTGGCCCTTTTTGACCAGTCTAACCATACCCTTTAGGCTGCTACTCGGCACAGACTCCATGCAATTTTTCAATTGGCATTTCGATTATGAGCACGACATTTGCCGTTTCGGCATTATCCCCGGCAAACAGCGGCTTCTTTTTAACCAAAAAACTCAGGCTATTCATGAGTTAGCAGAGGATGGGATTGTTTGATAAAAATATTATTTGTTGCTTCGGAAGTTAATCCATTTATAAAAAGTGGCGGGCTGGGCGACGTCGCGGGCTCTTTACCCCGCGCCCTTGCAGGCCTTGGCGCAGATGTCCGCGTCGTTTTGCCGTCCTATAGCGGCATAAATTTTGGCGAATTTACGCCCGAATATGTAACCTCTTTCGAGGTGAAATTTGACTGGCGCAAGCCCGTGGCCGACATTTTTGTCGTAAACGCCGCCTGCCCAACATATTTTATCGCAAATGGGCATTATTTTAATCGCGACAATATCTATGGATATGGCGACGATTTCGAGCGTTTTGCGTTTTTTTCCAAGGCCGCGCTCACACTTTTGCCAAGTATTGACTTTAAGCCCGACATTATCCATTTCAACGATTGGCAGACGGGTCTTGGCCCCGTCTATCTTAAAGACAGCTTCCAAAATTTTCTATTCTATAGGAATATTAAGTCGATTTTTACTATTCATAATCTACAATATCAAGGCACATTTGCGCCCGAAGTTCTGCCGCAGGTTGACCTGAATTACGGCTATTTTGTGCCGGACAAACTGGAATTTTTTGGCGCGGCCAACTATATGAAGGCGGGGCTAACTTATTCCGATTTTATCACAACCGTCAGCCCAACCTATGCGAAGGAAATCCAGACAAGTGAATATGGCTATGGCCTTGAGGGGCTGCTCTCCAGCCGTTCGCATCAGCTTTTGGGCATTTTAAACGGTATTGATTATGACGAATTTAATCCCGAAACCTGCCGTCATGTGCCCGCGAATTTCAGCGCGCACGACAATGCGGGCAAGGCCGCCACAAAGGCGCATGTTCAGCAAATGCTTGGGCTTCCCGTAAATCCGCGTATTCCCGTTTTTGCCATGGTTACGCGCCTTGTAGAGCAAAAGGGGCTGGATATTTTGGCGGCCGCCATGGACGAAATTACACAGCGCGATATGCAGCTGATTGTGCTGGGCAATGGCCATAGCCATTTTGAGCAAATGTTGACCAATACCGCGCGCTATCATCCCCATAAAATCAGCGCGAATATCAAATTTGACGCAACTTTGGCGCATCAATTTTACGCCGCGGCGGACTTTTTCCTAATGCCCTCGCTTTTTGAGCCCTGCGGCCTTGGCCAGCTTATCGCCATGCGTTATGGCGCGCTTCCAATAGTGCGCAAAACGGGCGGGCTGGCCGATACTGTCGTTCATTACAATCCCCTGTCAAAGGCGGGTCATGGCATACTTTTCGAGAATTATGACCCCTATGGCCTGAAATGGGCGATAGACCAGGCCCTATATCTCTATCACGAGCCGCATCACCTGGCAACCGCCCGCCAAAACGCCATGCAAGCCGACTTTTCCTGGCAAAACTCCGCCAAAAAATACCTGCAACTATATCAAAATCTCGCGCAATAGCCTTCATACTATTATGCAGGGAGAAGTAAAGGCACTAAACGCCGCCACAATCCTCCCAACTAAAAAACCGCCCTTGTGAAGGCGGTTGAAAGTGTTATCTTATGCGACAATCCTTCGCTCAACAATCGGCGGTGTCGATGCCGCAACGGTTTGGGTAAAGGCTCGCTGATTATCCAAGCGTCTGACGGAAAAAATATCTCGCAAGAAAATCCCCCCATACGAAACACCATCGACATCATCGAAAATCCAACCTAAATGGTCATCATCGCCTTCATCCAGCCAAATCGGTAATCCGGTAAAAACATCTCCGTTTTTTGCCGATACCTCCACCCTTACGCCATCAAGCGAAGCTAATTCTAAAAATGAATGTAAATCGGTATACATAATCTAACCTCCATCCTAATTCCTGCGGCCTATTGGGAAAATATGTGCACCGCTTGACGAATATACTATCGTAAAAGTGTCTGTTTCAACATATTTTTGCAAAGACTTAACCCATGATTTTCCGATTGAATTATCTGCACGAACAATCTCTCGCGGATAGTTGGAGCCTGCATTTGGCGGTATAATATTCCCTGTTCCTTTATATTTATCGATAAGTGCCTGTGCGTCAACCTCAAGTATTGAAGGGCGGCTTCCGGGGCTTTCTCTTTGCATTTTTTCGCTGTTTTGTTGAAATTCGCGAGTGCCGTCAATGTGCTTATTCTGCCTCCCTCGAATATGTTATGCTACAATACAAAGGTAACAAAAACAAGGTCTCCAGACCTAATAAGTGATATAATGGAGTTACCACAGCTTCAAAAATCACTATTAGGGGGGAAACCTTGCATATGGACATTATAACGCAAGATGCTCATCATAGGCAACGTATGATAGGCAACGTATGCTTAATTACTTTAAAAGCCATGGAGCAACCAAGACTGCTATTCGTTACAGGGTCAGCCGTAAGACTGTCTATAAGTGGGCCAATCGATATGATGGGACAATAAATAGCCTTAAAGACCAAAGTCGCAGACCTCATAGTAATCACCCCAAAGCTCATACTCCATTTGAAATAGTTATGATTAAAAGGGCTTTGAAGAAGGTCAAGTGGAAAGACCTGATATTGGCTTACCAAAGACTTAGAGAAAGAGGCTA
>JAITMQ010000146.1 GCA_031277225.1 Clostridiales bacterium | reverse complement strand
ACGGAAGCCTTAACCACGCCAAGCTTCTGCGCCAATTCGCTTTGCGTAAGTCCCTTCCCCTGCCTTAATGCCTTTAGTCGCAAGCCAAATAATTCCATGCCCTCACCTCCGCTGTAAGTATAGCGGAGTTAGTGCACATTTTCGCTTAATAAGTCAATTTAAAATAGATTCGAGCTTGATATAATGAATTTATCTTTATATACAAGGAGGAGAATTTTTATGAGAAAAGAGCGATTAAAGGGCGCTGTAATCGGATTTGTACTTTGCGCACTGCTTTCTGTAAGCGTTGTGGCGGTGGCGAATACGCAGAGTGTTATGCGGGAGATTACATATGGGATTAATGTGATGCTAAACGGCGAAATTGTGCAGTTCAACGAGGACAGCAGGCCATTTGTGATGGAAGGCAGAACATTCCTGCCAATACGAGCCCTGGCGGAATTGCTGGATTTGCCGGTGGATTTTAATCCTGCGACGAATACGGCAATTATCGGGCGGACTGAAGCGAGGCGAGGCACGCCTGTTAGTGAGTTGTTTTTTGATGGAAGTTCAAGTATTGTTCGTTATAGTGGACAACATCGCATAGTAAATAGCCACAATGTAGAGGAAAGGGAGCAAGTAATGATGGGTGGCGACATTTATAATGGGGTTATAGCATTTCATGCCATTATATCAGTCGCATTGACGGAACATATGGGGGCGGCTATGGAGATTATCAATATGACATCACTTTCGTGCAAGCGAAGGAGCTTAAAATTGGGTCAAGTAGCACAGGCGGCGGCGCAGGGCTTTTGAATCAGCCCAAGCAAACAAGACCCGAACCGCCGCCCGCAAGAACTCACACAGTTGTATCGGGCGACACTCTTTGGGGCATTGCCCAACGATTTTTGGGCGCAGGCAGACGTTATCCCGAAATTTATATAGCAAATCAAGATGCAATTGAAGGCGAGGCGCGGCGGCGCGGCCGCCCGTCATCCGAAAACGGGCGTTGGATTTGGCCGGGTACGGTGCTTGTTATACCGACGTAAAGGGGGCCGCGCCATGGAAATCAATATTAAGTCGATTAGGCATGAAGTGGAGCTTATCACGGAAACAGGGAAAAGCCTTGATTTAACCAAGGCCTTAATCTCCCTCGAATGGGAGGAGTGTGTTGGCGAATTAGCTCAAAGAGCGAGTATTACCTTGCCCAACCTGCTTGTGGATGGCGCATGGCTTCATGCTCTCGCTAAAATTAATTGCCTAATCCGCATAAGCAGCTTTTGGGATGGAGGAAGCGCGCGAGTCTTTGAGGGCAATATTTGGAATTGGCATTATACATCCGCCACAAGCAAAGAGTTGTCAATAACTGCCTATGACCCGCTCATTCGCCTTATGCAAAGCAGGGATTTTTTCTATTATCGACCGGGGATGACCACACAGGCCTTGATTGGCGACATTTGCAGTAATTGGGGCATACCGCTTGTATATCGCTGGCCTCACGGCATAACCACGAAAAAAAGGCCTTTCGCGGCAAAAAAACCATTGCCGAGATGATTTTTAGCCTTTTGGAAGAGGTGAAAGAAAAAACAGGGCAGGACTTTGTTGCCTCTTGGCGCGGCGGCCAACTCGTGATAGCGGGCTATGGCGGCAATAATCCCGTGTATCGCCTAGACCGCAACGGCACCATTTCAACCGTAAATAAGACGGATATAAACAATCTTGTTACAAAAGTCAAGGTTTATGGGAGGCAAGACGACGCAGGACGCTCGCAAGTCGAGGCTGTGGTTGCGGGCGACACTCGTTTTGGCACTTTGCAAGACATAATTTTGCGCGACAGCAATAAATCCTTAGCAGACGCAAAGGCCGAAGCCGATACTCTCCTAGCCCGCAGAGGCAGGCCCGAAGAAATGATTATTTGGAATGGCCCGGACTTACCGTTTTTGCGTAAAGGGGATAAAGTAGAAATCGAAGCCGGTAATTTACAGGGCTTCTTTTTTGTTGAAGCCGTCGTACATTTTGGCAAAACCCGTCGCATGAAGCTGACATTAAGGCGAGTTGAAACAGCTACGCCGAGTGATGCGGGACAGGGCGCAGACGCAGATGGCACTTTTAGGCAAGGCGACAGTATAATCCTTAACGGCCCTGTCTTTAGGGATAGCTTTGGCGCAGGGCAAGGGCGAACTTTCACAGATTTCAGAAGCACAATAACCATAGTCGCACCTGCAAGTCGCTATGCTCCGTATCACATAGGGCAAGTAGGATGGGCAAGGGGCGATTTTGTTACAGACGGCGCACACAAATTTCTTTATGGCAGCGGGGTTGAGGCTTGGAAATTTTGGTGTATAAAGACAATTTTAACGGAGCGCTTTGCGCATTTGGGTTATAGCAATAATGCAGGCATTGAAGCGGAACAGGTCTTCGCAGAAAATGACCAACAAGCAATTGAAAGCTCGTTGGAGCGAACCATAACCGAGGCCTTGCTTGCCGACCCCGCCGGGCGCACAATCGGCGTTCGAAATTTTCGTTTTACATGGGCAAACGGCGGGGAAAGCCTGTTTTTAGAGTGCAAAATTTTAGGCATTGACGGCAATTCGGCCACAATAAGCGCGAGGGTGAGGGGATAAAATGGCAGAAATAAGAGCATATACGCCGCCGGACTTTTTACAGGGGCAGACCGTGGACGTGATACACGAGCGCATGATGGCGGCCATGCCCGACGATTTAGACAAATCCGAGTTAAGCATACCTTGGGATTTTACACGCCCCGCCGCAAATGAAAAGGCACTTTTAATTGAGCTTGAACTTAACGAAACCATTCAACTTATTTTCCCTCATTGGGCATATGCCGAATGGCTGGACTTGCACGCAGAGCTTGAAGGGCTGGTAAGAAGGGCGGCCAACCAACTTTAGAGGGCGGCGAAATCAGCTATATTATGGCTTCATTTGCGCGGGCAATGCAGGGAGATGGTACTGACCTTATGCCCTTGCGAAGGATGGGAATTGGACTGTCCGAGGACGACAAAGAGCGATTTTCATATGCTTCTATGCCGGAGCGGGCGGCCATAATCAAGGAAGTTGCCGGCTCTGGAACAGTCGCCTCAGGCTACAGAATAACTCAGTCTGCTATGTTCAATTTGGGCGGACATTTTACTTGGCTGAACGGCAACATTGGACGAGTAGATGGCACATCTGCTATTAATGCAACCATAAATATTTTTGTTGACGATAGACTTGTTGATTCTTTTGAACAAAATGCATTGTCGTTACCGAAAAATTTTCGCATATTCGTTGAGGGTGGAAGAAATCTAAGGATGGAAACCATTACAATTATTGGCGCTAACCAAACCATGACCTACGCTTTCACAGGCTTCGCGGAATAACAAAATGGGGCGACCGAGGGCGGTCGCCCCTACGTCATCCCCCGCTTAACGCAGATTCCCCCCGCTTGTCAACCGTCATTCCGCGCTTAACGCGGAATCCCCTGCTATTGGCAGGGGATTCCCGCTTTCGCGGGAATGACGCGGCTATCCTTGCGGGAATGACGTTGTACGCGCGCCTGCCTTTGGCTTGTGTTTCGCCAACAAGTTCGCCAGCGTTTCCGTCATTCCGCGCTTGATGCGGAATCCCCCGCCAATGGGTGGGGGATTCCCGCTTTCGCGGGAATGACGGGGTATTTGCGGTAATAACATCGCATATGTAGGGGCGACCGCCCTCGGTCGCCCCTAGATTTATTATTATTCCAAAATTACTTAGAACCTGTTGACCCTAGACTGCAATCGCTTCAGTCATTTCTGTGTTGCGCCAAACA
>JAITMQ010000130.1 GCA_031277225.1 Clostridiales bacterium | reverse complement strand
GCTTTCGTCATATTTTCGAGTCAATTTGTCAAAGATTGACTTTTGCGGAAATGGCGCATACCCCTGCGTATTCGCCATTTCCGCAAAAGGCAAGATTTGGCAAATTGGCCGAAAAGATGGCGGAATGAGGTTAATAGAGGTTGCCGATAAATAAATGAGGAGTGGTAATATGAATGAGGAGCGGCAAATCACATTAGTCTTAGGCGTAATAGGCGCGGACGTTCATGCCGTGGGCAATAAAATTTTGAATTATGTGCTAACCAAGGCGGGCTTTGCCGTGGTTAATCTCGGCGTTATGGTTTCTCAAAAGGAATTTGTTGAGGCGGCCGTAGAGGCCGATGCAGACGCGATTATCGTGTCTTCGCTCTATGGCCATGGGGAAATTGACTGTAAGGGCCTGCGCGAAAAATGCGACGAGGCGGGGCTTTATGACATCAAGCTCTATGTGGGCGGCAATATTGTTGTGGGCAAGCAAGACTTCGCCCAAACCGAGGAAACCTTTAAAGTCATGGGCTTTAATCGTGTCTATCCGCCGGGTGCAGACCCGTTGTTGGCAATTGAGCATTTGAAGGAAGACCTGGGTGGCTAAAATGGAAATCTATCTTTTAACAGACTTCGGTTCGACCTATACTAAGGTTATGGCCGTGGACGCTTCTGCGGGAAAAATCGTCGGTTTTGCGAAGGCTTTCACCACGATTAGCGACGACATAGCCTTCGGCTATGAAGCGGCCTTGGGCGAGATTTTTGCGCAAATTGGGCAAATTAAGCCCGCCTTCAATTTGGCATGTTCTTCGGCGGCGGGCGGGCTTAAAATGGTGTCTTCCGGCCTTGTGCCGGATTTGACGGCGAAGGCCTCGCGCCTGGCGGCGACGTCGGCGGGGGCAAAAGTTATGAAGACCTATTCCTATGAGCTGACGGCGCAGGAAATGCAGGAAATTGAGGCCATAAACCCCGATATTATGCTGCTTTCCGGCGGCATTGACGGCGGCAATAAAAAGGTGCTTTTGCAAAATGCCGAAACTATTGCCAAAATTTCCGGCGAATTTTTTGTGATTGTGGCGGGGAATCGTTCTGCGGCGCAAGAGGCGGCGGAAATTCTTGAGGGCGGCGGCAAAAGGGCGATAGTCTGCGAAAATGTTATGCCCGCCTTTGGCAAGCTGAATATTCGCCCGGCCAAAAATACAATTAGAGATTTGTTTATCAAGAATATTATCACGGCAAAGGGGCTTGGCGGCGTGGCGGCGCGCATGGACATGGAAATTATTCCCACGCCGCTGGCAGTTTTTGAGGCCTGCGAGCTTTTGGCGAGGGATTTGGGGGCTTTAATGGCCTATGATTTGGGCGGGGCGACAAGCGATGTCTATAGCATGGCAGATGGCACGCCCAAAAGCGCGAATGCCTTTATCAGCGGGATTATTGAGCCCTTCGCCAAGCGAACGGTGGAGGGGGATGTTGGTATGCGTTATAGCCTTAATGCCCTTTATGACTTGATTTTGGAGGATGAGCCGGAATTTGGCGGCGCAGAAGTGGCGGCCTGGCTTGAAATTTGCAAAAATGACCCCGGAATTATGCCACATGGCGAATATGCCGAATTTGCGGCGATTGACGCGGCTTTTGCGGCGCAGGCGATTAGAATTTCGGCAAAAAGGCATTGTGGGCATGTTGAGCAGGTTTTTACGCCGCAAGGGGAGATGTTGTCGCAGGAGGGCAAGGATTTAACGCGGGTGGAATATATTATTGGCAGCGGCGGCGCGGTGATTAATGCCGCAGAACCTGCGGCAATCCTAAAAGAGGCGGTTTATGCCCCGCGCGATTTGGGCGCGCTTAAGCCGCTTAAGCCGAAAATCCTGCTGGATAAAGAAAACGCGCTGGCGGCGATGGGGCTGCTGTCCCGCCGCAAGCCTAATGTTGCATTGAAAATTATGAAAGGCAGTTTTGTGGAATTGAGGTGATTATATGACAAATAATGCCATCAGGCAAAGAGAAATTGAAGAAATGGCCTTTATTCTAACCGAAAAAGAAAGCCCAAGCCCTGCTGATATGGCTGTTTATACTCCTATAGCGCAACAGCTTTTTGATGGGATTGACCACACTTTCAAAGTGCTTCGCGGTGAGATTGTCGAGAAGGAGAGGCCAAGTACACGTGAGTGGCTGGAAGAAATGATAAAAGAAATTGAAGAGGGGACTTTTGAATATGACGAAGATTGATTATTATGAAGTGAGGGAATACGAGGAGTTTAAGGGCGCGGTTACGCGTTTCGTTAAAAAGAAGAAATACAAAAAACTGCCCTATCAGCTGTTGGAAGTCGAAGAAAGTCTGGCCAAAGGGGATTTTCTTGGCACCATGACCAAGAAATCTGACGAGCCAATACCTCATGAAGTGTATAAACTTAGATTGCCTAATAAGGACACGAAAACCGGAAAATCTAAAGGGTATCGGCTATTCTATATGGTTGTAACACAAGCAAAAATCATTGTACTAATGACAATTTATTACAAACCCGAAACCGAAGCCCTGACCGACAATTATATAGACGGGCTTATCAGCGGGATTTTCTTAGAATCTCTGCCTTATGATGATGAAGATGCCGAGGAGGATTGGGATGAATAGAGATATTGCGCTATTTTTAAGAAAGGCGAAGAAAACGGCCTTGGAGAAGGGGCGGACGGGCAAGATTGCGCCTTCTCGCGTTAATGCCCACGAATTTGATTTTGACGTGGGCGGCAAGTTTCGATATTATGACACCTGCCTTGGAAGCCCGAAATTCGCGGGGCAGGAGGCCCTTTGGAATGAGGGAATTCCCTTTTGGGCAATGAATTATAACGGGCGCATTTTGGGGCTGGAATTTTGCGAAAAATTCCTAAAAGAGGCGTTAATGCTGCTTAGCGAAGATTTGCCGCTGCGCGGCCCCGAACTTTACCAAAATGGCGACTATGAATATCGCTGCCGGCTTGAAGGCGACTTTAATTGGTTTAGCGGGCGCGAAGAAGTCTATTTTAAGGGCAAATTAGTATATGAATGTAATTTCAACGGCGGCGAAATCTTGGATTGAGGTGAAAAAATGACTAATTTAAAAAATGAGAAAATGAGCGACGATTTGTATTATGAAATTGAGAAAGAAGTGATTAGGGGCTGGAAAACAGGCGCAGATGTGGATTTTGACGAGGCCGTGGCCTATCAAAAGTCCCTTTGTCCGTCCAAAAGCTTTGCGGCCAAACTTATTTTGGCGGACGAGGAGAAAAGAACGCTTACACAGCCGCGCGCGGGCGTTGCCCTGCCGCAAGAGCATATTGACCTGCTTAAGCATTTGGAAGATTATGGCTTTGCGGACTTGTTGCCCACGACAATTGACTCCTATACCCGCCACAATCGCTATGAAGACGCGCAAATCGGCATTGACGAGAGTATTCGCGCGGGGCGTTCCATGCTGAACGGATTCCCTGCGGTTAATCATGGTGTCGAGGTTTGTCGCCGCGTGGTGGAATCGGTGCGCAGTCCCGTGCAGGTGCGCCATGGCACGCCCGACGCGCGGCTTTTGGCGCAAATTTCCATTGCGGGCGGCTTCAGCTCCTATGAAGGCGGCGGAATTTCCTATAATATCCCCTATTCCAAGGACATCCCCTTAGAAAAGACGATTTATGACTGGCAATTCGTTGACAGGCTTATAGGCAAATATGAAGAAGCGGGCATAACCATCAATCGTGAGCCATTCGGCCCGCTTACGGGAACGCTTGTGCCGCCCTGCATTTCCCATTCGGTGGCGGTTATGGAAAGCCTGCTTGCGGCCACGCAGGGCTGTAAAAATATCACCGTGGGCTATGGCCAGCTGGGCAATATTGTTCAAGATGTGGCGGCCATAAAGTCGTTGCGCAAGCTGACGCGCTTTTATCTCGATAAATTCGGCTTTGAAGACGTGCATATAACCACGGTTTTACATCAATGGATGGGGGGCTTTCCGCAAGACGAATCCATGGCTTTTGGCGTAATTTCATGGGGTGCTGCGGCGGCCGTGCTTGCGGGCGCGACAAAGGTTATCGTTAAAACGCCGCATGAGGCCATGGGCGTGCCGACAATGGAGGCGAATGCGGCGGGGCTTAAGGCGACGAAGCAGGTTGTGAATATGTTGCAGGGGCAAAATCTTCTGGAATTGCACGACGTTCACCTTGAAAGCGGCCTTATCGAAATGGAAACCAAGGCCATTATCGACAAGACATTGGAGCTGGGTTATGGCGACATTGCGCTGGGTGCTGTTCGCGCCTTTGAGGCGGGAATTATCGACATTCCCTTTGCGCCAAGCAAATATAATGCCGATTTGGCCTTTCCCGCGCGGGACAATGACGGGGCTGTGCGGCTGTTGGAATTTGGCAATTTGCCCTTTAACCGCCATATCAAGGACTTTCACCGCAAAAAACTCTCCGTGCGCGGCAAGCTTGAAAGCAGGGATGTTAGCTTCCAAATGTCGATTGATGACATCTACGCCATTAGCGAAGGGCGGCTGGTTGGGCGGCCGAAATGAGAGGAGGGATAATATGTCGGCTTTGAGGAAAGAAGGGCTTGAAGAAAAGCGCAGTCCTTTGACTTTGGTTGAGGGCGAGAAGCAATTTACCTATAGAGATTATGTTGCGGCGATGGAGCGCGGCGGGAGATGGGAGCTGGAGGACGGGATTATCCGAATGATGCCAAGCGCGAATTGGCGGCATCAAAAGGTTTATCGTAAACTATCTTTGAAAATTGAGAATCATATGGTAAAGAAAAAAAGCAAATGTGAAATTATGTCGAATTTTGATGTAAGATTATTTGCCGACCAAAATAACGAAAAGGCATGGCGGCCCGATTTATTTGTGGTTTGCGACCCCAAAAAGATTTTTTTGAACTATATTAAAGGCGCGCCGGACTTCATTGTCGAGATTTTGTCGCCGGGCAATGCAAGGCAGGACATACAGCACAAGCTTGTAAAATATCGCGAGGCAAAGGTTAGGGAAATTTGGTTTATTGACCCTGTGTCCGAAACCATTTATACCTATATTTTGGGGGATGACGGCATTTATAATGAGCACAACTATTTAATGCAAGAAAAAATTCCCGTCGGAATTTTTCCGGGGCTATTCTTGGATAAGAATGATATTTTCGAGGGGAAAGAGCCACCTGAGAATGATGAGGAGGGATAATATGTCGGCTTTGAGGAAAGAGAAAAGGCAGGGGCAATATATTTATGCCGACTATGTTGCCGCCAAGGAAAGAGGGGGGCGTTGGGAATTGGTTGATGGCACTTTGCGCGCCATGGCCAGTCCGAATATGTGGCATCAAGAAATTGCCGGCAATATTCACGCCGGATTATGGAATCATCTTAGAGGCAATCCCAAATGCATTGTGTTAATGAATTTTGATGCCAGATTATTTGCCGACCAAGGTAATGAAAAAGCATGGCAACCGGATGTGTTTGTTGTTTGCGACCCTTCAAAGAAGTATTTGAACTATATAAAAGGCGCGCCTGATTTTGTTGTTGAAATCCTGTCGCCGTCCAATACCAGGCATGACTTGCGGGTAAAATTGGCGAAATACAAAGAGGCGAGGGTTAGGGAAATATGGTTTATTGAACCGCGGATGGAAACCATAACGGCATATTTGTTGGCAGATGACGGCGGTTATAGCGGAAGAACTTATCACATTGGAGATAAAATTCCCATAAATATTTTGCAGGGACTCGTTTTTGATGTTGCGGATATTTTTGAAACTACAAGTGTACAAGACGAGGAGGATATTTAGATGAGAATTGTTGACGTAATTTGTGCGGCGGGGTATAGCGGGTTTTTCTTTGACGACCAGAGGGCGATTAAAAGCCATGCCGTTGAGGACGGCAGCACTTATAAGGGCGAGCCCGCCACCGAGGGCTTTCGCTCTATAAGAATGCCCGGCGAGTCTATTTCTGTGATGTTTGTGCTGGAGGATGGGCAGATTGCGCATGGCGATTGCGCGGCTGTGCAATATTCGGGTGCTAGCGGGCGCGACCCGCTATTTCTTGCGCGGGATTTTATTCCCGTGATTGAGCGTTGCGTCAAACCCCTGCTTATAGGGCGCAAAATCGGAACTTTTAGGGAATTGGCGGCGGAACTGGATTCGCTTATGGTTGACGGGAAGCCGCTTCACACGGCCATTCGCTATGGAATTACGCAGGCCGCCCTTGATGCCGTTGCCAAAAGCCGCCATAAGCTTATGGCGCAAATTATCGCCGAAGAATATGGCACAACGATTTCCGACGCCATGATTCCGATTTTTTCGCAGTCGGGCGACGCGCGCCATTTAAATGCCGATAAGATGATTTTAAAATCCGTAGACGTTTTGCCCCACGCGCTTTTTAACAATATTGAGAAAGTCGGCAAAAAGGGCGAGGGATTGGCCGAATATGTCCTGTGGCTTAAAAATCGCATTTTAGAGGTGCGCATAGATGACGATTATAATCCGACCATGCATATTGATGTCTATGGTATGCTTGGTGAAATTTTTGGTGAGGATTACGAATCGCTGGTTAACTATCTTGGCGAATTAGAGAAAAACGCCCTGCCATTTGCGCTACGCATAGAAGGACCCGTGGATGTCGGCTCGCTTTCCGGGCAAATTGCGGCGCTTAAGAAAATTCGCGAGCTTGCGGAGAAAAAGGGCGTTAATGTCGAGATTGTGGCGGACGAATGGTGCAATACCCTGCAAGATGTCAAGGATTTTACCGACAATAAGGCCGGGCATATGGCGCAAATTAAAACGCCCGACCTTGGCGGCATAAACAATTCCATTGAGGCCGTGCTGTATTGCAAGCAAAACGGCATGGGGGCGTATTTGGGCGGCACATGCAACGAAACCGACCGCAGCGCGCAAATTTGCGCCCATATCGCAATGGCGACAAGCCCCGTGCAAACGCTGGCAAAGCCGGGCATGGGCATGGACGAGGGCTATATGATTATCCACAACGAAATGCGGAGAATCCTCGCGCTGAAGGACATTATCGGCAAATAAGTCGATTGGAAGGAGTGGTTAAATGTCGGCCTTAAGAAAAGTGGAAACCCATTACACCTATGCCGATTATGCCAAATGGGACACCGACGAGCGTTTTGAGCTTATAGACGGCGTGCCATATGCCATGGCAAGCCCAAGCTGGAAGCATCAGCAGGTATTAGGTAATTTGCACTTGATGCTTGGAAATGAATTGGCAAAGCAAAAACAAAGAAAATGCCGAATTGTATTGAATTTCGACACAAGACTTAAAGCCAACAAGGCCAATAAGCGCGACGACACCGTTGTCCAGCCGGATTTGGCCATAATTTGCGACCCCTCTAAGATTAGCGAAAATTCCATTATAGGCGCGCCGGATTTTGTTGTTGAAATTTTGCCCCCATCAAATTCAAGATATGATTTGCGGGTAAAATTCGCAAAATATCGCGAAGCGGGCGTTAGAGAAATTTGGTTTATAGACCCCTATGATGAGGTGGTTTTTGTATATTGGCTTAACGGCACCGGCAATGAAATTTATGCCGGAAATGTACATTCGCCGGAGGACAAAATTCCGGTAAGGATTTTGCCGGACTTCTTCTTGGATGGGGTGGATATATTTGAAGATGGTGATGTGATGAATGATGGAGATTAAGGCTGCTATATTAGGAATTAGGGCGGCGGCGGCTTTTTTGTTTTTCTTTTTTGCGGGCGCGCTTTTTGTGGGAAATTTTGTGCTTTGGGCGTTATTTATAGCCTCGTTTGTCGCCTTGGTTGTCTTTTGGCATTTTATGCAGGCCGCGCGGCGCAAAGACGAGGTGCTGCGGCTTAAACGGCTGGAAGAAGAAATTGCGGCGCGGGCGCTTACTTTAAAGAATGGGGAGGAGTGAAATTATGGGTGAAAGAGTTTGGACGCAAGAGGTCATGATGCGCTATCCTAAAAAGTGGATTGTGATGGTGAATGTGGATTGGGATGGCACGGGGCGGAATATGCTATTTGGCAGTATTTATGCAATAAAAGACACATGGGATGAAGCTTTTGATTTAAAGAAATCTTTGGAGGGCAGCATGGAAAAAGTTTCGATAGTCGAGGGCTATAACGATATGCCGCAGATTGGGGGACTGTATATATGCAACCGATAAAGATTAAATTTGAAAAATGCGACCTTGGGCGCGTAATAATTCAGGCCAGTGTGCTTAAAAGCGATAAGCTTTCACATGATTATGTGTACTTTAAGCTGGATTCGGGGTCAGATTTAACCACCATCAGCCTCAAAGATTTAGATAATCTTGGCTATACCGAAGAATTTTTGCGCAACTGCCCAATTTATGAACCCGGAGCAACAGGCGCAGGCGGCCATGCCATAACCCTGCGCTATTTGCCAAATATCTCCATAATGTTTGAAGACCGCGAAATTCAAGGCTGCAAGCTATATTTCTCCCTTGAGGCAAGGATGCGCAGCCTATTCGGCAACGACATATTAAAATATTTTAATCGAGAAATTAATTATGACGAGGGGGAGCTTCGCCTTAATCCAAGGGATGAGCGTCCCGGACTACTCAAAAACGAAACACCGCTAAACATATATTTCCTGGAAAATCACTAAGGAGGGGCTTATGAAAAAGTTTAAGTATTTTATTGCCGGGTTTTTATTGGCGGCCTTGATGTCTTTGGGCATTGGCGTTTTGGCGGCGGCCAACGCGCGGGTTAATATTGTGGTTAATGGCGAGGATTTTGAGGGCGAGGTTATTCTTATAGACGGCTGGGCCTTTCTGCCCGCCGAGGCCTTTGCGCAAAAATTGGGGCTGGACTTAAAATGGGATGAGGATAGCTTTACTCTCTATATCGGCAATAACTCACCTTTGCTTGGCATTTGGAGGGCATATGATGATGGCGATGAATTTGTGAGTAAATTTACGCCGGATGGGCGGGTGCTTTTGATTGAGCAGGGCTTTACGGAGGGCATGTATTGGTCTGCGGAAAATGGCGTGCTTACCATAACGGAAACCTGGTGGAGGAATGACCCATGGCGGGATGAAGTGGTTTATTATCGGATTTATGGGAACGAACTTGTGGTTGAAGATATATTTAGCGGCGACAGCTTTGCTTTAACGCCTTTTGCACCGATTATTGACCCGCAACTCGTGGGCGATTGGCTGGTTTTGGGGCTTTATGAAGAATTGCCGAATGAAGACGAATTGGAATTTCAAGTGCTTAGCTTTTTTGAAAATGGCCTGGGTTTTTCCGTTGAAGAATTCTTTTGGTGGACGGCCGAAGACGGGGCTTTGTCGCTTTTTGGGAACGAGCCTATTTATTATGAATTTTATGGAAATTATCTTTATATGGGAGAATATCCCGGTCATAGATTTTTGGCTTTTACGAGAATTTGAGGTGATGTGATGAAAGAATTCAGAATTTTATCGCCGACGGCGATTTTGGGCTATGGCTTTCCGGCAGCCTCTTTTGAGGCGGGAATGAGGCTTAAACCACATGCCATTGCCGTGGATGCGGGCTCTACAGACCCCGGGCCATATTATCTTGGCAGCGGCAAATCGTTTACGGACAGGGGTGCTGTTAAGCGCGACCTGGAATTTATGCTGGAGGCGGCCTGTTGTGAGGGGATTCCGCTGTTAATCGGTTCTGCGGGGGGTGCGGGGGCGGATAGTCATTTGGAGTGGAATGTCAATATAATCAAGGAAATTGCGCGCGAGAAGGGCTTGTCGTTTAAGGCGGCCATAATCTCCTCACAAATCGCACCCGAAGTGGTTCTGGCGAGCTTTGAAGCCGGGAAATTGAAGGCAATGCCGCCCGCGCCCGCGCCGACCGAGCAGGACATTAAACAATCCGCGAATATTGTCGCGCAAATGGGCGAAGAACCATTCATTGCGG